>NZ_SOHD01000044.1:0-26056 GCF_004403235.1 Cryobacterium sp. Hh38 | reverse complement strand
ATAACTGGTGCCAGCGTGGTGCCTGTCATTATTGTTCCATTCGATCACCGTGCCCACCGGGCGTTCGTTGCTTCGTTACCGTACCGACCGAACCGGGGAATTTCCAGGCAGTGCACTCCGTTGAGTTGCCCGCTCAGGGTTCGGCTTGCGGGCGCTCGCCCAGCGCGGTCGCGAGGCTAATCGCAGCCTTTGGCAGACGGTCCGCCGGCGTTTGGGCTGTTTAGGAGTTTGGGTCGCCGAGGCGCTCCATCCATGTCTCGGGGATATCTAAGTCAGTGAACCCGAACTTGGAATACAATCCGTGCGCATCGTTGGTCGATAGAGCGATTCGTCTCAGACCCATCAGCTCGAACTCTGCTACGATACCCGCAATGAGCACCACCCCGATGCCGCGGCCCCGTACCGTGGGGTCGACAATGACGTCGCACAGCCATGCAAAAGTCACTCCATCCGTGATGACCCGCGCGTAGGCGACCTGCCTGTTCGATGCAGTGTCGTAGACGCCGAAGTTGCGTGAGCCATCGATGGCTGCGTCCTGCCTCGATCGCGACCGCCCGGGCGCCCAATAGGACTGCTCACTTATCCAGCGATGCACCTGGTCACGGTCTATGTCGGCAACGTCGGCAGAGAACCGATAATTTAAATCCATCCCCTATCTAATCGGTCTTGGACGGACCGCGCTGAGACCATTCGCCGAGCACCACGAATCATGCCCAACCCCGGTGAGCTATCGAGCGGTCAAAGCGACCCCGGCGCCAGATCGTACGTAACCCATTTCGTCAAAGTGGCGGTCGAATCGTAGAGACGACGAGCGCGAGTATTGTCCTCAGCGGTGATCCAGCGAATGACTGAACTGCCTTCGCGATCGGCCAGCGCAGAGACCTCGCTCAGTAGCGCCCGCCCGACGCCGATACCGCGCGTGTTTGGGGACGTAAATAGATCGTCGAGGTAGAAACCCACGCTGCCAGTGGACGGACGGGCAAATCGTCGATAGTGCGCGAGCCCAACGAGGCGATCGTCCGAGATGGCAACGAAGGCATTGACTTCATGCGTATCGTCAGTGACCCAAAACCAGACACGTTCAACAACGTTGTCATCGGGAGAGAGCGCGTAGAAGGCTCGATACCCCCGATATAGCTCAGCCCACTCGTCGGAGTCTGCGGCCTGGACCGCGCGAACCAAGACCTTATCGTTTGTACTCATCAGCCCACCCTAACGGCTCTCGTTTCGTTCGATTCGTGACCGTCGAAACGGCCCGTAAGACGTTCCCGTATCGGGACGACTGTGGAGGTTCATGCCCTGGAACGGCCTTCAGTCCCAGGGCGGCGGGACCGAGGCGCCGCCGCGCAGCGCCACACGGAGGTTCAGATCGTCGCCGGCCTGGAGCTGGCGGCTGGTCAGCGGGTTGAGGAAGCCGAGGTCGTCGAGCGTGATGCCGAAGCGGTCGGCGATGTCGTTGAGCGTGTCGCCGGCGACCGCGCGGTAGGAGATGGGGGAACCATCGGCTGTGGCGGTGGCACCGCCAGCGCCGAACCGAGCGCCGGTATCGACGGCGAGCAGCCCGGGGCGGGTGTCCGGCACATCCCAAGTGATCGTGCCGACCGCCCGGGGAGTGAGCACGCAGCCATCAGGATCAGTCGTGCTCGGGGCGCTCGCGGTGATGACGGCGGTCAGATAGTAACTTGGGTCGCCCCGGGAGGAGTCACTGTCGCCCAGGCTCAGCCCGCGCTGATCGGCGTCCGTGGAGAGGTTGCCGAACGAGAAGTTGTACATGTCGGCCAGGCAGGTCGTGGTCTCCGACCAGGAACTGAGGAAGAGTTGCACGCCTCCGGGAACGTCCGAGTGGAAGTCCTCCAGTGCGACGTCGAACCCGCCGCCTCCCGCCGTGACCACGACGGTTCCGGAGACGGTGTCGTCCCCCGAGGCAGACGTGAGCTCGGCCGTGCCGATGACACCGTCGGGGATGACGACGTCGGCCGCCTCGTCGGTCGGGGCTGGCACATCCGTTTGGATCGCGGTGTCGACCGGTGGAGTCTCGGTTGTCGGAGGCGAGCAGGCCACCAGTCCGAGCACCAGAGCGATGCTCCCCAGAACGAATGTCGTCAGTCGTGGCATCAGGTCCCCTCCCCGCCGAGCCCAGTATGGCAGTCGGCCGCATCGCCAGTCCAGCCGCGGCCTCGACCAACGAAGTGGCTCGACGCACCGAACGCAATGAACCGTTCCGTTAGCGGTTCGGCTTACGGGCATCTCAGCGCAGACGTCGGCGATTCGGTCCCGCTGAGCGTCCGTCTTGCGGACGCACGCAATTCGACTTTCGTGCGCGAAGGTCGGGACAATGGCTTCATGCGCCTCTATCTCTCGTCATACCAGCTGGGCGACCATCCAGAGGCGTTCACGGGCCTGGTTCGTGCGCGTGGACGTGGGTGGGTCATCATGAACGCTTTCGACGGGGCTGAGCCCGAGATCCGGCGCCTAGAGACTGAACGTCAGGTTACGAATCTCGCGGACGTTGGGCTCGAAGCACGTGAGCTCGACCTTCGGGCGCACGACGCCGAGAGCCTTTCTGCGAAGTTTGGGCAGCCGGACTTCCTCTGGGTTCGGGGCGGCAACGTCTTCACGCTCCGGATGGCTCTGGCGCGATCGGGGGCCGACTCGATCATCGCGGATCGTCTCAGAGCTGACGAACTGGTCTACGCCGCCTTCAGTGCGGGGGTGTGCGTCCTGGCCCCGAGCCTGCTGGGCCTCGAAGAGTGCGACTCAACGGAGGACGCCTTGTCCATGTATGGAGCGGTCGAGTTTGACGGCCTCAGCATCCTAGATCGGCCCTTCGTGCCTCACCTTGAATCTCCGGAGCACCCGGAGAACGAGGCCCTAACCCGCGTGGCTGCTGCTTACGCTCAGGTGGGCAGGCCGTATTGGGCTCTTCGCGACGGCCAGGCGCTGGTGGTCGACGGCAGCAGCGTTGTGCTGATCTAAGCGATTCGCGTGCCGGATGACTCCGATGCCCCGATGAAGGTTCCCAAGTGACACGGCATGGGACTGCTGACGGTTTGGTTGCCGGGGTTGCAGCAGTGTGTCGAAGATCATGAATCGTCATGGGTGGGAGTTCCGCAATACGGAGCGCGCGCTCGAACCAGGAGCCGTTTTGCTTGGTGGGTGTGATCAGATGCTGACCGAAGCGACCTGGCAAAACCGGGTTGTCTTGGCCATTTCCTATTACAGCCGCATCGAACGCTTCCCGCAGAAACGGGAACGGTACCTGTCCGGTCGGCGGTACTCATCAAGCCCTTGACGTATCGGCGGTCTTTCGGTTGACTGATGTCATGTCAAGCAACGGCGCTCGGGTATCCGCGCGGCCGGTGGCGTTCTGCCTTCATGCCCTGGGCGCGAGCTCTGTCGAGTTCGCTCACCTTCGGGATGCCCTGGCTGGTGAGATCGAGGTAGTCGCCATCGATCTACCCGGGTTCGGTGACACGGCGTGGGTCGACGGGGCCTCGGTGGAGGAGACGGTCGAGTTCGTCATCCGCCGGATCCGTGCGCATGATTCTGCGCGATGGATGCTCGTCGGCCACAGCATGGGCGGAAAAATTGCCTCGATCATCGCCGCGCGAACTCTGTCTGGTCGGGCGCCCCTTTTCGGCCTCGCCGGCGTCGTGTTGCTGGCCGCATCTCCCGTGACGCCCGAGCCGATGGCAGAGGACCACCGCGAGTTGATGATCGGCTGGGCGTCAGAAAGCCACTCGGCTTCCGACGGCCACTTGAGCGACGAATCGGCGCGCGAGTTCGTCGACGCCAACATCGCCGAGCCACTCGCCGCGGCGGACATGGCAAGTGCGGTGTCGGGCGTGCGGCGCACGGACCCGCTAGCTTGGCGCGCCTGGTTGGAGAGGGGCAGTCGCGAAGACTGGTCTTCAGAAGTCGGAAAGCTGGCTGTGCCAGCTCTCATCATCTCGGGCGCCCAGGATGTGGAGCTGGGAGACCCCGCGCAGCGCCGCCTCAACGGGGCGACCTACCTGGCGGCGAAGTTCGTGACGATCGAGCATGCCGCCCATCTTCTGCCGATCGAGCGTCCTCAGGAGGTCGCCGCCGCGATCCTGACCTTCTGGCGTGACCATGCAGGGACGTCTCCGGGGGTTCCCCCGAGCACCGGCCGAGTCATCGCGTCGGAACGGACGAGCGAGCGAACCCGCGGCATCCTGTCCCGGCGGGCGCTGGCGGATGACCCTGGTTACCAACCCTTGGTCTTGTCGAGCCAGCAACTAGCGACACTGCGCGACATCGCCGAGCGACTTGTCCCGCAAGGCGATGACGCGATCGACCTCGCCGCTCGTGTCGACCAGCAGCTCGGTCGCGGAGGCGGCGACGGTTGGCGGAACGCGGCGTTGCCCGCCGACGTGGACGCCTATCGCCTCGGCCTCGACGCGCTGGTCGGATTTGGCATTCACACCCCCGAGCGACAGGGCGAGATGATCGCGCAGCTGATCGACGGCAGCTTCGTCGCCGAGGGCTCAACGCTGAACTCGAAGCAGCTGCAGCTCTGGTTCGAAGACGCCCGCGTGGATCTGGCTCGTCAGTGGATGGCGCACCCGGCGACCTTCTCACGCGTCAAGTACGACGGCTTCGGCAACGGCGGCGACGGCGTCCGCAAGCAGGGGTTCACCCTTCTCGAAGTCGGCCGCCGAGAAGCCTGGGAACCGAGCGGCGGCGGCACCGAATGAACCTGAGCGGCATGCGCGTGTTCGACCACGCCGACGAGGTCGACGTGATCGTGGTCGGGTCAGGGGCTGGCGGGGCTCCTCTGACCGCGTCCTTAGCGTCGGCCGGATTGAGAGTCGTGGTGCTGGAAGCCGGCCCGAACGTCGAACCCGGCGACCACACGCCTGACGAGACCGAGGCAGTCGACATCATCTGGATGGATGAGCGGCTCAGCGGAGGCGAAACACCGACCGCTTTCGGGCCCAACAACAGCGGCCGCGGTGTCGGCGGTTCGACGTTGCATTGGGGTGCCTTTACGCCGCGCCCCGACGCGCGTGACATGTCGTTCCGACGCGAGACGGGTCAGGGTCTCGACTGGCCGATCTCCCCATCCGAGCTCATGCCCTATGTCGCCCGCGTCGAGCAGTACCTCGGTATTTCCGGGCCGTCCAACTATCCCTGGGACCCTGATCGGCGCTACGCCCTGCCGCCGGTTGCGCGCAACGCCTCGTCGGAGATGATGATGCGTGGATGCGAGGCGCTCGGCATCCACGCGACCGATGCGCCCGCCGCTGTCATCAGCCAGGACTGGCAGCAGGAGGGATTCGGACTGCGCCAGGCTTGCGTCAACTGCGGCGCCTGCCACCAAGGATGCCGCAACGGCGCGAAAGTGTCGATGGATACCAGTTACCTCCCGGCGGCTTTGTCACGCGGGGCCGAGATCCGCGCTGATTCGACAGTGCACACCGTCGAAACGGACAAATCCGGCGCCGTCACCGCCGTGATTTATCGACGTGGTGGCGTCGACCACCGCCAACGCTGCGCGATGTTGGTGCTCAGCGCCGGCGGGATCGAGACTCCGCGGCTGCTGCTGCACAACGCACTCGCAAACAGCACCGGCCAGGTCGGCCGAAATTTCATGGCCCATGGTGGCGTGCAGGTCTGGGGACGATTCGACCAGTTGATGCGGTCGTATCGCGGCTATCCGTCGTCGATCATCTCGGAAGACATGGTGCGCCCGCCTGACGCCACTTTCGTGGGCGGCTACCTGATGCAGAGCCTCGGGATGATGCCGTTGACCTTCGCGACGACGCTGATCCGGGGCAGCTCACTGTGGGGTCCGGAACTTACCGAGGCACTCGAGCAGTACCCGTATATGGCCGGCCTGGGGATCAACGCGGAATGCCTGCCCTCCGACTCAAATCGGCTCACCCTGTCCGACGAGGTCGACGAGCTCGGCGTGCCCAAGGCGCACGTAAGCTTCACTGCGGGCGAGAACGAGAAGGCGATCGAGGCTCACGCGGTCACGACGATGACCAACATCGTGTCAGCGGCGGGTGGCAGCGACATCCTGGTTCTGCCGCGATCTGCTCACACCCTCGGGACCTGCCGGCTGGGCGAGACGGCCGACGTCGGCGTAGTTGACGCTGACGGTCGGAGCTTCGATATCCCTAATCTCTGGATCAGCGACACCTCGGTGTTCCCGAGCTCGCTGACCGCGAACCCGGGCCTCACGATGATGGCACTTTCGCTCCGCACCGCGGATGCCATCCTCAGTGCAGCGTGGTAAATCACCGCATGCTCGCCATGAAAGCCCGCACCGACGGCTATGTCGATCTGCGGGATTATGCCGCGATCGGGGACGGCAGGACGGTCGCGCTCATCGCCCGGGACGGCAGCGTCGACTGGTTACCCATTCCCGATATGGACTCCACCCCAGTCTTCGCCCGGTTGCTGGATGCCGAAGACGGCGGTCAGATCGAACTCGCGCCGACCGAGCCGTATACCGTGCGACGCAGCTACCTCAGCGGGACGAACGTGCTTCGGACGACATTCACCACGGAGTCCGGGGTCGCACGCGTCACGGACGCGCTAGTCACGGGCCTCGCCGGACGCCTGCCATGGGTTGAGTTAGCGCGTCGCGTCGAGGGGATCCGGGGCGCCGTGAAGTTCCACTGGAAGGTCGCGCCGGGCACCCGTTTCAGCTCGTCGTCGCCGTGGGTCGAAGACGGCCCCCTCGGCAAGATCCTGCGAATCGACACGGTCAACCTCACCGTGCAAGGCATCCAGCACGGGCCACGCGGCGGCGGCGATCGCACGATAGCGGGCGGATTCACGACATCGAAGGGGTCGCGACACCTCCTTGTCGTCGCGGGAACATCGGATAGCCCGCTTCCCATTCCGGTTGGAAAACATACGGATGCCGCCATCGACCGCTCCATCAGCACGTGGCGCGCCTGGTCGAAGGAGTTCAGCTACGACGGCCCCTGGGCTCTCCACGTGCACCGCAGCGCGCTCGCACTGAAGCTCCTTATGTACGCCTCGACCGGTTCAATCGCTGCGGCGCCGACGACCTCGCTGCCCGAGAGCCTGCGCGGGGGCAAGAATTGGGACTACCGCTACGCGTGGGTGCGTGATCTCGCCTATACCGTCCACTCGTTGGTGCGGTTCGGTCTGCGAGAGGAGACGCATTCGGCGGTGGACTGGCTACTCCGGACGCTCAAGAATCACGGTCCCGAACTGCAGATCCTCTACACACTCAGCGGTGAGCTCCCGGGGGACGTCACCACGCACCAGGTACCCGGATGGCGAGGGATCGGCCCGGTGGTCTCGGGAAATCGGGCGACCGATCAGGTGCAGCTCAGCGTCTACGGCGACCTCTTTGACGTGATTCGCATCTACGTCACCGCCGGCAACGTGCTGGACGGAGAAACGGGCCTGCTGCTGGAATCCCTCGCCGAACACACCGCTGGAGCCTGGCGACAGGAAGACGCGGGGATGTGGGAGCTCGAGGAGCAGCACCACAACACCTCCTCCAAGATGGGCTGCTGGCAAGCGCTAGATGCTGCGGCCCAGCTGTGCGAGGCCGGCCACATGCCCGGCGATGCGAAGCGATGGCGAGCCGAATGTGACGAGATCCGAACTTGGATCGATGGGCACTGTTGGTCCGAGGCGCTCCAAGCCTACGTCGCCCACGCCGGGGACGAGAGCCTGGACGCCTCGGTACTGCTGCACGCTACGAGCGGCTTCGACCGCGGGCCCCGCATGTCGTCGACCATCGACGCCATCCGGAACGAGTTGGGCAGTGGTCCGCTGCTCTATCGCTACAGTGGAGCCGATCAGGAGGAGGGAGCCTTCGTCGCCTGCTCCTTCTGGATGGCGAGTGCATTGGCTTGCGTAGGTCGCCACAACGAGGCCACGGTGCTCATGGACGAACTCGTCCAGCTCTCGAACGACGTGGGTCTTTTCGCCGAGATGATCGAGCCGAGCGATCACTCGTTCCTCGGCAATCTGCCCCAGGGCCTCAGCCACATCGGACTCATTAACGCAGCCATCACCATCGAAGAGCTCTCGGGTGCCGACGGTGCATCCCGCTCGGCAAGGAGACAGAAATGACAGAGCCCACCGCAACACCCGCCCCCGCGAAGCCAGACCAGTACACCTTCGGCGATCCGCGCACCCGCTACCCCGTCATCAGCCCACCCGTTCAGCAGCAAGACGAGCCCGGTATCCAGTCGCAGATGACGCCGGTGCCCGACCTCGGCGAGGCGACGTACCGCGGAACCGGCCGACTCACCGGCCGGCGTGCCTTGATCACGGGAGCAGACTCGGGCATCGGTGGCGCAGTGGCTATCGCCTTCGCCCGCGAGGGAGCCGATATCACGATGTCGTACCGCCCAGAAGAGGAGTCGGATGCGCGTCACATTGCCGACGTCATCAAGCGGGCCGGTCGGACCGCGACGTTGGTGCCGGGCGATCTCACTGACCCGGCCTACTGCCGAGCGCTCGTCGACACGGCGGTGAGCGCCATGGGCGGACTCGACGCGGTCGTCAACGTCGCCGGCAAGCAGGTGTGGCAACCCACGCTCGCGGAGATCAGCGATGAGCAGTTCGAGCAGACCTATGCGACGAACGTCTTTGCACTCTTCTGGATCGTTAAGGCGGCCGTGCCTCACCTCGAACCCGGTTCGACGATCATCAACACCGCGTCGCTCGAGGCTTACACCCCCTCACCGGATCGATTGGACTACGCGAGTACCAAAGGCGCAATCAACAATCTCTCTAAGGGGCTGGCCCAGCAGCTTATCCCGCACGGCATCCGAGTCAATGTCGTCGCACCGGGGCCGACCTGGACCGCGTTGCAGGTCACGCGCGGCGTGGACCCGGAGACGCTTCCCGAGTTCGGATCCAGCGAGACGTCGATGGGACGAGCCGCGCAACCGGCCGAGCTGGCACCGGCATACGTGTTTCTCGCCTCCGCGGAATCCAGCTTCGTCGTCGGGGAGACCCTCAACGTGAACGGTGGGATGAACACGCCCTAAGAGCAGCCGCCGGCCAAATGGCCGAAGCTTGTTCCGTTGTACGGCGACCGGTTTTTCCGGCTGATCCCACCGGACCTTCCGCACCCGTGTTTTCGGTGTATCAGACCGACGTGATTATCTACGGCGATGATCTGCTCGACTACGTCCAGCACGAATTCGGCAGCCAGAATATGGCTTCCTCCCGGCTCAACGCGCATAGTCTCGAGCCTTGGACACTTTTCGCCTTCGACATGGACCTGGAGTAGTCGACGATGAGATTCGTACGTCCCGCTAACCGTTCAGTTACCGGGAACCTTGAGACCTTAGGCACCGCCCAGCTCGCCCATCGCAGTCCGAATCGTGTAGTGAGGTGTCTCGTAACCTCAGTGTGTCGCAACACATGGGTTGCGAGATATCCATTGTCGTTGAACGCCTCTTCCCCCAAATCAACCGAATACTCAAGATCAACCAGCTTGAGACCATCACCGACGACGTCATCGAAGCCGCCGCCAGCATCCTCGTTATCGGGAATTAGCGACACAGTGCGATCACAGAACGCCGCCAAAGAGCGCCGAAGTCCACAGCGTAGATGTGCGCCGCGTTTGCTCACATGAGGCGGCGTCTTCGCCGCACGGAAACGTTCGTTGGCAACAAGCAGTTTCTGAAGTCGATGTGTGAGCAAGACCAATTCAGTGGGCAAGGGGCGTGCTGGCGATTGAGAGGATACTGCCGGCGACGATGCCGAGAATAAGTACGGATGCTGCTCCCGTGACGGCGGAGCCAGCTGCCCAGCGGCGTCGCACACGTGCTGCGGCAGCGGCCGGTGACGCAGTCGACGGGGAAAGCGGAAGTGCAACAATGCGGGAGAACATTGGTGCCAGCCAGCGCAGGTAATAGAACAGGCTCGCCACGCTATTGATCACGGCGATGACCGCGAGCCAGGCTAGGCCTCCGTCCCAGGCGGCGGCGAGCGTGGTGAGTTTGCCGATGAACACGATGGTTGGGGGTGTTCCGACGAGGCCGAGCAGGCTCACGATGAGGGCGCCGGCGAGCCAGGGGTGGGTCCTGGCAGCCCCGCGATAGTCGGTGAGGGTGCGGCGAGTGGGAAGTGCGGCTACCACCGCGAAGGCGGTGAGGTTGGTGGCGGCGTAGCCTGCGAGATAGAGGAGCAGCGATGGCAGGGCGAGGTCCGTGCGCCCGGCGACCGCGACCGGCAACATGAGGTAGCCGACCTGACTGACGGTCGACCACCCGAGCAGCCGGCGAACGTCGTCTTGCCAGAATGCGGCGAGGTTTCCCAGCGTCATGCTTGCGGCGGCGAGAAATCCGACCAACAGTGGCCAGTCGATGCTTGCCGGGATGATGTCGAGCAGCCGGTAGGCCGCAACGAGAGCGCCGACCTTCGGAACGGTGGTGAGGAAGGCTGCGACAGCCTTTCCGGCCGCCTGCGTCGCGTCCGGAATCCAGAAGTGTCCCGGCACACCGCCAGCCTTGAACATCAGGCCCCCGAGCACCCCGACGACCCCGACGGCCACGGCGGCAGCCGAAGCATCGACCAGAGCGGCCCCCAGCTGGCGATAGGAGGTCCCTCCGCCGACTCCGAACAGCACGCTGACGCCCAGCATCATCATGATTCCGAGCAAGGCTCCGAGCAGATACGTTTTCATCGCCGCCTCGGCGGCACCAGGAGAACGACTCATTCCGATCAGGGCATATAGCGGGATCGAGGTGAGTAGGTATCCGGTTACGAGGATGAGGAGGTCGCTCGCGCCGCACAGGAGCATGGCGCCGAGGGCGGCGAGCAGCAGCAGGGCATAGGTCTCGCTTTCCCGGCGCGCACCACTGAGCTCCTCGATTCCGAGCACGATAACGAAAATCGTTGCTAGGGCAATGATGATTCGACCGAAACCGGAGCCGATGTCCACGGCGAAGCTCGCTTCGAAGATCGTCGTCGACGGCTGCATCATCCCGACTGCCGCCGCGACCACACTCGCCATCAGCGCCAAGATGGCGATCCACCGGGTCGCGACTTGGCGGTTCCGGGGGAGGAACGACCCGGCGAGGAGCGCGACGATCGCCCCGGCGAGAACGAAAACTTCTGGAAAAAGAGAGAGAGTGTCCAGTGCTACGTTCACGAGCAGCTACCGGCTGACCAGGTTGACGACGACGGATGCTGCGGGTTCGATGATGTCGAGTAGGAATCGCGGGAACACCCCGATGACTACCGAGAGAACCAGCAGCGAGCCGATGGAGAGTGTCTCGTTTGAGTTCAGGTCGTTAAACCCGGTGGATAACCCGCGCGTTTTGCCGGTGAGCAGGCGCTGTGACGCGAGGAGAAACAGTGCCGCGGTGATGAGGATGCCGGGGAGTGCGAGCAGGCTCAGCGCTACGGTTCCAATACTGCCGGCGAAAATCTGGAATTCGGCGATGAATCCGCTGAAGCCGGGCAGTCCGAGGGACGCGAATGCGGCGACGGCGAAGAATGCCGCGTACCGGGGTGCCGGTGCCGCGAGCCCGCCGAAAGCGTTGAGATCGTAGCTCTGCCGTCGTTCGTACAGCACGCCGGCGAGGAGGAAAAGCGCGCTGGTGATCAGTCCGTGGCTGACCATCTGCACGACAGCACCGGTGACGGCGAGCTGTTGCGCCTGGGCGGAGCTGTCGCTGACGACGCCAGCGGCACCGACGGCCAGAACGATGTAGCCCATGTGGTTGACCGACGTGTAGGCAATCATCCGTTTAACGTCGGTCTGGGCCAGGGCAACGAGGGCGCCATAGAGCACCGACACGATGCCGACGACGACGATAATCCAGGCCCAGGATCGCCACGCGTCGGGAAGCAGGGGCATGGCGATGCGCACGAAACCGTAGGTGCCCATTTTCAGCAGCACGCCGGCCAGCACGGCAGAGCCGATGGCGGGGGCATCGGTGTGAGCCGGGGGTAGCCAGGTGTGGAACGGAAACGTGGGTGTCTTTATCGCGAGGCCAATGAGGATGGCGGCCAGTACGAAACCCCCCGCAACGGGGTTTTTCTGGAAGGGGGGAGACTGGGCGAGCTCGACCATATCGAAGGTGTGCGGGTCGGCGCCGAGGTACAAGCCGATGAAACCGAGCAGCAGGGCCAGGGACCCAAGGAACGTGTACAGGAAGAACTTCAGCGCCGAGCGCGCGGCGTTACCATGGCCCCAACCGGCGATGACGAAGTACATGCCGACGAGTGACAGGTCGAAGAAGACGAAGAACAAGATCAGGTCCTGCGCGGCGAACACGCCGAGGCAGGCTGATTGGAGAAACAGGAAGAGAGCGGCCTGCGGCCTGGGTCGGTCGTTCTCCCTGAGGGCATAGAGCGCGCAGGCGGCGAAGATCACGGCGGTGAGAGTGAGCAACGGCAGGGACAGGCCGTCCACTCCGAGGTGGTAACTACTGCCCACACTCGGCATCCACTGCAGCTGTTCCTCGTATGCGAGGTCACCCGGTTCCCGGCTGTCAAAGCCGATCCACATTCCCACCAGTAGCGCCAGATCGGCAAGCGCGATCCCCAGCCAGACCCACCGGGCGACCCGGTCCGGAACCTGGGGCACGACAACGAGGATCACCGCGGCCAGTACCGGCAGGAAGACGACAAGACTGAGCATGGGCTACCTCACAACGGGAAGAACAAGGAGAAGGATGACGGCGACAGCGAGAACGACGGTGATTTGCGCGTAATACTGATGCAGGAGGCCCGTTTGCGGACGCCGGGCGATCATGCCGAACCGGCGCGCGGTACTGGCGATAGCCGTAACTGCCGCATCCACACCGTCGGTGTCTGCCCGGGCAGCAGCGGAAGCGGTGACGATACTGCCGCGCGCCGCCGCAGTCACTGCCGCATCGAGCCCGTGGTCATCGAACCAGCCGAGTCGACGGGCGCCGCGCAGCGCTGTACGCGCCGCTGTGTGGATTCCGCGATCAAGCACCGCGTCATCGAAATGGGCGAGTCGTTGGCTCACAAGAAGCACCGGGTCAACGACCACGACCCGGGTCGCCCGCTCGAGCCCCAACCAGTTCGCGGCCCAGGAAGGCTGAGGCGTCCGCTTCCAGGCCACCAGACCGAGCACGAGCAGTGCCAGCACGGCCGAGCCGACTAGCTCGAGTGGGCCGGGCCGCGGATCTGATTCTGCTCCGAGCACACCCCGTACCCAGTCGCCGACCGGCGGCAGGGCGAGCACCCCCAAGAGTGCCGCGCCCGCCGCCAGGACGGTAAGCGGCACCCGTTCCCAGGCGCCAATGTGCCGCGTGCCGCTCTGCTCGGTGTCGTACTCGTCGCGGGCATTTGTCAGCGGGTGGCTCCAGACGATGATGAGTGCCTTGCCCGTATATGCCGCGGCGAGTGCGGCGGCGGC
Source organism: Cryobacterium sp. Hh38 (assembly GCF_004403235.1). NCBI lineage: Bacteria > Bacillati > Actinomycetota > Actinomycetes > Micrococcales > Microbacteriaceae > Cryobacterium > Cryobacterium sp. Hh38. Next base: position 12,681 of record NZ_SOHD01000044.1, on the reverse strand, counting down.
CAAACCAACAACATAAAGGGCCGGGCTGGTTTCCAAGGCACCAGCCAGGAGCTGATCCTTCGTCGCCCACAGGGCCAGAGGGGCTATTCCGGCCAGGGACAGGCCGCCGACGGCGAACGTCACCCCGACCAGCGGCCAGCGGCGAGCGGCGCCCCGGAGTGCTGGCAGTTGCTTGGTGCCAAGCGCCGCGAGCCAGGCGCCGGCTGCGAGGAACAGGAGCGCTTTCGTTGAAGCGTGAGCGATGAGGTGGGTCGTCCCGCCCGCCACCGACCCGACGCCGGCAGCCAGCACCACGAAACCGAGCTGCGCTGCAGTGGATGCCGCCAGGAGCTGTTTCAGGTCCTGTTGGGCGACGGCGACCGCGCCCAGCAGCAGAGCGGTCAGGGCCCCCACCCACGCTGTGGTCGTCGCAGCCCAACCGGTGACCTCCAGCAGCGGAGCGAGTCGCAGCAGGAGGTAGCCGCCCATCGCCACCATCGCCGCCGAATGCAGGAGGGCGCTGACCGGGCTTGGGCCTTCCATCGCCCGGGAGAGCCAGAAGCTGAAGGGCAGTTGGGCTGCCTTGCCGAATGCGGCCATCAGAATTCCCGCGGCGATGATGTGACGCCAGGGAGAGGGAGCCGCAGTCAGGTCAGCGAGTCCCAACCCGGCGCCGCCCGCCAAGGCGGCTCCGGCCGCAAGGTAGAGGCCGAGGTCGCCGAACCTGGTCGTGATGAACGCGGTCAGTCCGGCACCGACCCGGTTGTCCTCCCGCCAGCGGAAGCCAATCAGCGCGTAAGACATGGCGCCCATGATCTCCCAAGCGAACAACAGAGTGGGCAATGTCGTGGCGGTCGCCGTCACCGCAACGGCCGCCGCAAAGATGAGCATCAGCCCGTGGAAGCGCGCCGGCGATTCCGTTCCCTCAGCGGCTGCAAAGACCAGAACCATGAGGGTGATAACCGCGACCGTCGGCACAATCACTGCCGACAGCCCGTCGACGGCGAGTCCGAACCGGGCTCCGGCCACGAATGGGACTTCGACTGACGGGCGGACGGAAGCTACGACGAACGCCATCGCGACGGTGAGACCGGCGGTGCCAAGCGACACCGGAACGGCGGCCAGGTTTGCTCGCCGCCCCGTGACGCAGAGCGCGATTCCCGCAAGAGCGGGCAGACTGACCAGAAGCCACAGCGCCGTAACGCCCAATGCGCTTACTGCTGCGGCGCTCATCCGGCGAGGTCCGTTGCCGAGTCGGTCATGTCTGATCCCCGGGAACGATGCAGGAGAGTGGCAACGGCGAACCCCATCGCCATTTCCACGGTCATCGCCGCGATCACCACGAGCAGGAGCACCTGCCCGTCCGGGACCGGTGTCAAAAACCACCAGAAAGCGGCGACCGCGAGGATAACGCCGTTGAGCATGAGTTCCAGCCCCATCATCACCATGACGACGACTTGCTGGGAGAGAGCGCCGTAGAGCCCGACGCAGAACAGTGCCGCGGCAGCGATCAGGACGAGCTGCAGGGTCATCGCCCCAACCCTCCCTGCTGTGGGTCGTCAGGGGTGGGACGATCCAGATTGTCGCCCCACCGGTCGTAGCGGCCCCTAGGGCTTGCGAGCACGAGGGCAGCGACGATCGTGGCGAACAGAATCGGACTCACGGTAAGCATCACGAGCATCTTGGATCCCATGATTGCCTCGCCGAGGGATGCGGTCAGGTCGGCGGCCGGCGAACCGTTGCGTGCCGGCCAAGGTATGAGCAGTGCGCCACCGGCCAGCAGGAGGAAGGTGCCAACGGCGAGGATCGCCGACCATCGTTTGTTATGCACCATGCTCATTGGCATGAGAGCAGGGTTCATCCCCATGAACATGATCATGTAGATCGCCATGATGGCCATCTCCATCACCATCATGAGAATCGTGATGACGCCGATGTAATCGAGATCAAACATCAGCAACATCACGCCGACGGCGACGAAGGACACAGCCAGGGCGTAGGTTGCCCGCGCCATGGAGTCGACGCGGAAGACGGCGATTCCCGAGGCGAGCGCGATGACCGCCAGTGCCGAGAAAACAATGATCGACAGCATCCTCAGCCCCTCACCGCGACGACGATGGAGACAACGAGCGTCTGCAGCAGTACCGCCGGCAGCACGATTATCCAGGCGACTTCAGCGAGGCGTTCGGGACGCACAGCTGGCATACGATGCCGCAGGGTGACGAACGCCGCAAGCAACAGCAGGGTTTTCACCAGCGTCCACAGCCAGCCGGGCAATAGCGGTCCGGCCCCACCGCCGAGAAAGAGGGCAACGGCGAAAGCCGCGCCTGTCGTGAGCAGGGTGTAGCGTCCGGCGAAAATCAGCAGGCGGTCCACGCCGGATACCTCGGTCAGGATCCCGCCAGCGATGTCTCCGCTCGCGGATGTCGCAAACGGTCCCCAGTTGGAAAAGGCGACGACACTCAGGCAGAAGACGACGAAGGCGATGGGCATCCAGACGATGAACCACAGATTCTGTTGCGCGGCAACTACATCGCTCACGCGCAGGCTATGCGCGGCGACGGCGGGGGTCACCAGTGCGAACATCAGTGGCAACTCATAGGAGACGGCCTGAGCGAGAAATCGGTAGCCGCCCACCAGCGAGTGGGCGCTGTTGGCACCCCAGCCGATCAGCCACATGAGTGCCCACACGAAGACGTCCATCGTGTTGAACCAGACGACCCCGACCGGTATATCGGCCAAAACCCACGGACCCACCGGGATCACCGCCGTCTTCAGCACCGCGATCACCACGAGGCCGGCGCAACCAATGCGCCAGAGCAGAACATCAGCCGCGACGGTCGTGCGACGTCGCTGCCGCATCAGACGGGCGATCTCGAACACCGGGATGGCCACTCCAGAACGGAAAGACCGGCCCTCGGCCCGGGCAACGAGGATCCCATTGAGCGCGGCTCCAGCCAGGGCAAGCAGGCCGAGCACGACCGGAGCAAGCAGCGCCCAGGCAGGATTCACCTCGACGATGTCACTCATGTTGCGTCACTCATGTGCGCGGCTTCGGAATCTAGGTGACGGGGCCGTCTCGATTGTCAGAGCGGCAATGATGAGCCGCGCGGTTGCGACATCCGCGCCGTTGAGCAGTCGCGGAATCTCGCTCAGCAGGCTGCGCTGCAACGCCAGGGCGTCCTGCAGCTCGTACCCTCCTTCAGCCGTGTCGTCTCGGGCAATGCGTCGCGCCTCGTCGAGCCAGCCGACAAGGCGGCCGCGCACCGTCTCGGATCCGCTCTGACCCATCCCGTCATCCGCGTGGGCGAGTGCGTCGCCGACCGTGATACCTTTCAGCGTCCAGCGCAGAGTCCAGGAACGACCAACGCTCTGCGCCAGCTTGTCGAGGTCGGCTGCAGCGTCGACCAGTGCTGTGCCCGACGCCACGGCGTCGCGAATCCTTCGTGCGCGGTCTGCCGCGAACGACCATCCGGCCAGAGCGAGCACCTGCACCGCGGCATCAGAACGACGGATGACCGCCAGCCGTCGCTCGTCGTCCGCCGACCGGCGGCTCTCGCCTCCAACGGGGCCGTCACCGTGTGGTTGCGCAGCCGCGGGCAAAACCTCTGCTTCAGCGCTCACGATCACATCACCCTGGAGCACGCAGCGCACGACGAGCCCGGCTGGCCAGTGGGGGAGCGCCGGGCCGAGAGGCACATGAAGCACATCCATTTCGAGGCCGTCGCGATCGGGTGCGCCGTTCGCCAGAGGAATCCCTCCCGGCATGGGCATGTCCATGTCCATATCCATATCCATGTTGTGCTCGGTCGGTTCGTCGGCGCTATCGTGCGCGGAAGCATCACGTGGTTCCGACGGCTGGCGCGAGCGGATGCGCGCATCGCTGTGCTGTCTGCCTTCATCGAGGAGCTCTTCCGCGGCCCGCTCCAGAGTCGCGGCAACATCGCTTGCGGTGATCACCGCTTTTCGCACCCGTGGACCGGGAAGCTGTGACCAGAGGCGGTCGCACACAGACGCGAGTTCCTCTCCCGGCGCCCCACAGACCAGCAGAACGTCGGCATCCGCTGGGGATGTTGCCGGCACCCAGCCCCGACGGGCTAGCTCCGCCTCCACGCGCATCCGGGTCTCACCCCAGCCGGGAACTTCGAGCACGAGCACGTGCACTCTGCGGGTGGCGTGTCTCGCCAGGCTGCTTCTTAAACCCACCGCAGCGCCCCCTCTCGCCAGGCCCAGACGACACCGACCATGAGCACACCGAGAAAGACAAACATCTCCACGACGGCGCCGATTCCGTCTTGTGCCACGACCAAAGCCCATGGATACATGAAGAGCATCTCCACGTCAAAGGCGAGAAAGAGCAGGGTCAGTGGATACCACCTGGCGTGGTACCGGGACAGGGCATGTTCCTCCGGCGCCCAGCCGGAGAGAAACGGCAATCGTTCAAGTGGGTCTGGGGCCACGGCGGTACACCGCGCCAGACGGTACAGGCCGCCCACCGTCAGCAGCGCAACTGCGAGAAGAACGGCAATGCTGACGTAGGTGGACACGCGCCTCTCTCTCACCGCTCCTCGGCCTCATGGTCTTTTTAGATCGATGCGTTCTCCAACCTAGTCCGAGTGAGCCGACGTTAATGAATGGACATCGGGAATGTATATCCATTGATCGTTTCATAGACCATCTCGAAGAGGAGGTTTCAAATGAGGCAAAAGAACGGCTCTCCTGACGTATCCGTGGGTCCGTTGGGAGCGCCTTAACGGCCGCACGCCGCTCTCCGCCTAGGTTTCTAACTGTCAAGGGTAAGAAACTCGGGAAAGGAAGAAGCGGCGTGCGAACTCTAAGAATATGGCGAACCCTTCTCGGTGTCGAGAAGACGTTCGTCGACGACATTGATCTTGACCTGGTGAGCAGGATTCTGATCGCGTCGGTGCGTCCGATGGCGTCGAAGCGGAACCGGTGCGGCTCCTGCCAGAAGCGCAGCCCACGCTGCGACCATCGGTGATGGGAGACGACGCTGGCGTGGTTTGGATGTGGGCTCGATTCAAGCTCACCTCGAAGCTGACGCGCCCCGAGTGTCCTGCTGCATCCACGGCGTGACGGTCGCCGCCGTGCCGTGAGCCCGGCATCAAAGTGGCCACACCCTGTTCTTCGACGACCAGGTCGGTTGGCTGGCCACGCAAACATCGAAGACCGCCATCACCGTGCTGATTCGCATCGCGTGGCGCACCGTCGGCGCGATCATCACCCGGATCGGCATCGACGAGATCAGCTACAAGCGCGGCCACCAGTATTTGACCTGCGTCGTCGACCACGATTCCGGCCGACTCGTCTGGGCCGTACCGGGCCAGGACAAAGCCACCCTCGCGACATTTTTCGACGCGTTAGGGCCCGAGCGGTCGGCGCAGATCACGCATGTTTCTGCCGACGGTGCTACCTGGATCGCCAGTGTTGTCAAGGACAAGGTCCCCAACGCCATCCGCTGCGCCGACCCGTTCCACGTCGTGAAATGGGCCACCTATGCCCTCGACGAAGTCCGCCGAACCGCGTGGAACGATGCCCGCGAAGCCGCCCGCCACAACGATGCCCGCCGCACCCGCGGCCGGCCCGCCGCCGACGCTCCAGCCCGACCGGACAGCGCCCGAGCCGTCGGCATCAAAAACTGCCGATACGCCCTAGAACCCGGAAAACCTGACCGAGAAGCAACAAGCCAAGCTCACTTGGATCGTGCAGACAGATCCACGTCTGGCACGCGCTTACTACCTGAAGGAAGGCCTCCGCATGATCTTCAAACTGCCTCTCGACGAGGCGACCGAAGCCCTCGACAAATGGGTCAGCTGGGTCCGCCGCTGCCACATCCCTTCGTTCGTGAAACTGCAGAAGAACATCGTCAAGCACCGCACCGCGATCCTGGTATCCATCGAGCACGGACTCTCCAACGGACGCGTCGAATCCATGAACACCAAGATCCGCCTCATGACCCGCATCGCCTTCGGCTTCAAATCACCCGAGGCCCTCATCGCCCTCACGATGCTCAGCCTCGGCGGGCATAAACCAGTGCTTCCCGGCCGAATTTAACCCACGGAAGAGTCAGGAGAGCCAAAAAAACCACGGAAAAACTTTTTATCGCTCACTGCGGCTCCTTGACCGGGTGGACCCTTAGTCATATCTTTTAATTATGGCTCCATCCGTCAGTACCGCACTATGTCGGTGCTGCGTTGACGAGTTATTGAGAGTGAGCTTTCCTACTGACTCCAGGAAGAACAACCGTGCTGCCATCGCTCAGCGAAGACGCCCGGGTCGTCGGGTCGATAGACCGAGATTCTCGACTGCTTGTCCAAGGCGAGCTCTGGCAGCATCGACGAAAGACTCCCGATGCGCAGACCTCTCTTCTGGACACTTCCCTACAATTCTCACTCTCACAATTGATTGAAAGGATGTAATTTATGACGTCTACAGAACGTAACCAGCTCGTCCGGCTACAGGACACTAATAAGACCATCGCCGCGACGGAATCCGACATCCGGGGGCATCGAGTTCTCGACAAAGACGGCAACAATCTCGGGAAAGTGGACGTTCTGCTGATCGACGAGCGGGAAGAGAAAGTGCGATTCTTCGAAGTCGCTACAGGCGGTTTCCTGAGTATTGGTAAAAGTAAGTCCTTCATCCCAGTCGACGCGATCACCCATATCGATGATAAAGACGTCCACCTGAACCTACTGTCCGACACCGTGGCCGGATCTCCGCCCTATGATCCCGATCTCGTTGAAAACAGTGTCTTTTTTCTTGACACCTACGGTTACTACGGGTTTTTACCCTATTGGGGAATGGGTTATGTCTACCCGCCTTACCCGTACTACGCTGAGGGACACTAAGTATCGTTTGCATTCGCTCGTGCGTAATTCTTATGTAATAATTTAACCAGGAGAAGTCGTTAAAAACGACTTGTTGACACCGGTGCGGACATGGTGAAAGTGCGCCCAATTATTGAGCTACCCATGCGTCGGGCGTTTGAATTGGCCGCGATAGTTGGTGGGGTGATCTACTCCCGTCACTGGGTGGTTGTTAGTAGCGCACGGCGGCCTGCGTGTGGCTGAACTTGCTCGTCGACCGGCGCCGACCGTGCGAGGTGGCGATAATCACTTCGGCAAAGTTTGTCGAATATGAACGCATGCTCGTGGCGACCTTGAACAAGGCGCCTCTCGCCCAGACGGCCTTAAGCGCGAGCGCCGAACTGCAATGCCACAAGATGCTCCGCCCAGAGATCTTCAACGTGGAGACTTCGATCGGACCTGAGCTTGAATGGATCAAGACCTTGGCCAAAATAGGCTCAGAACGCAATGTGGCGGATCTCTTTCCGACCGAATATCTTCAACGCGACCTTCGACACCGCCTCTGGGATCCCGTGGTCGTAGAGCGATCCTTTTGGAAGGCCTTTGGCAATCGTTACGAGGTGTTCGTAATGTTTGTTTCCCAGCCCGTCCACGACCCACAGAATTTTCGTGCCGGTGGCCACGGGAGTTATGGTCCCTGTTATCGTCGCGGCCCAACGGTTCTTCATCATCTCCCTTGGTACGTCGATGACAATGGAGCCTGAGGTCGCGGAGGCCACGCTGAAATCTGTCTTCTCGACGGCGGCGCTTAACAGGGGCAACGCCGCCTCTAGGGAGCTGAGGAAAGTCCAGTGGACCGTCCGGATGATTGTAGCCATAGGCCAAATTCTAGGAGCAGACGCATCGAGCATCAGAGCCCGCACCGTCGCAGTTGGACAGCTTATAGGTTCCCCTTTCTGTCACATTCAATAAATCGTCGGTGGTTTACGTGGCGCAGAATAAATTACGGGATGAGTGACATTTTAGAGACAGATGTGATCACGCGGCATCGTGTCACGTAATCGAACGTATAGATGGCACGGGTCAGTATGCTCGTCGGGTACATGCGCGTGTCGAAGGCCGACGCGTCGCAGAGCACCCATCTTCAACGAGACGCGCTCATGGCTGCCAGCGTAGAGCCCGTCAATCTCTACGAGGATCAGGCGTTAGGCAAGAAGGACGATCGTCCGCAGCTGGCGGCCTGCCTGAAAGCTCTCCGCGAGGGGGACACATACCTGGTCTGGAAGCTCGACCGTCTCGGCCGAGATCTACGCCACCTCATCAATACGGTGCATGACTTCACCGACCGCGGAATCGGCCTTAGAGTGCTCACGGCGAGGGCGCCGCGATCGACACTATGACTGCATCCGGGAAGCTCGTCTTCGGTATCTTCGCGGCTCTCGCGGAGTTCGAGCGGGCGGTCATCTGCGAACGTACCGTCGCTGGGCTGGCTGCAGCGCGAGCACGGGGGAGGACGGGCGGGCGTCTGTCCAAAGTGACGCCGGCCAAGGTCCGCCTAGCTATGGCTGCGATGGGGCAATGGAAAACCAAAGTGGACGACCTTTGCAAAGAACTGAGTGTCACCCGGCAGACGCTGAACCGCCATGTCTCCCCGGGGGGAGGTGCGACCTGACGGCGCGAAGCTTTCTCCAGATAGCGCAAATTGTGACCTATCTGAAAAAAGAGCAGACTGATAATGGCTAGCGCGACATTGCGCCGCGGGCTGAAGGGGTAGATGCAATGAAAGTAACCGCTGCTGTCGCTCTCGCCAAGGGCGAGCCACTTGTGATTCAGGAGCTCATTCTCGATGCGCCTCGCGCCACCGAGGTTCAGGTGCGTATGGTCGCTACGGGGGTCTGCCACACCGACGCCATCGTGCGCGATCAGCTGTATCCCACCCCGCTGCCCGCAGTGCTCGGCCATGAGGGTGCCGGGATCGTTGAGGCTATCGGGGAGGGCGTGACGAGCGTCGAAGTCGGCGACCACGTGCTTCTTAGCTTTTCCAGTTGTGGGGTGTGTTCTTCCTGCGTCTCTGGGCATCCCTCGTACTGCATCCATCTCTACGACCTTGACTTTAGTGGCGCCCGTCCCGATGGATCGACCGCGGTCACCACTGACGACGGCACACCCATTTCCTCTCACTTCTTTGGTCAGTCGTCGTTTGCTTCGATTAGTAACGTCGCCGAGCGCAGCGTCGTGAAGATTTCCAAGGATGCACCGTTGGAGCTTATGGGTCCGCTCGGTTGCGGCATTCAGACCGGCGCGGGCGCTGTGCTCAACGTTCTCCGGCCGGAAGCCGGCAGCAGCATCGCCATCTTCGGATCCGGAGCGGTGGGGATGTCCGGTCTTCTCGCCGCCGTCGTTGTTAACGCCACGACGATCATCGCCGTCGACATCGTCGACAGCCGGCTCGAGTTCGCCAAGACGCTGGGCGCCACCCACACCATTAACAGCAAGAACGAGGACGCCGTCGCGCGGATCCGTGAAATCACCGGTGGCGGGGTGAACTACGCGCTCGACACGACGGGCAACAAATTTGTCTTCGCCCAGATGACCAAATCCCTCGGTGTCCTTGGACATGGTGCCCTCGTCGGCGCGGCGGCACCAGGCACCGAATCACCGATTGACATCGGCAGTCTACTGCTGACCGGGCTGAAGATCAGCATGGTGATCGAGGGCGATTCCGTGCCGCAAACTTTCATACCCCAGCTGATCTCGCTTTACGAAGCTGGGGTGTTCCCGTTCGACAAGCTCGTCAAGAAGTATGACTTCGCTGACATCAACGAGGCCTTTGCTGATAGCGAGAGCGGCGTGACGCTCAAGCCAGTCGTTATCTTCTAGATCTGCGTGCGATGCCTGTCCTGCTCATTCGCGGCAGGCGACATAGGCTAGTGGCCGTTTCGCGCGGCGGCTTTGGGCCGCGCCGGTCACTTTCCTGCTTCGGCTATCAGACCTGAACGCCGTCCATCGTGAAGGCACCACCGATGAGTGGGCAGTTGGTGTCCACGGTGCGGAGTAACCCGTGCGCGGGAATCCTTTCGAGGGAGCCATCTGGGTTTTTAGCGTTCGCGTCAATGGGGGACTGAGCTAAGCGGGCGAGAGGGACCGCACTCGCGAGTGCAGTCCCTCCCGCCCGCTCGTCCATGTGGCTTTGTCGCGCCCGGGTTTGGTGAAGGCTCGGTTAGACCCGTCCATGTCGGTCCGATCCGCGAGACGATCGCAAGTGTCAGGAAAAGCTATGGCCTCCTCGACGCCATGTAGCGCTCAGACAACGCAGAGCGTCAGTGGATCCTTCACGCTGAAACCGTTCGGGAGCTCCGTCACGCCCCGAAACGGTTACTCGATCCGCAGACTCAAGTGAAGAGGCTCACGCCACCTGGACCAACCAACAGTCCCACGACGATGAGCACAATACCCCAGAGAATCTGGCGTCGAAATAGCGCGAAAATGCCTGCAATTACGAGGATTACCGCAATGATCCAGAGAATTGTTGCCATGGTGCTGCTCCATTTCATTCAGCGCCGACGGGCCATACGCCCACAGCGGTCTTCGATCTGTTGAAGCTAACGTATCCCCTGCTTGGTCTCTGACCACTGTGTTTATCCAGCATGTCGTGGAGGTGAGACTCTGTCATCATCTGTTAGCGGCCATGCGAACCGACCAAGAGAACCCGAGCACGGTCACGTCCCGCTGAGGGGATGCAGCGGGTGTGTCTCGTTAACGGTGTTTCCGGCGTTTTTCATTAGTAGGTTTCTGCGTTCGGCCAGCGGTCGTGGAAGGTGATGGCGAAGGCGTTGAGAGCGGGCTTCCACCGCATCGTCCAACGAGCTCGGCCCTCACCGGTGGGATCGAGACTTCGCGTGACCAGATACAAGCATTTTAGAGCGGCCTGCTCGGTGGGGAAATGCCCTCGAGCACGCACCGCCCGCCGGTACCGGGCATTGAGTGACTCGATCGCATTCGTGGAGCAGATCACCTGGCGGATCTCGGGATAGTAGGACAGGAACGGGGTGAACTCTTCCCACGCCGACTCCAACAACCGGATGATCGCACCGTATTTCTTCCCCCAGACCTCGGTCAGATCATCCAATGCTGCCCGTGCGGCGTCGACGGTCGGAGCGGTGTAGATCGGTTTCACCGCTCGTTTCATCGCATCCCAATCCTTCTTCGAGGACAGCTTGAACGTGTTCCGAATGAGGTGAATGATGCACGTCTGCACCGTCGTCAACGGCCATACGTTCCCGACGACGTCGGGCAGCCCCTTCAACCCGTCACAGACCAGGAAGAACGTGTCGGTCACACCACGATTTTTGATGTCGGTCAGGACAGACATCCAGAATTTAGCGCCCTCACCGCCGGTGCCGGCCCACAACCCGAGAATGTCTTTATCGCCGTCCAGGGTTACGCCGATGGCCGCGTAGATGGGCCGGTTGGCGACCTGCCCGTCCCGAATCTTCACGACGATCGCGTCGATGAAGATCGCCGCGTAGATGCGGCAGTTTCTACTGGTCGTTGCGAATCCCGAGCAGGGAGAAACCAATGGTCAGATTTGCACCGAACAAGATGCCGGCAGCGGTTAAGCGTCGTTACTTCGTATTGATTCGACAGGGCCTGTCGGGGTCTGAGGCGGCCCGACAGGTCGGAGTGTCGCTCAGTTGCGGATCGTTGTGGTTCATCGATGCTGGCAGTATGACTGTCGTCGAACGCGTCCCCATTAGTTCCCGCTATTTCTCTCAGGACGATCGAATCGAAATCGGAGACGGCCTCGCCGCAGGCGAGGCCGTGAAAGGGATCGCTGTCCGGATTGGGAAAAGCTTCCAGAGCGTCTATCGAGAGATTGCACGCAACCGCAAGGCCGACGGCACCTACCAGCCGTGGTTCGCTCATAACCACGCCCATTTGCAGCGCAAGCGGCCGAAGATCCGCGTCTTCGAGGAGGTCCCAGCTCTTCGAAGCATCGTCGCGGTGAAACTTGCGAAACGATGGTCGCCGGGCCAGATCAGCAGATGGCTGAGACGACGCTATCCGAACAAACTAACCTGGCACGTCTGTCCTGAGACGATCTACGACGGTGTGTACCGCGGGCTGATCGTCGTGGCGACGCCGGCGAGCCTGCGCACGGGACGCACGTACCGGCACCGTCGCGGGCGCGGCAGATCCAAAGACGGTTCACTGAAGCAGTCGACCGTAATGTGCTCCATCCACGAACGCCCAGCACACGTCGAATCCCGGCTCCAAGCCGGGCATTGGGAAGGAGACCTCATTTTGGGCTCCAGTAACGGCTCAGCAATTGTCACGCTCGTGGAACGCAAGACTCGCTTGACGATCCTCGTCTTCCTCCAGAGCGACCACAGCGCACAAACCGTCGGTGACGCACTCATCGGTGCGTTCTCGAGCCTGCCGTCGTCGCTCCGGCGCACGCTGACATGGGATCAAGGTAACGAAATGTTCCATCACAAGCGCATCGAGACGAAGACTGGGCTTCGTATTTACTTTGCCGATCCGCACTCGCCGTGGCAGCGAGGGACTAATGAAAACACCAATGGGCTCCTGCGCCAATATTTCCCGAAGGGGACTGACCTCAGCCAGTGGGACCAAGATCACCTCAACGCTGTGGCCGACGAACTTAACGGTCGACCCAGAGCCTGCCTCAAAGACCGCACACCCCATCAGGCCATGAGACGATTAGGACACAGAACTAAGGCACACACGATTCGCAACGACCAGTAGAAACTGCCCGCCGTTCAAGGGGCGGGACTGCCACGTTTGCATCTCCTCGATCACCTTGTCCGTGATGCGAGAGATCGTCTCTTTCGAGACCTGCGCACCGTAGATC
>NZ_SOHD01000002.1:0-282650 GCF_004403235.1 Cryobacterium sp. Hh38 | reverse complement strand
CGAGCTGACTCCTGTCATTCCTGCGTTCGTCAAGGGGAACTCCTTCCCCGCCCTCTACGACACTATTCGGGACGATCCCGGTGCCTTATCCAAGGTTGACAGAGAGGGTAGACCGCGTCAGTGCCATCCTGCTCTTCATCCTGCGCTGACTCTATTGCAATTTCTGCCCGTCTTCGCCTTGTCATGCATCCGCAAGAGGAACCCCCTACGGGACGCTCGACTCTTTTGTTCGTCGCGCGCGCTGGCGGTTACTTGGGATCGACAATAGCGTCGGCATATCGGTCAATGACGCCTTGATAGAGGGGCAGCGTCTTCCCCAAAACCTTGAGGGCGACTCGTAAAGCGTCGCCAGGACGCCCAGCGTCGAAGAGCGATAACGCCAGGAAAGCTTCGCCTGCATCGCCGATCGTAGGGTCGGAGCTAACGCCTTCCAGAATCTTGATCGCTTCGGTGGTCTCACCGATGTTACGAAGTGAGCTGGCCAGCTGGATGAGAGCTTGAGATCGACGGACAGGGTCGAGGCCTAGGTCTAGCGCACGTCGGTAAAGCGGGATCGCTTCCGCTTCCCGTCCAAGAAAGTCTTGCACCGACGCCCACTCGTAGATGGCGGCCGGATCATCGTCGTCCCGCTCTGCGGCCAGGAGTTGCATTGAACCGAGAATGACGTCTGCGTCGGAGTCACTGGCCTCCAGCCAGAATCTTCTGATGCGTTCTTCCCAGTTGGCCATGGCCAATTTTGGCAGACTGCAGGACTGCTTGAGCACTGCCCAATGGGGAACCCTCTGCGGAAGCGCGTGGAGTCGCCACCGTTAGTTGTGCGGCGGACGTTTCGAAACGCAGTGCGCTGACTCAGCTGTAGTCGGCGCTGACTGTACGGGCTATGCCGTCGAGCCGGATCGTTTGGCCGTGCGGGACGATCCACTGCGGTCTGGTGTGTCCAAATGGCACTCCGACACAGATCACGGCTTCGGAGTTATATCGCGCGACTTGCTCGATGATGGTGTCACGCTGAACTGCGCGCAGTCGAGCGCACTCGATCGCTAATGGGACAGCTGAATGCAGTTCGCTGACGGGTGGACGGGCGACGAGAACACCGGCGACGGCATTGAGAACTCCTCGTTCACCCAGGGCACGCACCCAACGCTTCACTGTGTCGGCATTTGGGAGTTCCTCGCTCGTTTCGAGCAGGAGAATCGCCCCGTCCAGGTCGGCGACGTCGGGCATCCGGTTGGCGAGAGCGATCTGATCGATGACTTCGATGCATCCGCCCCACGTTGGACCTTCGGCCACCGTTGTTGCGCCCGCCCATGACCACGGTTCGGTCGGTTCACGAATACCGAATTCGGTTAGAGCGCGGCGATCCGTCCACGAGATGCCGAAGTCTTCGGACTCGCCCGGATCGGTGAGGTCGATACTGCCTCCGTCAAGAAGCGCCGCACGCAGTGAAGCCACATGCACGTCATCGACATGCGGGCCTGGTCCGAGGTGAACTTGTGTTGAGCCACCGTAGTAGCTGGGCACCCCGAGGTTCCAGAGAAGGTTGTGCAGGTTTGTGTTGTCGCTGTATCCGAGGAACGGTTTAGGGTTTGAGGCGAGGATGTCGGTGTCGATGTGTGGGATGACGGTGATCTGATCATCCCCTCCGATCGTTGCAAGAACCGCCCGAATACTTGGATCAGCGAACGCCGCCTCAATATCGGCAGCTCGCGCCTCGGCGCTCGCACCGAGCTGCCGTGTCGTCGGATACTCAACCGGCACAAGCCCAGTGACTTCTGTGAGGCGCCGCATCGCCTGCTCGTGGATGGCCTCGGACACCGCCGGAGCCGCGAACGCCGGGGATAGAATAGCGACCCGATCGCCGACAGCGGCCTTGGGGACGTTAGTGAATGTGCGCATCCAGTCATTGAATCAGAGGATCGGAACGCCACGCACGTCATAACGTCCGCAAAGGAAAGCTCAGCGGGAACCGTCGACGACTCTAAACCGTTCAAGCACCACAAGTGTGTCGTCATCCACAACAAAAGTTGGTTCCATCAGAACGGACCGCAGTTCATCACCCTCCCAGAATCGCTCGTGTGCGAAACGCCACTCAGATAACGACGAATGCCCCTCGCCCTCGTCGCGCGCATGCTCCCATGGCACCTCGGATAGCCGAACCTGTTCCACATGCGTTGTTTCGATGATCAAGAGTCGCCGCCCCTCCGAATCCACGACAGCCTGGCGTGAACCAGCCTGCGGCACAGGTTCGTTTTCAATCCGATACTCCGCCACAAGCGACGTCGTTGAGGACTTACTTCCATCGCAGATAGCGAAAACGAGCTTGTCGCGGAGCGCCCCGGGGAATCCGAACTCCGCGATGGGAAGCGAATCAATGTTGGTCATCACCCAAGTCTGTCGTGTTGACCAGTCAATAAAAGTAATCTGCACCCGGATGGTGCCGGGTGGCGACTCCCAGCGCAGCGTGTGCCCGCAGGGGGGAACCCTCTACGGGTATCCGGAGCCGTAGTGGCGATGTTCGGCGCCAAGCCACCGGATTGTGGACTACGCGTCCCGGTGGCCTGGCAAGGCAATCAAGTGATCGGGCTGACAAACGCAGTAAGCCGGATGCGCTGTTCGGATATTCTCCAATGCGCACCCGGCTCAATACCTCACTTACTAATAGGGACCTCGACCGGCGGCTCCAATGGCAACGGGACAGGTTGAGAGAAAGTCCCGGCGCAATCGATGCGGCTGATGAGCGGCGGGTGCCCCATCACTTCTTGCCCTCTGGTGGGCAGTACATCTCACCTGGACGCTCGCCAGGCACGCAGTCCGCAAGGTTGCTGGCTCCGTTCGGGGCTCCACCGGCAGGGGCCGCATCGACGACGGAAGTATGTACGCTCGACCAGCGCCACACGTCGCCTGCGGCAATGCTCGATTCCGGTATCGCGACCACGGCAACCTCACGTTCGCCGATCAGGCGTCCGGAAGTAGGGTCGATGATGATCTCCTGGCGGAGCCCATTTTCGCTTTCGACCCGTCCGATGGCGGTCCCTGTCTGGCCGTTGAGGGTGGCTTGATCATCGGTGATCGTCACGCCGGGAATCATCGCGGCGGCGCGGAGTAGAGCGGCGCGTAAGTCGGCGGGAGCCGTACCCTGTCGAAGGGTGTCGGCAATGAACACGAGTGCCTCGCCGTCTGGTGACGATCCAGCGCCGATGGTCGTGAGGTAGATGTGGTTCAAAAGCCGGTAAGGGTCCCGGGGCATCGAGGCAAAGTCGCCCCACTGACTCTCTGCGGTGTTCCCATAGAAAGCGCCGAAGGGTGCCCGCAACAGCTCGGGGTCTCGGGCCTGCTCGCTGGAAGGGTAGGAGCGCTCGACCATGTCCTCACCGCCTGGGGAGAGAACGTCGACGACACTAATTGGTTCCCGAACCCAAACCCAGTCATCGGCGCGATCCGCCGGCACATACAGCTCGCTCGACTCCTTGATCCGGAAAGCAATCACGGGACCGTTCTGCTCCTGCCCATCAGTGACATGCACTGTCTGGCTCGAAACATGAAGGTACTGTCCCGCAGCCAGTGGGACGTCATCGAAGGTGAATGCCGCGATAGCGGCGCGTTCGAGTATGGCAGCTGCGGCTGCATCGGCGCCCCCGCGCCAGCCACCGAACCCCAGCACGTTCGTGGCGACGAGGACCCCCACGATGGCGAACACGCCGGCAGCACCGAGACCGGCGAGAGTGAAGCGACGACGGGCAGTGGTCACACGCTCCTTGGGTGCGACCGCGTTGATCTTGATGAACAGTGCCGCCCGTCCACGGGCCACTGATTCGTCTGTTGGATTCCGGTCTTCACGCAGTCTCCGCAGCAACGTTATTTCGTCCATGCTCCACCTCCTGATCCGGGGTTGAGCCCCGGTGGCTAGCCGCGCGCAGCGTGCGCCGTGCGCGGTTCAGACGTGAGCGGACGGTTCCGACCGGGATCCGCAGCGCCTGGGCAACACCCTCGTAGTCCAAGTCAGCCCAGGCGTACAGAAGTAGGGCATCACGATCACGCGTCGGCATCTTTCGCAATGCGGCCGCGATCGCCTTCACTGCAAATTCCGCGTCGATTCGCGACCCGATAGCCTCAATAGCATCATCAGGCACAGCCGCTGCGCCGTCGGCGACAAGACCCTTCCACGCCTTCGCCTCCACCCGGGAGTGCTTGCGCATTAACGTCGTCGCAATTCCGAACAGCCACGGCCGCGCGTCTCCAATGGTGATATCGAATGACTCCCGCCGTTCAAAGGCCACAAGGAACGTTTCCGACATGATGTCGTCGGCATAGCCATTGCCCACACGACCGGCGGCATAGCGGAACACAGCCCGCGCATACCGGTCGTACAGCTCGGCGAACGCCGCGGGTGTTGCCCCGGACCTTCTGATGATGTCGCTATCTTCGCTCACAAAAGGTATTGCTCATTTCCCTAACATTGGTTCACGCTAATTGTTTCGGCTTCAGGGAGACCTGGCATGCACTGAGAACGAGCTACTCGTCCGAGCGACTTTCGAACGTGCACGGACCGCCAGAGGAGCACTTTCCCGGCAGCAACAGCATGACGGCACGCCTGACCTCTTTCACGTGAGGGTACATTCTCGGTCCGCACCAGACCCCACGCGGCCCGCCCGTAAGTGGAACCCTCTACGGGACGATCAAACTTTGAGTTTGTCGCGCCGGGCAACCTCGCCCGGGGCCACTAGCTCTTGACGTTCAACGGCACCATCATCGAGACCGGCACGCCTTCTTATCGACTCGCGCATACGCACAATCGGCAAGACCGCCAGCAGCCATAAAACTTGTCGCGGCGCTCTGCAGGATCAACTCCCGTGTTGAGCCGCCGACGGCCACACGTCATCCTCGGCGAAAGCTGCCGCCCAGTAGTAAGGATTCACGGCAAGCAGAGGACGACTCGACCAACCCGACGAGCTGCTGGGGTCACTGACACCGACCTCCACAGTCGGACCCCAGATGGCGAGCCTTTCTTGGCATGCCCCACAAGGTGACAACACCGTGAAACCTTCCCTGCCAGGTTCGCGGCTTACACAGATCGACGCGACGATTCGCCGGCCCTGGGAATAGGCCTCGCAGATGGGACCCGTTTCGGCACAAAGGTTCATAGTCGCGTTGAAGTTGTCTAACGAAACCCCCGTGAGGACAGACCCGTCATCCAAATAAGCCGCCGCCGCCGTCGCTTCGGAAGCATCTGGCCAGCGGAGCGTCATCTGATCCACGGCACGGTCAAACAAATTCTGGTCAGCTTTCATCATCCAAGAAGTCTCCCAGAGATCCCTGCCCCCGCTGGAGGATCCCGCTTAGGCCGCCCCGATGGGTCCCATTTGGGTTGACATAGCCAGATACGGATCGGCAGTGCAGAGAGCATGCGTCCCGCAAGACTTTTCTCGAGCAGCACGGGTTGACGACAACCGAGACATCCCGATGTGACCTCACCCACAAGAGGACCTCTTGCCGGAAATGGTGTCTGAGCTTATGCGATCCAGTTTGCGCTGGCGTCCAAAATCTCTTGAACCTCGTTGATGAAGTGGGCGGCATGGAACCCATCCGCGTAAGCGTGATGAATCTGCAGGGCGAACGGGAGTGTCACTTGCCCCGCCTGCTCGACGTATTTACCGAGAGTGAAGATAGGCAGGTAATGGTCGTGTCCGTGGGCGATGTTCAGCTCGAATCCACTGAACGACAGCCAAGGCAGACTTGAGATGTCGAAGACGTTGTCTGACACGTCGCCTTGTGGAAACATTGTGGTCGCCGTTCGATGTGTCGACAGCAACGCCACCGCCTGGTCGTAGAACTGTGAGAAATCCTGGTTATAGTCGGTCCAGACGCTTGCGAAGGTCTCGCGGTCGGGATTCAACACAGTGAACGCCGGATGCACAACATTCCAAATTGACGGGCGGCCTTCCTTGTCAACAGTCATCCGAAATTCCTCGTGATTGTTCCCGACGGAGGCGATCGCCCAGATTTGTGCCGGATAGATTTTTGTGCCGGTATCCCGCAGCGCGGCTACAAAACGGGTCGCATCGAGCTGGACTGTCACGCTGTACGTGCACGGAACACGGGTTTGGTAATAGTGGAAATGTTCTCGACGCGGCCAGGTGGCTAGGTCAATGGGTGTTTTGTGTTTCACAAAATCATCTTTCCCCATCCTGACCTCCCCACGGCCCAGTCGCCACAACCGAATACTGAGCGCCCGTAAGCGGAACCCTCAACGGGACGCTTCAGTATATGATTTCGGGATTTCGGTGGTCTGTGGCGGCGTTCTGTGCTCGCTATTTGGCGCATCGACTTGGTTTTCTGCGTTGGCTCAGAGTGGGTAGTCAGCGTCTTGTCGCCCGTGGGTTGCGAGGCGTCTCGTCGGTCGATCTGCGGTTGCATAAGTAGCGATTTCGAGCGCGTGATGGTGAATCGTTGCGCTTGGACCGCTCTGAGCCGGTAGTTCAGATGACGCTGTTCGGTGACCGTGACTGGCCGCCGACAGTCCGTCTGGCGTTGTCATAAGCTGAGCCGCCGGAGCGGAAGGTGCGGGTTCGCACGGCGCCACGGTTGGATGCGCTCGAGGGCGCCATCGACGAGATGCTCCGCGCAAGCAGGGTCATACCGCGCGCCGGGTTTTCGCGCGGCTTGCAGACGGGCATGCTGCGGCCGACCTGTCGTAATTTCGACGGTCCGCAATTACGTCCGCAGTCGTCAACCCGAGATCGATGTCGAAGCTGGCCGGCTCCCGAAGGTGTTCGTTCCTCATGAGGATACGCCCCCGCGCCGATAGCTTACCTAGGGTGGCCTCGATCTAGCCTGAGCCAACCCCTATGGGTCAGCCTCGGTGTGTCTCCCGGGCGGCGACTTGACTCCCCGGTCTTTAGCGAGCTGTGACGGTAGGTGCCCGACCCGATCATTTGTGCACTCTTGACGTTTGGCACCGGACCCGGTTAGAGTCGGGTTCACTGAACCGGTTCAGTGAACCTAGTCACTGGCCTGTCGTTGCAAGGAGGCAGACGTATGGCGGTCACGATCAGCGACGTTGCTCGTGCGGCCGGCGTGAGCAAGGGGGCCGTCTCTTATGCGCTCAACGGACGGCCGGGCGTCAGCGACGTGACCCGCCAGCGCATCATGGAGGCAGCTAGACAGCTCGGGTGGAAGCCGAGCCTGCGCGCCAAGGGGTTCTCCTCATCGAAGGCCTTTGCGTTAGGGCTCGTCGTCGCTCGTGATCTGAAGCTGTTGGGCACAGACCCGTTCTTTCCCGCCTTTATCGCCGGCATCGAATCCACCCTGGTCGAGCATGAATACACTCTGGTCCTCACCATAGCCACCGATTCCGACGCGGAGGAGCGCAGCTACCGCAAGCTCGTCGAAGGTGGACGAGTGGATGGTGTGATCCTCACCGACATGCGAAACGACGATTCCAGGATTGCCCTCCTCCAAGAACTCAAGCTTCCCGCAGTCACGCTGGAGCGTTCGGATACACCCTCCCCGTTTCCTGCCCTGCGCACGGATGACACGGACGCAATCACGGACGCTGTCGACCATCTCATCAGATTGGGGCACACCCGCATCGCCCATGTCGGCGGAGCGCAGGCCTACGTTCACGGCCGCAGCCGACGTCTTGCGTGGGAAAGGGCACTTTCCGCGGCCGGGTTACCAGCTGACCTCTTCGTCGACGCCGATTTCACCGCGCCCGGGGGGATCGCCGCCACCGAAACCCTGCTGCGCCGGCCGGATCGACCCACCGCTATCGTGTACGCCAACGACCTGATGGCCACCGCTGGGCAGTCGTTCGCCCAGACCCACGGGTTTACCGTGCCCGATGACCTATCTATTACCGGCTTCGACAATGCCGAATTTGCCCAGTATCTCAATCCACCGCTGACCACGATCTCGTCTGACCCGCTTAGGTGGGGTCGGTTGGCCGCCACGGTGCTGCTGGACCAGATCGCCGGCACCCACGACGGGCAGGACATCGTTCTTCCCCCACCCAAGCTTCTGGTCCGAAGCTCTACCGGACCGGTCAGATTCGTTTCGACCTAACACCCTGCACCAACACAGTTACCTTCCGAGGAGATGCAATGAAGCGTTCAAAAATCACTGCCCGCCGACTTACCATGACGGCCGTCGCCGTGGCGGGCACCATCGTCCTGGCAGCCTGCAGTAGCGGGGGGAGCGACAGCAAGGACGCGAGCGGAGCACTCACCGCGACCGGTCCGATCAAGGTCTGGTACTCCAACAACGAATTTGAAGTCCAGTGGGCCGAGAAAATGGTGGCCGACTGGAACGCCGCCAACCCGGATGAGCAGGTCACCGGCCAGCAAATCCCGGCCGGCAAGAGCAGTGAGGAAGTCATCGGCGCCGCCATCACCGCTGGCAACGCCCCCTGCCTGGTCTTCAACACCGCCCCGGTGGCCGTGCCTCAGTTCCAGAAACAGGGCGGCCTGGTGGCATTGGATTCCTTCCCGGATGGTGCCGACTACCTCGCGGAGCGCACTGGGGACCTAGCCGGCCAGTACCAGTCGAGCGACGGCAAGACGTACCAGATGCCGTGGAAATCGAACCCGGTGGTGCTGTTCTACAACAAGGACATCTTCACCGCGGCAGGTCTGGACGCTGAGAACCCGCAGCTGGCCACTCAGGCTGAATTCCTCGACACCGCACGGGCACTGGTGGAATCCGGCGCCGTACAGAACGCCATCTGGCCTTCCCCGGCCAGTGACTTCTTCCAGTCGTGGTTCGACTTCTACCCGTTCTATGCGGCCAACTCTAATGGTGCCTCACTGGTTGAGGACGGCAAGGCGACTTTCGACAGCGAAGCGGGCAAGCAGGTGGCCACAATGTTCGAGACCCTTTACCAGGAGAACCTGGCTTCCAAAGAGGTGTACCAGGGCGACTCCTTCGCCGAGGGCAAGTCGGCCATGTCGTTGGCCGGTCCGTGGGCCATCAATGCTTACAAGGACGGGGTCAACTGGGGCGCCGTCGCGATTCCCGGTGCCGAGGCGCAGGATGACGGCTATACCTTCTCAGACGCCAAGAACATCGGTCTGTATTCCGCCTGCGAGAACCAGGGGACGGCTTGGGAGGTGCTGAAATTCGCCACAAGTGAGGAGCAGGACGGAAGTCTTCTGGCGCTCACTGGACAGATGCCGATGCGTGAAGACCTGACCAGCACCTACGCTGACTACTTCGCCGCGAACCCGGCGTATGGGCAGTTCGCCGACCAGGCTGCGCGCACCGTTGAGGTGCCCAACGTTTCCAACTCGGTCGAGGTCTGGCAGACTTTTCGCACGGCCTACGCAGCATCCGTGGTCTTCGAAAACGAAAGCATTGACGAGGCCTTTCAAGATGCAGCCGAAAAAATTGACCAACTCGTAGCGCAGAACTAACGGCGATTCCCATGTCACTCCGCACCGTCCAAGACAACCCGGTCGGGGTGACGGCAAACCGGAAGCTGACGCGCCTCAGGAAGAGAACATCTCTCCTGGGCCGTCAGCCGCTGGGCCTGCTGTTCAGCGCACCGTATGTGGTGTACATCCTCGGGGTCCTGGCGTTCCCCCTCGGCTATGCCATTTACATCTCATTCCACGATTACTTCTTCACCGCCCCCGGGGTGCAGGTGGACCGGCCGTTCGTCGGCTTGGACAACTACGTCACGATCCTGTCCGACCCGGCCGTGCAACGCTCTTTCCTCAACATCCTGATTTTTCTGGTCATCAACGTTCCGCTCACGGTCGGCTTGTCGCTGATCCTGGCCAACGCCCTCAACCGGGTGACGAAGTTGCGGACGTTCTTTCGTGTGAGCTACTTCGTGCCCTACGTCACGGCCAGTGTCGCCGTCGTCGGCGTGTGGCTGTTCCTGTTCCAGGAGAACGGTCTGGTCAACGCCCTGCTCGGTCCGTTGGCCCCCGACCCATCCTGGCTGGTCAGCTCCTGGCTGGCGATGCCCACCGTCGCGCTGTATGTGACCTGGAAACAGCTGGGATTCTTCATCCTGCTATATCTGGCCGCGCTGCAGAACATCCCAGAAGAACACTACGAATCCGCCTCCGTGGACGGCGCAAACAAATGGGCACAATTCTGGAACATCACCGTCCCCGGCGTGCGCTCGGCCAGCGTACTCGTCACCCTCCTCGCCACTATTACCGGTGCCAATCTGTTCACGGAGCCCTACCTGCTCACCGGAGGCGGCGGGCCGGACGGCGCATCCAGCTCTCCGGTATTCCTGATGTACCAAAAGGGGATCCTTCAGGGAAACCCGGATATTGCGGCCGCACTGGGCGTCGTGCTGGTGCTCGGCGTCCTGCTGGTCGCCCTGATTCAGAAACGCCTCGTCGGCGGAAAGGAGGACTGAAATGGCTCGGATCAAGTCTCACCAGGAAAAAACTGAGAAACGCCGGAACCTGACAGTTGGCAGCTTTCTGCTGCTCGCCGTCGGCGCCTTCGTATTCCTCTTCCCGTTCTACTACATGCTCATCGGTTCACTGCAGGCCTCACCAGACACGTCGGTAGCCGGTGCCTTTCCCAATCCAGCCAATCTCAGTTTGGAAAACTACACCGAGATCAACGACCGGATCAGTCTGCTGACCGGTCTGATGAACTCGGGCATTTTCACCGGCGGCGTCATCCTGTGCACCGTAGTGTTCGGCCTCCTGGTGGGCTACGCCCTGGCGCAGATGCAGTTCCGGGGCCGGGGCGTGGTATTCGGCATGATGCTGCTGGTACAGATGATCCCGTTCCAACTGCTGCTCATCCCACTGTACGTGATGATTGCGCGCGACTACGGCCTCGCCGACAGCTACCTCGGCATGATCCTGCCGTTCGCCATCAACTCCACCGCGGTATTCGTATTCCGGCAATATTTCCTACAGCTGCCCGCGAGCCTATTCGAGGCGGCCCGGATCGATGGCGCCAGCGAGCTTCGGATTCTGTGGCAGATCGCCATCCCGCTGGTGCGCCCGGCCATCGTCACGGCCATCCTGTTGACCTTCATCGGCCCCTGGAACGAGTTTCTCTGGCCATTCCTTATCACGAAAGATGCGGCCCTTCAGCCGCTGGCCGTGTCACTAGCCAACTACATCTCCAACATCGCGGCGACAGCCTCCAATCCGTTCGGGGCAATTCTGGCCGGCGCCTGTGTGCTCGCAGCACCCGCCATCGCGTTGTTCATTTTCTTTCAGCGTCAATTCATTTCCACCAATCTCGGATCCAGCGTAAAGGGCTAACTGACTCATGAACTCCGCACCAACATCTGCATTGCCAACCGTTCCGTTTACGCTCACCCGCGCCGGCGTCATCATGACGCCGGAAGAGGGCAACGACCTCGAAGCCGAAGGTGTGCTGAACCCTGCCAGCGGCCGTGGCCCCGACGGCGTGCTCTACCTCCTGCCGCGGCTAGTGGCCAAGGGAAACGTCTCCCGGGTAGGGATCGCCAGGATCATCATCAGTGACGACGGCGTACCCTCCGGCGTCGAGCGCGAAGGCATCGTGCTCGCCCCCGACGAGGGCTGGGAACGCGGCCGGAATAACGCCGGCACCGAAGACCCGCGCGTCACCTGGGTGCCGTCCCTTGGCAGACACCTGATGACGTACGTGGCGTACGGACCGATGGGGCCGCGCCTGGCCTTCGCCTACTCCGAGGATCTGCGCACCTGGGAACGCCTCGGCCCGTGCCTGTTCGAGTACAAGGCCGAGCTGTCCCTAGACCTAAACCTGTTTCCGAACAAGGACGCGGTGTTCTTCCCCGAGCCGGTGAACGACCCAGATGGCTTCCTGTCCTACGCGATGCTGCACCGGCCCATGTGGGACCTGGGCTGGATCCGCGAAGGCGAGGGTGAGCACCTGCCCGCCGGCCTCACCGACAACCGCCCCGGCATCTGGATCTCCTACGTCGCCGTGGCCGACGTGCAGGCGGATATCCGCAACCTGGTGCACATGGGCAAGCACAAGCTCGTCGCCCTGAGCGAGTATCCGTTCGAGGCGCTCAAGATCGGCGGTGGGCCGGCGCCAATCCGGGTCGACGAGGGCTGGCTGCTAATCCACCACGGTGTCGCTGGGGCGCTGGAGAAATCGGCGTTCGACCATCAGCAGAAGGTCAACTACGCCGCGGGCGCCATGATTCTCGACGCCGATGACCCGTCCATCGTGATCGCCCGCACTGACAAGCCACTGCTGGCACCCGAAACCGAGGACGAAATTTCTGGCATCGTGCCAAACGTGGTATTTCCAACAGCGATCGAAAAGATCGCCGGCCAGCTATTCGTGTTCTACGGAATGGCCGATTCCAAGATCGGTATCGCCAAACTCGACCGCGTTTAGGTCTCATTGATCTGATCCCACCCATGACCCTAACAAGGAGAGGCACATGACGCACGACCATGTTCGTCGAAGACTGATATCCATGCCGGTGGCCCTCGCTGCCGCGCTATCGATGCTCCTGGCGGGTGCGAGCGCCGCGGCCGCGGTACCCGCGTCAGCGCTCGCCCACGGCTCGCCAACGTCGACGGCGCCCCTGACCAATCTGGCGCATCTGAACTTTCTGCTCGACACCGTGCAGCTCACGGCGGTCGAGGGACACACCACCTACCGGCTTGACGAGAATCCTAAGGTCCTGGCTCCATGGACCTATGCGGACAACAGCAAAGGCAGGTACACGCGCGTCGGCGGCGGTTCGCTGGACCCGGTGACCGGCCACTGGAGCCAGGGCGCCTACAACGCGGACGATATCTCCCGCACCGCCGTCGTCTACCTGCGGCACTGGCAACAGACCGGCGATGAGACCAGCCGGGAGTACGCATTCCAGACTCTTCGCTCGCTCACCTACCTGCAGACCACGACCGGCCCCAACGTCGGCAACGTAGTGCTCTGGCAGCAGACGGATGGCAGCCTGGCGCCCAGTGCGACACCCGTCGAACTGCCAGACCCGAGCGACTCGGCCGAATCCTATTGGTTGGCGCGCACGGTGTGGGCACTGGGAGAGGGATACGCCGCGTTCAAGTCGGCCGACCCGGAGTTCGCCGCCTTCCTGCAAGACCGCCTGCACCTAGCGCTCGCCTCCCTGAACGAGCAATCGCTGGCCGAATATGGCAACTATGACGTGGCCGACGGCGTGAAGGTCCCGGCCTGGTTGATCGCGGGTGGGGCGGATGCCTCGGCCGAGGCCGTGCTCGGACTTGTCGCATATGCCAGCGCAGAACCGACCGACGCCATCGCCACCACGGCACTGACTCAGCTGACCGAGGGCATCGCCGCGATGTCGTCCGGATCGGTCAACCAGTGGCCGTTCGGTGCCATCCTTCCGTGGAACAAGTCACAGACGCTTTGGCACGCCTGGGGCGGAATGGCTCCGGCCGCCGTCGCCACGGCCGCCGACGTGCTGGACCGGCCTGACCTGCTGACGGCGGCTATCAAGGATGCCGCGCAGTTCACCCCACAGCTCCTGGCAGCCGGTGGAGCGGACAACGCATGGACGCCGACGCCCGGTGAATCGCAGATTGCCTACGGGATTGACTCACGAGTGCAAAGCTTGGTCGCCACCGCACAGGCCACCGACGCTCCTGGACTGCTGGACATCGCCGCCATCACGGCAAGCTGGTACTTCGGAGCCAACCGCAGCGGCGCCCCGGCCTACAACCCCGCCACTGGAACGGCCGTCGACGGAATCGAACGGGACGGACGGGTCAACCCGAATTCCGGCGCTGAATCCACAATCCATGCGCTGCTCTCCATGCTGATCCTCGACGCGAATCCGGCTCTCAAGGCCAAGGCGCTGGGGATCAATGAGACCGTCTCCACCAACGGCCTGAGCGTCATGGAGGCTGAATCCGGCACCATCACCGGCAGCGGATCCGTCGTGACGCCCGCTTCGGCATGGACCGGGGAGTCCAACTGGTCAGGCGGTGCCTACGTGGGGCTGGATGCCGGGGACACGCTGTCGATTCCGGTGCCGGCCGCCGACCAGGCCCGGAACATCTACCCGATCGTGAACCAGACGGTTGAACTGGCCGGGAGCACGGCCTGGACTGCCGGGAAGAGCATCGATCTGGGCAGCACGCCCAACGGCGGTGCCGGCGCCCAAGGCATCACGGACGCACCGGGAAGGATCTTCCCGTTCTCGCTGGAACGCACCCTCGCCGCCGGTGCCACCTCGATCGTCGGCCATAGCGATGGGACGGCCTCCGTGGACGCACTCCTCATCCAGCCGCTGATCTCTTCCGTCGCCGTCACCGGATCCAGTGGGGACTCCACCCTGTACGTGAGCGCGGCCAACGACATCATCGTCTGGAAGAGCGAAGTGCCGCGGGGCTACCTGCTGGAACAGCAGGCGTTCGACGCTACCGGTAAGCTCCTGGCCGCGGGTCACAACAGTAACGGGGCGGACCGCTCGGGCCGGGTATCCGTTGGCGCCGGCGGGTTCACACTGGTGACGCTGGTTCAGAAGTAGCTCCTGCCCACGTCAGCGAGGCCGCTGCCCAACCGGGTGGCGGCTTCTCTCGTTCCCCAATCGGAGCCCCATGAACAACAGTAAGCCAGGCCAGTTAGGCACCGGTAGCGATTCCGACGACAGCACTGACGACATGCCGTGGTGGCAATCGTCGGTCGTGTACCAGATCTACCCCCGCAGCTTCGCCGATTCGAACGGAGACGGAATCGGCGACCTGCGCGGCATCATCGCGCATCTCGATCACCTGGAGCGGCTCGGTGTCGATATCATCTGGCTCTCCCCGATTTACGCATCGCCACACGACGACAACGGCTACGACATCAGCGATTATCGGGCCATCGACCCGGTCTTCGGTACGCTGGCGGATTTCGACGTGCTCGTGGCAGAAATTCATCGCCGCGGCATGACGCTGCTCATGGATCTGGTCGTCAATCACACCTCGGACGAACATCCGTGGTTCGTTGAATCCGCCTCGAGCCGCGACAACCCCAAGCGCGACTGGTACTGGTGGCGGCCGACGCGCCACGGGGCTACCGCGGGAGAACCCGGTGCGGAACCGACTAATTGGGGGTCTTTCTTTTCGGGTTCGGCCTGGGAATTCGACAAGGATTCCGGCGAGTACTACCTGCACCTGTTCTCCCGCAAACAGCCGGACCTCAACTGGGAGAATCCCGAGGTGCGAGACGCCGTGTACGAGATGATGCGGTGGTGGCTCGACCGCGGGGTCGACGGTTTCCGCATGGATGTCATTAATCTCATCTCGAAGGATTCGACGCTTCCCGACGGAGTCTGTGCACCTGGGCAGCGTTACGCCGACGGATTCCCGCATTATGGTTACGGCCCGAGGATCCACGAATTCCTCCACGAGATGCACGAGTGTGTCTTCGCCGGCCGTGTCGGTCAGTTTCTCACTGTTGGGGAGATGCCGGGAGTGACCGTTGGCCAGGCGCGGCTATTCACCGACCCGGCTCGGCGTGAACTTGACATGGTCTTCCAGTTCGAGCATGTCGGCCTCGATCATGGCCCTTCCGGGAAGTGGGATCCGCGCCCCCTGGACGTGCGTGAACTCAAAGCATCTTTTGCCAGATGGCAGGATGGCCTGGCCGAGGTCGGTTGGAACAGCCTGTACTGGAACAACCACGATCAGCCTCGGGCGGTGAGCAGGTTTGGCGATGATGGTCCTTACTGGGCCGAGTCGGCAACCATGCTTGCGACGGTGTTGCACCTGCAACGAGGAACACCGTATGTCTACCAAGGCGAAGAGCTCGGGATGACCAACGTTCCGTTCAGGGGAATATCGGACTTTCGTGACATCGAGTCGCTGAACTACTTCGCAGAGGCGGTCGACCAGTTGGGCGAGGAACCGGAGAAGGTGCTCCGCGGCATCCGGCACATCAGTCGTGACAATGCGAGAACTCCAGTCCAGTGGAGCGACGAACCGCAGGCCGGCTTTACGGCTGGCTCGCCCTGGATCGGGGTGAATCCAAATTATCCGACCATCAATGCCCGGTCGCAGCATGGTCGGGCAGGATCGATCTTTGAGTACTACCGTGCCCTCATAGCGCTACGCCATACCGAACCGGTCATTGCACGTGGTGCATTCGAAATGCTGTGTCCGGAGCATCCGGTGCTCGTAGCTTTTACTCGTACCCTGGATGATCGGGAGTTGCTCGTGTTGGCCAACTTTGGCGACGCATCCCTAGAGGTTGGTAAGTTACCGGGCCCCATATTGCCGAACGCAGACGTGTGGCGAACGGCGCTGACAGTAATCGACAACTACCCGGCGAAGGAAGGCGTAGACAATCTGATTCTCTCTCCATGGCAGGCACGGGTACTGACGCGCCAGCTCAACTGACCAAGCACCGATCTCAAGGTCTAGTCATTCAGTCGCGGGCGTCGTGATCCCTGCCGGTGCTCACTTTCAGCTAGGCCCAGATGGCTGCACGAACTGACCCTGTCACCGCATCGTCCCATAAGCCGAACGCGCACCGATCGCGTGGAAGGGTGATTCCTCAAGTCGATTCGCTGAGCGAGTTGCGCGCAAAGGGAACCCCCTGCGGGACGCCGAGTTTTCTAGTGATGTTGAGCCGCCGCGCCACGACCGCCACGCTCGCGCTGGAGGTCCCGGAGCTTGGCGCTCGTTCGCCTTGATTAAAAGCGCCTTTGGACCCTTGGAGTTGGCCACCCGGCCTGAGCGATAACGAGTTGTCATCCTACGACTCTGTAGTGCTCCATTCTGCGCGCCGTAATGCCACACTCGTTTCATGACTTCCCATATTCGGTTGAAAAGTCGCCTCGGATTAGTGCTTCCCGCGGTGGCCATTGTGGTCGTTACTTGGCTTGTATTCTGGATGGCGCAAGGATTCCCCACGGCGTGTAACCTCATGGGTCCCTGCTCTGGCCGCGCTGTGCGGGTGGCGCCCGCTCTGCTTTTCGGCGGGATGATGCTTGCACCGTTGGCGGCAGTGATTCTCATGTCCGTCGTTCGCTCACCGGTGGGTTGGCTCGTCCGACTGTCCTATGTCGCCCTCGTGCTGCTCGCGGTTGTCGGGTACGTCGTTATCAGCTTCAGCGGAGGGTTCAGCGTTGATGCGGCATTCCTCGCTGGTCTTCTCGGAACGTTCAGGACGGCACTGCTCGCCTATGTGGGAATCATTGCCCTTCGACGCGAGACTTGAGCAGCTACGCTTCCAAGCCGGGACCAGGCTGCTAAGCCCTCTATCCGCAACGACATCGTGTAGGTGCCCTGCCGATTCCCGGCACCACGCGGCGCGCCATCCGCGGCGGTGCGTTGATCTGGCCTTGCCCCCGGTTAGTGGACACGGGTTAAGCGGCGAGTTGAACTTCCGCGGTCTGTGACGAGTATTGCAGTTCGAAGTCGACGGGACTGACATCTCCGATTGAGGAGTGCCGGCGCCGACGGTTGTATCGGTCCTCGATCCAGGCTCCGACTTCCCGAGTAGCGCGGTCGCGGGTGGGCCAAACGCGTCGGTAGTAGAACTCGGTTTTCAGCGTCGCGAAGAAGCTCTCGGCCATCGCGTTGTCCCAGCAAATACCGGTCAATCCCATCGAGCGTATGATGCCATTCTTGATCGCGAATGCGGTGATCTAGGCCGAGGCATATTGGGTGCCACGGTCGCTGTGAAAGATGACCTGCGCCGGCCTGTCTCCGCGCAGCGTCATGGCCATCACGAGGGCATTCTCGATCAGATCGGTCCGCATGTGGGCGGCGATGGCCCAGCCGATGACCCGGCGGCTGTGTGCGTCGATCACCGTCGCCAAGTAGACCCACCCCTCCCAAGTCCTCAGATAAGTGATGTCACCGACCCAGACCTGGTTCAGGGCCCCGGTATCCCATTGCCGTTTGACGGCGTCGACGGGGTAAGCGTCGGCATGGTCGATGATCGTGGTGGTCCTCCACTTTTTGGGGCAGATGCCCACCAGTCCGAGGCGTTGCATGGTCTTGGCGACGGTCTTGCGCGAGATGGTCTCCCCGTCGGCGCGGAGGTCGGCGAGGATTCTCGGCGAACCGTACACCTCGTCGGAGTCACCGTGGAACCACGCCACTTTCTGATCGATGCCCTCCCGTCGAATCATGCGGTCCGACGGCTTCCGGTCGAGCCAGACGTAATATCCTGAGCGGGACACCTCGAGCAGGCGGACCATGCGGGTGATGGTGAAATTGGTCTTCTCCGCCAGCATCAGTTCGAACGCTTTGCGCTCGTATCCGACGCTTCCTGGGCGAAGAAGATGGACGCTTTTTTTAGAAACGCCCGATCCAGTTTCAGGTCCGCGTTCCCTTTCCGCAGCCGGAGCAGCTCGGACCGTTCCGACTCGGTGACTCCGGTCTCGCCGGTGTCATTGCGGGCCTTGAACGCGCTGACCCACCGGCCCAACGAGGCCTCGTTTATGCTGAGCTCGCGGGCCACGGTCGCGATCGCCCTGCCGGTGTTGATCACCAGCTTCACGGCCTCGTCTTTGTACTCAGGAGTGAACTCCCGGCGTGTCTTTCCCATGTGAACATTCTCTCTTGTGAGGTGTCCAGTCAACGGGGGCAGGGCCAGTCGTGTTCAGCCTCCAACATGGATGACGGGGCGTTTGCGTGGGTTTGTTTCGCTTTCTCTTATGATCTCTCGCACTACTGGTGCGGTGTCGCCTCGACCCAGCAGTAAGTATCGGAACATGTGGACCAGCGGGTTGCCTTCGGACCATTCAAAATATGCGTGTGGGCGGACGCCTGTTGTATCGCGGAGGGCTATCAATATTGCAGCGATTGCATTTGGGGCGGCGGGGCTGCTGGTGCGAAGAACGCGGTACCCATCAATTTCGACGCCTTCTATCCGTAGAACTTCGCGAAATTCGGAGGGGTCCACGACGTCGATCTCGAGGAAGAGGATGTCTGCGGTGCCAGGGATCGGATTGATCCACCGTTGCTCTTCTTCTTTTTCGGCGTATTCGGCCGTGTGGCCCGTTTGCCGGCGGTGGGCGACGATGTTGAGTTTGTTGTCGTGTTGGAGTGAATCGTTGATGAAGCGGCGTGCTTCGTCGTCGAATTCGATGCGATCCGCGCGCAGCTCTGTCGTACGGGTGACTCGGGAGATCAGGGAGACGACAACGATGCCGAGGATGAACAATGCAGAAATTGCGATACCGTCTGGTTTTTCCCGAATGTTCTCGACCAGCGCGTAAAGCAAAATAGCGGTGAGGAGGGCAAATCCAATGCGGGCGATGCGGCGTTTACGTCGGATGCACGAGATCGTGACAGCGAAGGCGCCAGAGACCATCATCGCCAGGATGCCCGTTGCGTAAGCACCTGCCTGGGAGTTGACGTCAGCGCCGAAGCCAATCGTGATGATGATGCTGATGGCGGTGTACACAAGGACGACGGGGCGAACAGCGCGGCTCCATTCCGGTGCCATGCCGTAAGCGGGCAGGTAGCGGGGCACGATGTTGATCAGGCCCGCCATTGCGGACGCCCCGGCGAACCAGAGGATCAGGATACTGCTGATGTCATAAACGGTGCCGAAACCGTTGCCGATCAGCTCGTGGGCTAGGTAGGCGAGTGCGCGACCATTTGCTTCTCCACCTTGCTGGAATTTTTCTGCCGGGATAAGCAGAGTAGTCACGAAGCTACTCAATAGAAGATAGACACTCATAATCACCGCAGCGGCCGTCAGCAGTTTTCGAGTGTTCCGAATTCGAGATTTCAACCGTTCCTCGGGGGTTTTGCCGGTTGCGGCGATCAACGGCATCATACTCACCCCGGTCTCGAAACCAGACAGGCCGAGCACCAATAAAGGAAAGGCTAGAAGAGCCGGCACGAGGATCCCGCCGAGCCCTCCTCCAGTGGCGGTCAAGAGGGCGAGCCAGTCGGTGACCGTAGCCGGATCAGTCACGAAGTTCACGAGGCCAACGCCGAGAATGACAGCATTCAATGCCAGGAAAGCAGCTACGAGGGGGATAGCTATCGTAACTGCCTCGGTGAAGCCCAAGAGGAAGACTCCGCCGAGGATGAGCAGGAACAGTACCGTGACGGGCACGGCCAGGCCTCGGAACGCTTCGGGGACGTAGGGATTTTCCAGTAAGTGCACGGTAGCGTCCGCCGACGAGAGGGTGATGGTGATGATCCAGGAGGTCGCTACGAATCCGAGCAGAACGAGCACGAACAGCTTGCCCCACCAAAAGGGAAGCAACCGTTCAAGCATCGCGACGGAGCCTTGGCCGTTAGGACTTTCTTTTGCTACCCGGTGGTACATCGGCAACATTCCCAAGAGCGTCAAAGCGACAATCAACAAGGTTGCCAAAGGCGACAATGCACCGGCGGCAAGTGCGGCGATCGCAGGAAGGTACGACAGCGTGGAAAAGTAGTCCACACCCGTGAGGCACATCACCTTCCACCAGGGGTGCGCAGAAGCACGGGTTTCACCACTTTCCGGGCCCACCGGTTGCACAGTGTCACGCAGCATCCATCGGCTTACCGCACTCGAAGGCTTGCTATGCACCACTGGTCCCTGAACACTTGCCGGCATCGCGAAAATTTCTTCAGTCATGTCTCTCGATCACTTTTTCTGTGAGGGAACTTTGCCATGCAACTGGTTGAGTGTACGACGTTCAAATGTTGCCTGGCGACGGTCGTCGGGATTGGGCAACGGCACCCCTCTTCCGGCGACAAATGCGCATCCTTGATCATGCCTGAAATCTCGTCGACTAAGCGGGAGGTTTGTGCGGTGCGTCCAATAGCCTCGGGCACCATCCCGAACGGTTAGAACGAGCGTGCGCTTGTGGACGACAGCACAGTCAGCACCACTCACGTCCTCGTTACAGTTGAGGTCCGCCCGCAAGCGACGGACTCACAGAATTTGGCCTGGAGTCACGCCCAAAACTCAGATTCCGCTCCACCAGCGACTTCTGCTTTTTTCCACACTCGCCCGCACAACTCGTCCATACCGAAAACGGTACTTCCTGCCGTCCCATAAGCCGAACCGTCTGCGGGACGATTTCGCCGCCCTGTTTTCCAGGGCCTCGTGTACGCCGTTACTTGTGCGGCACGCGCGGAATGGGAAGGCAACCGCCACGCGAAGTTATGCTGCGCCCCTTGTTGGCTACGATGCGTGCTCTCCGAGGCGAATGCTGAGGGCCCGCGGCCCGTCGTCGTTGAAGCCCATGCGCAGATAGATTGATTCCGCGTCGGGGCTCGCGTTGAGGGAGACCGACATCGCGTTATTGGCTTGGAACCATTGCAGGAGTTCACGCATAGCAGCGGACGCGTACCCCATTCCTCGATACTGGGAGTCGGTTCCCACCCATTCGACGTACCCCTCCAAGAAGTGCACGTGCCTAGGGCTCGGCAAGGTTTCACTGATCCGCCCGACGGCCAGGGACGCCAGATGCCCGACTGCACCTTCTACGACAAAAATCGCGACATCGTTGCCGAGGCGCCGATCGAGAGAAGCTGCGACGCGCGCTTCCCATTCCGCGTCGGTAGCGGGTGCGGATCCGCCGTAAACCGTGTGCATGTCCGAATACACTTGCGCGACTAACCGGAGGATCTCGCCTCGATCGCCAGCGACAGCGACGCGCACGGCAACTGGAAGATTCGCGGGAGCGTACATAGTTCGACTATCTCCGTCTCGTGGATGGGTTCGGGTGGATTCGCCGAGCATGCTGACGCATTAGTAACACAGGCCAGTGCATGCGGGTTCGTTCAAGTCGAAGCCTCCAGCAGAATCGAACATCGCGCTGTGTGAGGAGATGATCCGGTCACCGCGACACCGATCCCGACCAAAAACCTCCGAGAATCAACGCTGTGGAACTGAGATAAAAACAGGTCCTGGTGCTTTTCCGCTCCTTAAACCGAGGATAGCAACAGCAAACCGTCCGAGTGGAACGATCATCGAAGCGGGTAGGAAACTTGGGACACGGAGAAGACATGCGGGGAGAACAAGTTCGTTTTTCGAAGTGGCACCGTACAGGATGCGTCGCTTTGCGTTTCGCTGTGGGTCGCGGCGTGCGTTGCTCGGGATGGTGAAGCGGTCGATGGAGTAGCCGAGCGAGCTCAACTCAAGTTCGGCAATTCAGAATGCTGGTCGTGGCCGAGGTTGCAGTCGCTGGACCCGTCGGGTTCGTACTCGCAATGAAACCGGGTTCGGGTCTTGCCAGTGATCCACCCAACTCGCCTGTCATCGGTCTGCTCGCTTTCGCTCCCGGCGCTCAGGGGCGCGGGCTCGGCTGGGCACTTCTCATTGGAGCAACAGCCGCGCTTGCTCGGCAGGGCATGAGCGCTCTGTTCTTCACGTTCTCGCCGATCATCAAGCGGCCGTGCACCTCTACGAAAAGAACGGCTGGCGACCGCGGGGAGAGCCATTCCAGCATGCGCTGTTGGCACATCCATCGCAGACGTATGTGTTGGACCTTGATCTGCCGGGTGTCCGATAGCCGGACCTCGAGCGACACAGGTTTTGTACCAAAGCACCCGGTGGCGGAGTGCGCCGATGCTGTCTCGCACAGGGGACCTCTACCGGGCGACGAGTGAGCCGGTCAGGGTACCTTGGGAGACATGACTAGCGGCATCGGACGCATGACTTTGATCACCGTCGGCGTGATAGCTCTGATCCTGGGTGGAATCTGGACTGGGCAGGGCATGAATCTGATCCCGGGAAGTTTCATGACGGGTAGCAGGATGTGGCTTTCAATCGGGCTCATCCTCGCCATCGTTGGCATCATCCTGATTGTGCTCGGTCTCCGACGTCCGGGGCACGGCCACACGAACACGTGAGACATGCCTTCCCCGCAGTCACTCAGCGAAGCTGACCGACGCCTCGTCGCGACGTGGTCCCGTTCCCGTAAAGTCTCGCCATCGTGCCCAAGGACAATGTGGTCAACAGAGCACGTACGCGGATGTTCAACATCGGCCTCGGCCGCCCCGTAAGCCGGACGGCGACCGGGACACCTTAGAATCGTCGTCGTCTACTCGGTTGCCGGCGGTGCCGGGAAGGAACTTCTCAAGGTCGATGAGGCCAGTGGGAATTTAGGCGGCTCGTAGAAGTGCTGGAAACACCGTTGCAGAGACAGCCCTTCCCGGGCGGTCCGGTCATGACTGGGTCTGTGCCCCTGCGTCGCTGGAGATCTCGGCGATCCGTTTGATCGCGGCGAGGGTTTTCGGGATGCCGTCGAAGGCTTGCTGGGTGCGGTCGAGGATTTGAGCGTGGGCGTCTTCGCCGAACTTGTCCTCGAACATGGCGATCCCGTCCGGCAGGAACTCCCACGACTCGGTGAGTATCGTCCCGGTCTCCGCGGCGGTGAAGCTGAAGCCCCAGCGGACGAAGCTGCCGCCCACCACCCAGGCGAACTCGCGACCGTGCTCTGCCGTCACGACCTCAGACCGTGTCTCCCAGGTCCGATGCGGGAGCTCATTGTGCCCGGTGAACCAGGCACCAACTCGACCAGCCTCGGCATCGTCGTCCCACCAGCACGACGTGCAGACGGGGCTCCACTCGCCGGTGCGGGTGATGTCGGAGAGCAGGTCGTAGAGAAACGCGGCCGACGCCTCGACGATGACGGACTCCTGGTGACTGCGGATGCTTGTCTCACTCATGCGTATACCCTAACGGAGGGGTCATTTCTTCTGCCGCCGGCTGCCGCCGTGCCAGTCTTCTTGCTCTCCGACCGTGCTCACGTCGACTCCGAACGCGGCCAGCTGTGGCTGCTCGCGCAGGCTGCGTTTGAGTTCGGCGAATCCTGGGAAGCGTGCCAGAGCGACGACGTGGTCCCACAACTCGACTGCTGAGTCCTCGTGCGGCAGGCGGCTGATCACTGGTCCGAAGAAGGCCGCACCGGTGGGTGGCTCGAAGTGGATGATGGGCGTGCCCACGTCTCTTCCTGTGAGGGAGAGCGCTTCGTCCGTCTCCTGCTGGATCTCGATGTCCCATGATTCGTCGTCGAGAGCGCCCGCCAGCTCGAGCGGCAGGCCCACCTCGGCGAGGATCGGCTCCGCGAACTCACGCGTCCCGCGGAGCTCACGCATCTCGACCTCGCTCCGATGATTGTCCGAACCTGGTGCGGTGTCGAAGATGTGAGACCCGAAGGCTGCGTACAGCGGTGCCATCGCTTGGCGGCCGTATTCTGCTCGCGCTCGGGCGGCTACCCGCAGGAGCCGGAGCCCGGCTGTGTGGCCAGCTTCGTACTCGGGAGGGAAATGTACGTCGTAATCGACCTGGGCATTGATCAGGCGCAACGAGATGAATCGCCAGTCCACGGTGTAGCGACGCTGCGCCTGCACCTGCCGCACCCACTTGCTGGTCATCCAGGCGAAAGGGCAGACGGGGTCGAAGTAGAAGTTGATGTCGGCATCCATACGTCCACCCTAGGTCAGTGCTGAAAACACGACCGAGATCGAAGTTTGGTCATCGCCGTGCCGGTAATACGGGCTCTGAGAGTCGTCACACTCTTCCTGACACCGTAGCCCTGATTCGAGCCTGCTTGGCGCGGATTGCTAGCGCGGACCTTGGATCGCCGAGCCCGCAAGGGGACGACCCCCGGGCATTCCCCCGGGAAGCTGGCGGTTCCGACCGGGCGGAATTGCAACGGTGCCCGTTTGACTGTCCCGACATTAAGCCCGATGACCGGGCGTCATACGCACGAGGTCGAGGACGGCGTATCTCCACCGACGCAGGCGGGAGCTCTACGCGTGCACTGGTCGCCATGGAGGCCTCGGCGAACTCACGTATGCGGGTGCCGTACTTGAGCAAACGCTCGTCGTAGCAGGGGCGCGAGACCGAGCCCGAAGAGTCATCCAAAGTGCATGATTCTCAGATGTTCGAGGCCAGCCCAAGTGAATCGAAGTGGATCGATTACCACAGTAACGGCCGACGGGAGCAATCAACCGCCGCGGAATACACGTTGGATAAACGACCAGTGCATCAAGTCTTGCCCTTTCGGTGAAGACAAGAAACCCTGATCAGATTGAATTTACAGTAGGGCGGCCGGGACTTGAACCCGGGACCGACGGATTATGAGTCCGCTGCTCTAACCAGCTGAGCTACCGCCCCAAAAAGCGCGACCAAAACGTCCCGCCAGAACTACGTGACTACTCCGGCAGATGCGCCGAGGCCCCGTTGGTGACCAAATCGCCCACCGGCTCCCCACGATACAGGCATTCGAATGTGCTCAACGTGCGCTTGATGTCGTGCGCGGCAATGAGCTTGAGCGACTCGCGCTTGAGCGCCTCCAGGAGCTCTGGCGTCGCCGTGAGCACGAGAGTGAGTTTGTCGGCGAGATTTTGCGCATCGCTCGGCTTGAACAGGTACCCGTTCGCCTGGTCATGCACGAGGTGCGGGAGCGCCATGGCGTCAGCGGCGACGATCGGTAATCCGGAGGCCATGGCCTCCATGGTGGCGATGCTCTGCAGCTCGGCGATCGACGGCATCGCGAAAACCGTCGCCCGCGAGTACGCCGCGCGCAGCTCCGCATCCGTCACGTACCCGGTAAACGTGACCCGTGAGCGGATGCCGAGGGTGTCAGCCAGGTGCTCCAGGTTGCGTCTCTGGTCTCCCCCGCCCACGATTTCGACCTGCACATCGAGATCGGGATTCAACTTCGCCACCGCTTCGAGCAGCACGTCGATCTGCTTCTCGCCGGTGACCCGCCCCACAAACAGAATGCGGTTCTCCGTGCGTGGTTCAAAATTCGGCGAGTAGTTATCAGCGTCAATGCCGCAGGAAATGGCGTGGACACCGGTCAGCCCGGTGTATTTTTCCAGGAACTGGGCGGCCCGCCGGGTGGGCGTAGTCACCGCTGCGGCACGTCCGAACGTGCGCCGGGCCGCTCGCCAGGCTGCCTTGATCACGCGATCCTGAAAACCCAACGGAACCAGGGAAAATTTCACCATGTTCTCGGGCATGAAATGGTTCGTACCAACCAAACGAATGTCCCGCTTCGCCGCCTCGATCGACACGCCACGCCCGACGTTGATGTGCGACTGAAAATGCACGACGTCTGGGCGGTAGGAATCGAGAATGCGACGGCTCTGGCCGCGAACCAGCCACGGCAGCGCAAACCGCAGCCAGTCGTGCGGATACCAGCGCCAGCTGTGCAGGCGGTGCACCACCATGGGCTGGCCCTCGTGCATCTCGGTCCGGCTGCCGTGCTTGCGTGATGCAGCGGGCGCCATGATCTGCACCTCGTGGCCCCGTTCCACCAGGCCGGCGGCAAGCCGCTCGGCGAAACGCGCAGCCCCGTTCACGTCGGGAGCGAACGTGTCCGCAGCGATGAGCACCCGAATCGGCGGTTTTTTCGCCGAGGCATTCGGGCCACGCTGTGTCGCAACGCCCGGAGTCGGGCTGCTCTGCAAGTCGGTCACATCTGACAAGTGGAGTGGTCCCTACGTTGGTGGGCCGGGAACATCGTCCGGCAGAAAGTCTCGGGCGCGCTCGGTCGTTGACGCGGCGTACACGACCCTATTCTAAACCGAGCATCGCGAGACGCGCCCGCACCGTGGAACACCAAAATTCTTCACGTTTCAGCGATCCAACTGGGGATGATACCGTGCGAGCAAGAAGACACCCCAAATCGCGATGGCGCCCGCCACGACGAAGGCGACGGCCGCTGCCGGCGGTGCCTGGCTGGCTTCGCCGAGCACAATGATGCCGATTCCCACCGCAACCAGAGGATCGACGACGGTCAGCCCCGCAATGACGAGATCCGGTGGCCCGGAGGCATACGCGTTCTGCACAAAATAGGCCCCGAGCGCAGCGGCGAGCAGCAACCCAAGCACACAGGTCAGGGTCAGCCACTCGAAATTTCCGTTCTGGGTGCGGTTGATGACGACTTTGGCGAGAGTCGCGACAAATCCGTACAGCACCCCGGCGCCGAGAATATAAAAGACTGCCTGCGAACGGTGACGGAGAAAGCCGAACGCCAGCGCGAAGAGCAAGAGAACGACCGTGAGCACGATAAGAATCGTGGTCAAATTGCGGTCGGTGACCGGTTTGTCGATGGCGGTGAACGCAGCTACGGTCACAAACAGCCCGACACCCCCCACGCACATCGAGATCGCGATGATACTTGCTCGGTTGAGGCTGACCCGGCTGACCCGGGCATTCAGAATTGCCGTGATCACGAGGGCAACCGCGCCGAGCGGCTGCACGACGATGATGGGCGCAAAGGCGAGGCTCGTGAGCTGAAACACGATCGCCAGGCCGAGCATGATGGATCCGAACACCCAGGAAGGTCGCGCGAGCAGTAAGGTCAGCTGCCGAACGTTGAGTCCACCGGTGACCGCTTCAGTGTGCGCTTCGACCTTGGTGACGCCGCGATGCTGAAACTGAGCACCCAGCGATAGGAAGACCGCGCCGACCAGGGCCAGCGGAATTCCGATGGCCTGCCTGGGATCAATGGCGATTTCACTCGCCAGATCGGTTAGGTCAGAGGTCACTTCATGACCCTACCCACAAGCTTGCCGATATTCTGGAGAAATGCCCGTACGCGCGATAGTAATTTCAGGTGACCCCGTTCTCCATTCCCCCGCAGCTCCCGTCGTCGATTTCGACGACAATCTGCGCGACCTGGTGCGAGACATGTTCGAGACGATGGATGCTGCGCCGGGGGTGGGATTGGCCGCCCCGCAGGTGGGTGTCGGGCTGCGAATTTTTACTTACAGCTATCAGGACGACGACGAAGTGACCTGGCGAGGCGTCGCGATCAACCCGGAGCTCTGGATCACCCCGGTCTCCGCCGAACCGGTCGACGATGAGGATGCCGACGAGGACGAGGGCTGCCTGTCCTTTCCCGGTGAACGTTTTCCGCTCAAACGAGCCGAATCAGCCATTCTGCGAGCTGTCGACGCTGAGCAACAGCCCTTTGAAATTCGAGCTGATGGCTGGCTCGCCCGCATCTTCCAGCACGAGTTCGATCACCTCGACGGCACGCTCTACGTTGACCGTCTGCAGCACGTCTACGCCAAGATGGCCGCCAAGGTCGTACGCAAGAAGAACTGGGGCGTTCCGGGCCTGACCTGGATCCCCGGCGTCGACAACCTCGAAGGCTAGGTCAGCGCGCGCAGCCCGGCCGCGACCAAGGCTGCCACAAGCACCACCACGATGAACGGCGTCTTGATCGCAAACAGGCCAGCCGCCACGATGACCGCTGGAATGCGAGCATCCAGCACCAGCGCCTGACCGTTGCCGAGCGTCTGCACCGCGATCAACGCGGCCAGCAAGGCCACGGTCAGCAGATCGGCGATGCGGGCCGGCGTTGGCTTGTGCAGCAGAGCCGGAGGCACCAGGTATCCGGTGAGTTTGAGCGCCAGCACAGCGATCGAGGCGGCAATGATGATCTGCCAGAGTGTCATGAGTCCAGCCCCGATCCATCGCTCGGTCGGCGAGTGGATGCCCCGCCCGGCACGCCGGGTGTGCCCAGCCAGTTGAACAAGCCGACCACGACCGCGACGAGCGCTGCGACCAGCACGGGCAGGCCCGGCATGAGCACGGGGGTGAGCGTCGCAGCGACGACCGCAGCGGCGACGGCCACCGCGACCGCCTGCATCCGCTTCAATCGTGGCCAGAGCAGGCCGACGAAGGCCGCTGCGGCCGCCGCATCGAGGCCGTAAGCCCGAGTGTCTCCGAGGGCATCACCGAGCAGGGCGCCGAGCAGGGTTGTGATGTTCCAGCCGATGAAGACGGCGAGACCGGTGACCCAGAAGCCGACCCGCCGACTACGCGGGGTGGGCTGGGCCAGGGCGACCGCCGTCGATTCGTCGATGGTGATCCAGGCGGCGGCGAACCGTTTCCAGAGCCCGGTGCCGACAACGGGTGCGGTGCGCATGCCATAGATGCCGTTTCGCACGCCGAGGAGGGCCGCGCTCGCGATCGCCGCCGGGCCGGCCGCGACACCGCCGGCGGCGAGCACTCCGACCAAGGCGAACTGGGAACCACCGGAGAACATCACGATGCTGATGAAGCAGGTCTGCCAGATGTCGAGTCCGGCGGCGACCGACAGAGCGCCGAAGGACACTCCGTAGGCGGCGGTCGCGAGTCCCACGGCGATGCCTTCGCGGGTCGCCAGTCATTGCTGCCGCTGTTCATCAACTTTTTTTGCGAGAATTTCGCTCATGCCGCGGGTCTACCGGGACAGGTCGACGCCGTGCACGCCGTTGTGAAAGCGCAGCGATGGGAACACGGCCGACACGGAGAACCCCAGGCCCGGCACGGTTCCAGCATTGAACACGCCGCCGAACAGCTGGGCACGCTCGCGCATCTGGGTGATGCCGGGACCGGCAATGCTCTCGCTGAGGGCCTTGAGGTCGTCTTCGATCGAATACGGGGTGCGCGCCGCCTGTTCGTCGGCCTCCTTGCCGTCACGACGGGCGGCGGCCCGAATGCCGTCATCATCGACGAGTAGCTGCAGGCCGTCCTGCGTCCAGGTGAACGACACACGGGCCTCGGTGCCGACCCCACCATGCTTGAGCGCGTTCGACAGGGCGCTCTGCAGAATGCGGAAAATGGCCAGTTCGGCGCCCGCCTTGAGGGCGAAGCGCTCGCCGGATTCGCTGAAACTGACTACCAGTCCGGCGTCGCGCATGACCCGAAACAGGTCGCGGGTGGACTGCGGGCCGGGCTGTAGTGCGCCGACGGTTTCGCCTTCGCGCACGATCGTCAGCACCCGGCGCATGTCCGCGAGGGCCACTCGGCCGTCGTCGACGAGCGCGGTGGCGGCACGTACGGCCGTGGAGGGATCACTTTCGGCGGTGTACCGTGCGCCTTCAGCCCGGGTGATCAGGCGGGCAATGGTGAGCACGGCGCCGTCCTGCAGCTCACGGATGATAGCCAGGCGCCCCTGTTGCTCGGCGAGAGACAGTTCCAGCTCGATGCGCACGCGCTCGGCGGCGTTGCGGTCAAAGATGATCCGGCGAGAGCGCAGCAGGCCGATCACCCAGAGCACCAACAACGCACCACACAGTGCTCCGAGCGCCGGTACCAGAAGTTGCGCGAACTCCACTGCTGACCGCCGTCTCTTGTGCCGAAGCCCTGGCGCACGTTGAAAATTGAGGAAGACCTTTTTTGTCGGCCGGAATATACCGACAAAAAAGGCCACCCGGGGTGGAGCCCTGAGTGGCCTTTCGCTCCCCGACTTGGACTCGAACCAAGAACCTGCGCATTAACAGTGCGCTGCTCTGCCAATTGAGCTATCGAGGAATGCTTGAGCAACGTTACGACTTTACCAAGTTTTCTTGCGGGGCCCAAACCACAACGGGTTCTGTTCGCCTCCGCTGGCGCCATTTGAAGGGTTCAGAACCCGTTCAGCCCCGGAAAGTCGGGCCGACGCAACAGTTGCGCAGTCTCACGCACCAAAGTACGGTCGGGCGTGTCGGCGCGGGTCACGACTACTCCGACCCGAAATCAGGAGGGACGGGCCGGGATTGGTCTCAAAAGCCGACTGCGGTATCCGTTTCATCGCCGCTATCGGCGGCATCGGGCGCTCCGGCCTCGTAGACGTCGGTGTGAACGTTCCGTTCGACTTCGGCTGGCTGCAGGGCGGCGGCAAGTCCCTTGACATACGGGTGCCACGGGTCCCGAAAGACCTCCTCAATGGTGCCGAGGCCGACCAACACACCCTGATGCATGACACCGATACGGTTGGCGACCTGCCTCAGCACGGCCAGGTCGTGACTGATCACGAGCCCCGAGAAAGATCGCTCCAGCTGCAGCTCGCTGATCAGGTCGATAATGGCGCCCCGCACCGTAACGTCAACGCCCGCTGTAGGCTCGTCAGCGATCAAGAGCGACGGTCCGAACACGAGGGCGCGAGCCAGCGCCACGCGCTGACGCTGGCCGCTGGAGAGCTCATAGGGGTACTGGCCGAGAACGACCAGTGGCAACCGCACCGCATCGATCAGGGTGGCGACCCGTACCCCGAGGGCACGACGGTTGTAGCGTCGATCGCGTTCGAGCACCGGTTCGGCGACAATCTCGGCGACCGTCATGGTCGACGGCAGGGTATCGGCCGCGTCCTGGGCGAGCAGGCCGACGCCGAAGGTGAGCCGCGCCAGCTTGCGTTTGCTGATACGGCGGAGGCCGAAGCCGAGCACGGTCGCCTCGCCCCCGGTGATCTGGGGACGGATGCCGGTGCTCTCGCTGACAAACGCGTCACCGGAGAGCACCCGGGCCAGAGTGCTCTTGCCGGAACCACTCTCGCCGAGCAGCCCGACGACTTCGCCGGGAGCGATGCGCAGGGTGAAGCCGTGCACCGCGACATACGCCGGGCTCGCCCCGTGCGGCGGGTATTCGATGGTCAGATCACTGGAATTGATCGGGGAAACGGATGCCGCGCCTTGCTTCATACGGTCTATCTTGCCGCACGCAGAAGGCGAAGCTCGTCTCGGCGCAAGGCCTGCGTGGCCGGGTCGGGCACCGGAAGCGAGGCGAGCAGCCGCTGCGTGTACGGATCTTTCGGAGCTCCGAGCACCTCGGCGCCGGTGCCTTCCTCGACCAATTTTCCCTTGTACAGCACGGCAATGCGGTCAGCGAGAATGTCGACGACGGCAAGGTCGTGACTGATAAATAAGGCCGCGAACCCGAATTCCGCCTGGATCTCGGCGAAGAGTTCGAGCACCTTCGCTTGCACGGACACGTCGAGCGCGCTGGTCGGTTCATCGGCGATAAGCAGGCTCGGCTCGAGCGCGAGCCCACGAGCCAGGCTGGCCCGTTGCCGCTGGCCACCGCTGAGCTCGTGCGGGTACCGGTCGCCGAAAGCTTTGGGCAGCTGCACGGCTTCAAGCAGTTCGTCTACCCGC
Source organism: Cryobacterium sp. Hh38 (assembly GCF_004403235.1). NCBI lineage: Bacteria > Bacillati > Actinomycetota > Actinomycetes > Micrococcales > Microbacteriaceae > Cryobacterium > Cryobacterium sp. Hh38. The sequence continues at coordinate 250,902 of NZ_SOHD01000002.1, read as the reverse complement.
TTGCGGGCGGCCCGGGTGTTCGCTGCCCGCCCGTGCACGACGAGCGGCTCGGCGACGCATTCGGCAATGGTGAGTAACGGGTTGAAGCTCGAAGCCGGGTCCTGAAAGACAAATCCGATGTCGCTGCGCACCTTCTTGAAGGCGCGTTCCCTGAAACCATTCATCTCATGGCCCAGTACCGTCAGCGAGCCGCCGGTCACCTTGGTGAGACCGCCCATGGCCCGGCCGATGGTGGTCTTGCCGGATCCGCTCTCGCCGACCAGGCCGAGTACCTCGCCTGGGCGGATGCTGAAGCTCACCCCGTCGACGGCGGTGAAACCGGGTTTGCCGAGCCGGCCCGGGTACTGGATCTTCAGATTGTTCGCGACGACGACCGGGGTCTGATTCACCCAATCGCACTCCCGAGCCTGCAACCGTGCGGTTGCCCGTACCGTGCCGTGGCCAACGCGGGGCACAGAGCCGAGCAGTCGCTTGGTGTATTCGTGTTTGGGGTTGGAGAACAGATCCTGGGCTGGAGCTTCTTCGACGACTTTGCCCTCGTACATCACGACGACGCGGTCGGCGAGATCGGCGACGACACCCATATTGTGGGTGATCAACACGATGGCGGTGCCGAATTCGTCGCGGCAGCGGCGGAGAAGGTCGAGGATTTCGGCCTGCACGGTCACATCCAACGCCGTGGTCGGCTCGTCGGCGACGATGAGCCCGGGGTCGAGTACGAGGGCCATGGCGATGACGACCCGCTGCTTCTGGCCGCCGGAGAACTGGTGCGGGTAGTAGTCGACGCGGCTCTCTGGGTCGGGGATGCCGACCCGGCCGAGAATCTCAATCGCCTTGGCGCGGGCTTCCTTGCGGCTGAATTCACCGTGGGCCCGGATGCCCTCGGCAATCTGCCAACCGACGGTGAACACGGGGTTCAGGGCCGTTGACGGCTCCTGGAAGACCATGGAAACATCCGTTCCCCGCAGTTGACGCAGTTTCTGCTTGCTGACGGAGAGCACGTCGTTGGAGTTGGAACCGTCCTTGCTGCTCAGGATGACGGCACCGTGGGCGGTAGCCGTCTCGGGCAGCAGGCCGAGGATGGTCTTCGCGGTGACGGTCTTGCCGCTGCCGCTCTCCCCCACGATGGCGAGCACTTCTCCGGGAGCGACGCGCAGGCTCACGCCGTCGACGGCCTTGACCGCGCCACCGTCGGTGGCGAAGGTCACATTGAGGTTGTCGATGCGTACGACGTCGGGAAGGGACTGCGCGCTCATTATTTGGCCTCGAATGGGTCGTCGTTCACGTGTTGGTCGTGCGCCGGCAGGCCGGCTTCGAGCCCGTCGATACCGCCAGGACCGCCAGCCAGGGTTCCACCGGGAATGACGCTGGTCGCTGCGACGATGCCGGCCGTCTTTCCGGGGGCACGGCGACTGCGCAGGCGCGGGTCGGCGAGGTCGTTGAGGCTCTCGCCGACCAGGGTGATGCCGAGCACGACGAGAACGATGGCCAGTCCGGGGAACAGGCTGGTCCACCAGATGCCACTGGTGACGTCGGAGAGTGACTTGTTCAGGTCGTAGCCCCACTCGGCGGCGGAGGAGGGTTCGATGCCGAAGCCGATGAACCCGAGGCCGGCCAGGGTCAGCAGGGCTTCCGAAGCGTTGAGCGTGAAGATCAGCGGCAGGGTGCGGGTGGCGTTGCGCAGAACGTGACGGAACATGATGCGGCCGTTGCTCGCGCCGAGCACGCGGGCCGATTCCACGTAGGCCTCGGCCTTGATGCGCACAGTCTCCGCACGAATCACCCGGAAGTACTGCGGGATGAAGACCACGGTGATGGAGATCGCGGCAGCGAAGATTCCACCCCACAGGCCGGAGCGACCGCCGGAGATGACGATCCCCATGACAATGGCGAGCAGCAGCGCCGGGAAGGCGTAGACGGCGTCGCAGACGACGACGAGTACGCGGTCGAGCCAGCCGCCGAAGTAACCGGAGACGAGGCCCAGGGCCACACCGGCGAAGATCGACAGCACGACGGCAATGACCATGACGGTGATCGCGGTCTGCGAGCCCCAGATGACCCGCGACAGCACGTCGTAGCCGCCGACGGTGGTGCCAAGCAGGTGGTCGCCGCCGGGCTCCTGCTGGGCGCCGAAGGGGCCACTGTCATCGCGCAGCTGGCTGTAGCCGTACGGCGCGAGCAGTGGTGCGAAGATTGCGGTGAGAATGAAGATGCCGGTGAGGACGAGGCCGACCACGAGCATTCCCCGTTGCAGGCCGACGCTCTGGCGGAGTTGATGCACGACGGGCAGCCGAGTCCATAGCGGAGCCTTGGGGGCGTGAGTGGTGTCAATAGTCATGGCTAGTACCGCACTCTCGGGTCAATGAGCGCGGCAATGATGTCCACGATGAAGTTGGACAGGGCCACGATCACAGCGAGGAGCGCCACAATGCCCTGAACGGCCACGAAGTCACGTGCCTTGATGAATTCAATGAGCATGAAGCCCAGCCCCTTCCACTCAAAGGTGGTCTCGGTCAGTACAGCGCCGCCGAGCAGCAGGGCCACCTGCAAGCCGATGACGGTGATGATCGGGATGAGCGCGGGGCGGTAAGCGTGCTTGCTGACCAGACGAAACTCATTTACACCACGCGAGCGGGCGGCATCCACATAGTCGGTGCCCAGGGTACCGATGACGTTGGTGCGCACCAGGCGGAGGAAGACGCCCGCGGTGAGCAGTCCGAGTGCCACCGCGGGAAGTACAGCGTGCAGCAGCACATCGCCGAAGACGGCGGGATTGCCCGTTTTCAACGCGTCGATGAAGTAGATCCCGGTCTTGTCGGGCAGGAACCCCATCTCCAGTTCCGAGCTGACGGTCGCCCGACCGGCGACCGGCAGGACCTTGAGCCAGACAGCGAAGACAAGTTTCAACAGGAGTCCGGCGAAAAACACCGGGGTGGCATAGAAGAGAATGGCGGCCACGCGCAGGAAGGCATCGGGCGCCTTGTCCCGCCAGTACGCTGCAACCATGCCGAGGGGAATACCGACGATGAACGCCACGATGAGCGCGTAGAACACGAGCTCGGCCGTAGCGGATCCGTAGGTGAGCAGTACCTCGGACACCGGACGGTTGGTGCTGATTGTCGTGCCGAAGTTGCCGGTGAAGACCTGCCCGAGGTACTCAAAATATTGGATGAGGATGGGTCGATCATAGCCGGCCTCTTTAATGAGGACGGCGAGCTGGTCGGGACCGAGCTTTCCGCCGAGCGCGGCGGTGATCGGGTCTCCCGTCGTGCGCATCAGCCAGAACACCATCGACACCAGAATAAAAATGGTGGGGAAGATGAGGAGGAATCGTACGAGGAGGTAACGGCCTATGCCACCGCCCGGGCTGGTGTTCTTCTTGGAACGCCCGGCCGCCGGCATGGGCGGCTTCATCGCCACAGTGGTCATTACTACCTCACAATTGCACAAGAATCGGGGGTATCCAGCGCTATCAGCACTAGATACCCCCGGTGATCAAACTAGAGAAAACTCTAGCCGTACTACGTTCTAACCTTTGGCAAGCGCGCCATAACGGAACTTGAAGGACGCGTCGAGCGTGTCTTCGGTCCCGGTGATGCTCGGCCCAGTGATAGCGACCTGTGCTCCCTGGAGCAGCGGAACGGTGGAGAGTGCAGCCGCGACCTTGTCCTGGATTTCCTCGATGAGCGCGGTGCGCGCCTCGGGGTCATTCGTGACGGCCTGTTCATTGATCATGGCATCGACCTCGGCGTCGTCGTAGTGGTTCTGGAGAAAGTTGTTCTGGGCGAAGAACGGCGTCAGGTAATTGTCAGCGTCGGAGTAGTCCGGGAACCAGCCAAGCTGGTAAGCGGGGTAGACGTCAGCTACTCGGTCTTTGGAGTACTGAACCCACTCGGTGGACTGCAGGCTGACTGTGAACAGGCCGGAAGCATCCAGCTGGTCCTTGATCAGCGCATACTCGTCGCTCGAGCCGGGGCCGTAGTGGTCCGCGTTGTACTGCAGGTTGAGTGCGACCGGGGTGGTCACGCCGGCTGCGGCGAGGTCTGCCGCGGCCTTCTCAATGTCCGGTCCGCCCTCACCGTCGCCGTAGAGACCCTTGAGCGACTCGGTGGCACCGGTCATGCCAGCGGGAACGTAGGAATACAGCGGGGTGTAGGAGCCCTTGTAGACCTGGTCGGCGAGTTCCTCGCGGTCAACGATATCGGCAACGGCCGCGCGCACTGCGAGTGCCTTGGCCGGGTCGGCGTCAGCGGTCGTCGTGCCGAAGGGCTGCGTGTTGAAGTTGAAGGTGATGTAGCGGATCTCGCCGCCGGGGCCGTCAACGACGCTGACAGCGTCGTTGCCGCGAAGGTCGTCAATGTCGGTCGCCGACAGGCTGCGCCATGCGACGTCGATGTTGCCTTCCTGAATGTCGAGCTTGAGGTTGGACGCGTCGGTGTAGTACTTGACGTTGATGACGTCGGTCTTGGCGGCGCCGAGCAGGCCCTGGTAGCCCGCGTAGGCCGTATACGAGAGCAGGTTGTTGAAGTCGTAGCTCGTCAGCACATACTGGCCGGCAAAGGCCTCGGCTGCGACAATGTCGTCGTCGGAAGTAACCTCCGTCGCGGAGAAGGAGTCCTCATCCACGATGACGCCGGCGGGGCTGGACAGGATCTGCGGGAAGATTTGGTCGTTTCCGGCCTTCAGGGTGAAGACGACCGTGGTGTCGTCGACGGCCTCAGTGCTCTCGAGGTTGCCCAGGAGGGTGGACGGGCCCTTTTCGTCGGCGATGGCCAGCTGACGATCGAAGCTGAACTTGACGTCGGACGCGGTGAGCGCGTTGCCGTTGGCCCATTCGAGGTCGGGCTTGAGGGTGACGGTGTATTCCGTCGGTGAGGTGAACTCGGCGCTGACGGCGATGTCGGGCTCGACATCCGCTGTGCCGTAGGCGCTGTTCATCAGGAACGGGAAGACCTGGGTCTGCACCGAGAAGGAACCGGAGTCATACGAGCCGGCCGGGTCGAGCGTGGTGACCTTGTCTGTGGTGCCGATTGTGATCGGGCCGCCTGCGTTGTCGGTAGTCGTGCTGCCGCCCGCTGAGCAACCGGCCAGTACCAGCGCCGCGACCGCGAAGCCTGCTGTGGCAGCGAGAGCGCGCTTGCCGTTAGTGAATGCGGATGTCATATCCGTCGTCCTCTTCCTGTAGAAGTCTCATGACCAGGAGAACCCGAGAATGGGCGCAGCTGTTCATTGCTGTTAGCCAAGAATTAGCACAGAATGCGCGGATTGCCACGATCAGCCGCAGCTTCTTTACGTATCTGCAACAAAGTCGTTGCTCATGCACTGACTCAGAAGTTGCGCGTGGGTCACTCGTCGCGGAGGGCGCGTCGCTCGGCCTCGACGCGCACGAGTTCGCGCTGGAGCGTGCGGTATATCTCGGTCTCGCTGGCATCCGCTCGTTGCAGTCGGCCGAGCAATTCGGCCTTGAGGCGCAACAGGTCTTTGTCAATGAGCACGATGGTGATCTCGCGCACGTAGCGGGTGACATCTTTCTCGGTGCGCTCGGGCAGATTGGCCATGGCGAGCTCCTGAACAAGGTTCTTCAGGGTGTCCGGAACCTCCGCGACGACGCGATCGAGCCAGTCGGGCGCCTCGAAGTGCGGCAAGCTCGAGGCGATCGCGTCGCGCACCACCGCGAGAGAGCTATTCGCAAAGGATGTCTGCACCGCGCTGTCGAGGATGTCCCGGCCGATCAGCGTTGGGCGCTGCAGCATGGCCATGAGGCCGTCGCGCTCGAGTCGGGTGACCGGGTCGCCGGGCAATTCGACCAGCGAGAATGGGCGCTCCGGCAGCACTTCGACCGCGCCGGCATGCCGGGGAGCGTTTGGCCCGCCGCTCGCCGAAGAGCGCGCTCCGGACTGGGCGTTGGTGACGGCCCTGGCAACCTCGCCCATATCGACGCCGAGCATGCGCGAGAGTTCCCGGGTGTAGCCGGGTCGCAGCACCGGGTCGCGAATATCGCCGACGATGGGGGCTGCGGCACGCAGGGCGGCCGTGCGACCCTCGACCGTGTCGAGGTTGTACTGGGAGAGGATCTGCCGAATCATGAACTCGAACATCGGCTTCTTCGCGTCGACCATTCTCCTGACCGCATCATCGCCGCGCTGCAGGCGCAGGTCGCAGGGGTCGAGGCCCTCCGGGCCGACCGCGACGTAGGTCTGAGCGGAGAACCGCTGCTCCTCACTGAAGGCGCGCATGGCGGCCTTCTGACCGGCAGCGTCGGGGTCGAAGGTGAAGACGACTTCGCCGACACCGGAATCATCGCCGAGCACGCGGCGTAACACCTTAATGTGGTCGACGCCGAACGAGGTGCCGCAGGTAGCGACCGCGGTGGTGATGCCGGCCAGATGGCACGCCATCACGTCGGTGTAGCCTTCGACCACGACGACCTGGTGACTGCGCGAGATGTCGCGCTTGGCGAGGTCGAGGCCGTAGAGCACCTGAGCCTTGTGGTAGACCGGGGACTCGGGGGTGTTGAGGTATTTCGGGCCCTTGTCGTCGTCGAGCAGCTTGCGCGCTCCGAAGCCAATGGTCTGCCCGGTGATGTCGCGAATCGGCCAGACCAGGCGCCCACGAAAACGGTCGTAGATGCCGCGATCGCCGCTCGAGACCAGACCGGACAAGGTGAGTTCCTCGGTGGTGAAGCCTTTGGCGCGGAGGTGGTTGGTCAGTTCGTCCCAGCTCTTGGGCGCAAACCCGACGCCGAACCGGGTCGCAGCGGCAGCGTCAAAACCGCGCTGCCCCAGAAACGCCCGGCCGACCTCAGCGCCCGCGCTGCCGAGCTGGTCGATGAAGAAATCGGATGCCACCTGGTTGGCCGCGAGCAGGCGGGCACGATTGCCGTGGTCCGGGGCCGCTCCGGAACCGTCTTCGTAGTGCAGGTCGAGGCCGACCCGACCGGCAAGCCGCTCAACGGCCTCACTGAAGCTGACGTGGTCCATCTTCTGCAGAAAGGAATAGACGTCGCCGCTCTCGCCGCAGCCGAAGCAGTGGTAGAAGCCAACCTGCGGACGCACGTGAAAGCTGGGGCTGCGTTCGTCATGGAAGGGGCAGAGACCCTTCATCGAACCGACACCGGCGGACTTCAGGGTGACATAGTCACCGATGATGTCCGCGATATTAGTACGGGCCTTGACCTCTTCGATGTCGCTTTGTCGAATCAGTCCAGCCATAGGTAAATTGTATCGGTGCGCGCCGACAGCACCGACGCGAGGCTAGAGGGCGCGCTGCAGCAGCGTGATGAACATGGCGTCGGTGCCGTGGCGGTGCGGCCACAGCTGAACGCTGCCGGTACCGGCGGGCAGATCGAGGTTGGCGGCGCTGAACGACTGCACGACGGCAGCCGTGTCGAGCGCCGTCACGGTTCCGCCGGCCTTGCGCACCGCCAGGGCGACGATCGCGCGGGTCTCGGCGGTGTGCGGCGAGCACGTCACATAGGCCAGGATGCCGCCGGGCTTGAGCGCGAGCAGGGCCGCGTCGATGAGTCCGGACTGCAAACCGGCGAGGTCGGCAACGTCCTTGGGCTGCTTGCGCCAGCGCGCCTCTGGCCGGCGGCGCAGAGCGCCGAGGCCCGTGCACGGCGCGTCGAGCAGAATGCGGTCGAAGGTGTCCGGGTGCGTCTGGCCGATGGTGGTGCCATCCACTTCCCACACCGGAACCGTTTCGGGCAGAGCCGCGAGGGCGGTGCGCACGAGGATTGCCCGGGCCGGTACGAGCTCGTTCGCTACGAGCACAGCTCCCCCGGCGCGTGCTTCGGAGGCGAGCAGGGCGGCCTTGCCGCCGGGGCCGGCGCAGAGGTCGAGCCAGCGCTCCCCCGGAATGATGGGCCGCGCCCGGCTGAGCGCCAGGGCGGCGATCTGCGAGCCCTCGTCCTGCACCCGAACGCGGCCTTCCGTCGCGGTCACCAGATGGTACGGGTCGCCGGAATCCAGCACGAAACCGACCGGCGAGAACTCGTCGGCGAGGCCGAGGCGTTCGCGATCTGCGGCGGTCGCGAGACCGGGCAGCGCCACCATGTTGACCTTGGCCGCCATATTGTCGGCGGCGAGCAGGTCCGAGAGCTCGCTTTCATGGCCCTCAGCCTGCAGAGCCTTGCGAAAAGCGCGCACGATCCAGGCCGGGTGGGAGAATTCGGCGGCGAGCCGGTCATCGGCGTTGACCGAGCCCTCCAGCACCAGATCGCGCCATTCCTCAGCGCTCGAGCGGGAGATGGTGCGCAGCACCCCATTGGTGAATCCCGTCGCGGAGCGTGAGCCGACCTGCTTGGCGAGCGAGACCGATTCGTTGACCGCGGCATGGGTGGCGACCCGCGTGGCGAGAAGCTGGTGGGCGCCGAGGCGCAGCACATCGAGAATTGCGGGATCGATCGCGCTGACGGGACGGTTCGCGGCGAGGGCGATCACGCGGTCGTAGAAGCCCTGCATGCGCAGGGTGCCGTAGGTGAGCTCGGTCGCGAGGGCGGCATCCGCCGTATTGAGAGCGGCACGCTGAATACGGGTCGGCAGCAACAGGTTCGCGTAGGCGTCGGACTCGCGGACGGCGGCGATCACCTCGTAGGCGATGCGGCGGGCCGGCTGCACGAAATCGGCCGGGGCCTGGCGCGCGCGCGGGACACCGCCAGAGTACGCAGATTCGGCGGCGCTGTCGCCAGCCGACCCGCCAGAACGCGCCGCGCCGGCATTGCCTCTTCCCCCCGTGCGATCGTCGCTCATAATGCGATCACCGATTCTGCTGCCACTCCGCGCCACCAGTCATTCGCTGTCATTGCTGTCTTTCCGGCCGGTTGCACGCGCAGCAAAACCAGAGGTTCGGTCTGCGTGCCCACGAGCACTGTTTTATCACGCTGCAGAACAGTTCCGGCAGGCAGGTTCGGCTCGTCGACGCTCGGAGCGACCTCGAGAAGTTTGAGAACGGCACCGTTCACCGTGGTGAACGCGCCGGGTTGGGGGGTCACGCCGCGAATACGGCTATAAACGGATGCTGCCGGCTGGTCGAAATTGATGCGCGCGTCGTCCCTGGTCAGTTTCGGCGCGAGGGTGACTTCGCCGGTCTGCGGCACGGCCACGGCAGTACCGGCCGCGAGCTCGCCCACGACCCGCAGCAACAGTTCGGCGCCACTGTGGCTGAGCTCGTCGAGAAGTATTCCCGATGTGGAATGTACGCCTAGGGGCCGGGAAAAGCTTCCGAACACATCGCCCGCATCGAGCTCGGGCACCAGCTGGAACACGGCAGCACCGATCAGCTCGTCCCCGGCGATCACGGCGCGCTGAACCGGAGATGCCCCCCGCCACCGCGGCAGGAGGGAGAAGTGCAGGTTGATCCAGCCGAGGCGCGGCACCGAGAGCAGTGGTTCGCGCACGATTCCGCCGTAGGCGACGATGACGCCGAGGTCGGGCTGCAGAGCACGGATAGTCTCGGTCGCCTCGGCGTCGAGCCGGTTGGTCTTGAGCACCGGGTACCCCCGCTCCGCGGCAGCCAGCGCGACCGGCGACGGGGTGAGGGTGCGCTTGCGTCCGAGCGGGGCATCCGCTCGGGTGATGACGGTCACAATCTCGTGATCGGTACCGGCCAGGGCCGTGAGGCTGGGTACGGCAACCTCCGGCGTGCCGGCAAAGACGATTTTCATTTAGAGCAGCTCCGGGTCATCGAATCGAACTTTAAGTGTAGGTGCCGGTTGGAACGAACCGGACTTCGGCTTGCGGCGCTTGGCGGCGTTCCGCACGACCGCGGCCTTGAGCGCATGGGCCACCTCATCGCCGCGGGCATAGCCGAATCGAACTACCGCACGAACCAGTGGCGCCGCGGTGTCGACTGGTCCGAGCACATCGAGGCCGGCCACCGCACCGAGATCAGCGAGGGCGGCGTCGACATCGGCGGCGGTTCCGGTGACGGAGGCGACGCGCACTGCCGGCGGAAACCGCAGCTGGCGGCGGTCGGCGAGCTCACTCGCAGCGAAGATGTCCGGGTGCCAGGCGTTGAGCGCGCGGGCGAGCGCCCCGCCGACTCCGGCGAGGATCACGGGGGCGCCAGGGGCGGCGAGGGCGGCGGCGTTGGCCCACCAGCGCAGGCAGTCCTCGCCGACGCGCAGGGATTCCCGGGCGAGCATGCGTTCGCCATCGAGAATGAGAATGGCGCGATAGCCTCCGGTCGGAACCGGTTCGGCGCCGCGGGTCGCGATGACCAGGGCCGGCTCGGCCCCGAGTGTCTGAATGGTGTGGTCGCCGTCGGCGACGATCACCCGGGCCCCCGGGAAAGCTCGGCCGAGCTCTTCGGCGGTGCGTCCGGTGCCGAGCGTCACCACTCGCAGTTTGGTGCCCTCGCAGTGCGCGCAGGTCCAACCGGCCGCGAGTGCGCCGCACCAGCGGCAGGACGGCACGGCCGACGCCGATTTAAGCCCGAGCGGGCCCTGGCAATGCGTGCAGCGGGAGGCCTTCTTGCAGCTTTGGCAGGCGAGCATGGGCGCATAGCCGGGGCTCGCGACCTGCACGAGCACGGGGCCGTGGTCCAGCGCCTCGCGGGCGGCTTGCCACGCCGCCGAGGGGATGCGGGCTGCGCGGGTCTGCTGGTCGGGCTCGGATTGAAAGTCGGTGGGGATAATGCGCGGGTGCCGGCCGGCAGCCGGATTCACGTCGGCGAGGTAGCCCAGCTCGACCAGCCGCTGGGTTTCGACGCTGCGCGAATGGCCGAGAAAGACCAGGGCGCACTCGGTGTTCTGCTGACGCACCAGGGCCGCGTCGCGGGTGTTCACGTAGGGGCTGAGCGGCTCTGTGTAGAGCGGGTCGCCGTCGTCCCAGACGGCGATGAGGCCCAGGTCCTGCGCCGGGGCGTAGACGGCCGAGCGGTTGCCGAGGATGATGCGCGGTTCCGGTTGCAGGCAGGCGAGGAAGGCGCGGTAGCGGTCGGGGTTCGGCTGGCGGGCGTCGACCCGGCTCAGCGGCAGGGTCGGGGCGAGCTGGGCCACGGCGGCCTGCACCTGGTCCTGGTCGCGAAAGTCGGGAACGCAGAGGATGGCGCTCTGCCCGGCACCGAGGGTGGCGACGGCGAGTTCGGCGAGGGTCTGCGCCCAGCGGCCGATGGTCGTGCCGTCGTCGAGCTGCGTGAGTTCAGGGATCGCGGAGACGGCAACCCGGTGGTGCTCCATAATGACGCTGTCGAGGCGGCCGGTCGGGTAGCCGACGAACGCGGGAGTCGCCAGGGCAATCGAGACGGGCGACGGTGTCGGAATGGCGGTCTCGACAGGCTCGACCAGCGGATGGTTCGGTGCCGAAGCGGGTGGCGGTATCGGGACGGCGGTCTCGGAAGGCGCGGCTGGCATAACCGGTGCGTCCGGGACGGCAGGCTCCGGAGCGGCCGAGAAACCAGGCTGCCGTGCAACGGGTACAACAACGGCAGCAGCAGCCCGCGCCGCCAGCCAGGCCTTTTCAACTCGCACTTGGCGCGGCGGCACGGCGAGACGGATGATGTCACTCGCGTTCCCCGCCGCCCGATCCGCTAGTCGGCGCGCTAGCTTCCAGACGGCCGGCGTGAGTACGACCGCCGTGGAAACGACCGAGTCAAGCGGGCTGAGCGCGCCCCGGTAGGCGGCATCCGTTGTCGAAGCGGACTCGACGCAAGGATCAAACAGCTCGATCACATAGGCGTCGACGACCCGCCCACCGGAGCGAAACGGCACCTTGACCCGCACCCCGACAGCCACCTGCCCGACCAGTTCGGCGGGTACGCCGTAGTCGAACAGGTGGTCAAGCTGCGGCAGCGGGGAATCGATCAGCACCCGTGCGACCAGGCCGGTGTGCGTCATGATGAGGCCAGAGTTCAGAGGCCGGCGGCGCTGCGCAGGTCGTCGACCTTGTCGAGGCGCTCCCAGGTGAAGTCGGGAAGCTCCCTGCCGAAATGGCCGTAGGTGGCCGTCTGCGCGTAAATGGGACGCAGCAGGTCAAGGGAGTGGATGATGGCGGCCGGGCGCAGGTCGAACACCGCACGAATCGCCGAGGTGATCTCCTTGTCGGGCAGTACGCCGGTGCCGAAGGTTTCGACGTAGAGTCCGACCGGGGAGGCCTTGCCGATCGCGTAGGCGACCTGCACCTCGAGGCGCTCGGCCAGGCCGGCCGCAACTGCGTTCTTGGCGACCCAGCGCATGGCATAGGCGGCCGAGCGGTCGACCTTGGACGGGTCCTTGCCGCTGAACGCTCCGCCACCGTGTCGGCTCGATCCGCCGTAGGTGTCGATAATGATCTTGCGACCGGTGAGGCCGGCGTCGCCCTGCGGGCCGCCGATTTCGAAGCGGCCGGTGGGGTTGATCAGGGTCGACAGCGATGACGAGTCAAGGTCGATGCCCGCGAGCACCGGGCGAATCACGAGCTCTTCAACCTCCGCGCGCAACCGCTCCGTGGTCACGGACGGCGCGTGCTGGGTCGAGACCACGACGGTCTCGACCGTACGCGGAATGATGCCGTCGTAGCCGATGGTGACCTGGGTCTTTCCGTCGGGGCGCAGGTAGTCGAGCTCGCCGTTTTTCCGCACGAGGGCCAGTCGTTCGGCCAGCCGGTGGGCGATCCAGATCGGGATCGGCATGAGTTCGGGCGTCTCGCGCGTGGCGTAACCGAACATGATGCCCTGGTCGCCCGCGCCTTGCCGATCGAAGTCGTCGAGGCTGGACTGCTCGCGCGTCTCGAAGGCATTGTCAACGCCCTGGGCGATATCGGGCGACTGGCCGCCGATGGAGATTTCGACACCGCAGGAGCGGCCGTCGAACCAGACGTCCGACGAGTCGTAGCCAATGTCGGTGATGCACTTGCGCACAATCAACGGGATCTCGACGTACGCCTCGGTGGTGACCTCACCGGCCACGTGCACGAGGCCCGTGGTGACGAGGGTCTCGACGGCGACCCGGCTGTGCGGGTCGTCGGTGAGCAGGGCATCGAGAATGCTGTCGGAGATCTGGTCGCAGATCTTGTCGGGGTGACCCTCGGTGACTGATTCCGAGGTGAAGAGGCGAAGATCGCTCATCTGGCCCGTCTCTGTAGATGTTGATGAACTACGTGTAAAAAACGTAGAAGTTGAATGTGGAGCCGGTCTGTCGAAGCCGCGGCTAATCGATCAGGTCAAGTATGCAATTGGCCACGGACATTTTGCTTCCGGAGGCCTCGTTCACTATAACTCCGCCGTGATCGAGCACCGTGACGGTGTTACGTTCCGTGCCGAAACCGGCGTCCAAGCCGACCCGGTTCACCACTAGAAAGTCGCAGCCCTTGCGGGCGATTTTCCCGCGGCCGAGCGCGATCAGCCGGTCGGCATCCGCTTCGGTTTCGGCAGCGAAGCCGATGATCTGCTGACCCGGTCTGCGGGACGCGGACAGTCCGGCCAGAATATCCGGGTTTTTGACCAGTTCGAGCGTGAGGGTGTCGCCGACCTCGTCTTTCTTGATCTTGCCGAGCTGGACGCTCTTCGGCCGGTAGTCGGCGACGGCGGCGGCCATGATGATCACGTCGGCCGATGCAGCGGCCGTTGTCATGGCCTTCAGCATCTCCTGGGCGGTGCCCACCAGCACGCACGACACGCCAGTCGGAACCGGCACCTCGAGGTTGGCCGCGACCAGAGTAACCCGAGCCCCACGGGCGAGCGCAGCCTGGGCGAGCGCAACACCCTGCTTGCCACTGGACCGGTTGCCGAGGTACCGCACCGGGTCGAGCGGTTCCCGGGTACCGCCGGCGCTGATCAGCACGTGTCGTCCAGCGAGATCCTGCCGAGCGGATGCCGCGGCCTCCCCCGCAGGCGGCTCCCGATCAAGAATGGCCAGGGCCACCGCAACGATGGTCTCCGGTTCCTCCATCCGGCCGGCGCCGGAGTCGGTGCCGGTCAGGCGGCCGACACCGGGGCCCACGATGGTGATGCCGCGCGAGCGCAGCACCGCCACGTTCGCCATGGTCGCCGGATTGTTCCACATTTCGGTGTGCATGGCCGGTGCGATCACGAGCGGCGCGGTGCTGGCCAGGATGGTATTACCGAGCAGATCGTCAGCGAGGCCAGCGGCGAGCTTGGCGATGCTGTTGGCGGTGGCTGGGGCGACCACGATAAGGTCGGCGCCCTGGCCGATGGCCACGTGGCGTACCTCGGCGACCCCCTCATAGAGGTCGGTGTGCACCGGATTGCGGGAGATCGCCTCGAGCGTCGGCTTACCGACAAACCGCAGGGCGGCCGCGGTGGCGACGACGTGCACGGAGTCGCCGTGCAACACAAAAGCGCGCACAATGTTAACGGCCTTGTACGCTGCGATGCCGCCGGTGATACCGACGACGATCGTGCGAGGTGTCTTCATCCTGCGCGCTTTAAAAACTGTGGGCTAGGCCTCGACGATCGGGCGGGAAACGAGCTTGTCGTCGTTGATCTCGCGCAGGGCCACGGAAAGCGGCTTGTCTTCGACGGTCGAGTCGACGAGCGGTCCGACATTGTCGAACAGGCTGCCTTCGTGCAGGTCAGCGTAGTAGTCGTTGATCTGACGCGCACGCTTGGACGCAAAAATCACGAGGGCATACTTCGAGTCGACCTTGGAGAGCAGGTCGTCGATGGGCGGGTCAATGATGCCAGTGGGCTTGTTCGCCATTGGTGTCAACTCCTAATAGAGCACGGCCTGAGGCCTGTGCGAGCTTGCGGATACGTGTCGTAATACACGTATGAATTCAACAGAAACGGGCGCTACGACAGGCTCGTGGCAGCGCGGATCTCCATCAAGTCTACGACCTCGCGAGCGGCCTCGGCGACATCGTGGTTGATCACGCGATAATCGAACTCTCCCTGGGCGGCCAATTCGAGCTTTGCGGTCTCCAGCCGACGGGCCTGCTCGGCCGAATCTTCGGTGCCACGACCGATCAGCCGACGCACCAGTTCATCCCAGCTCGGCGGCAGCAAAAACACCAGGCGAGCTTCGGGCATGGCTCGGCGCACGGCGCGAGCACCCTGCAGGTCGATTTCGAGCAGCACGCTGTTGCCAGCGGCGATAGCCGCGTCGACCGGGCCGCGCGGGGTTCCGTAGCGGTACGCATTGTGCACCTTGGCCCACTCGAGCAGCTCGCCGCCCTCCACCATGCGGTCGAATTCCTCGTCGGAGACAAAGTAGTAGCTGAGGCCCTCGGTCTCCCCCGGGCGCGGCGCGCGGGTCGTCGCCGAGACGGAGAGCAGCACGTCGGGATAGTTCTCCCGAATGTACCCGGCGACGGTTCCCTTGCCGACCGCGGTGGGTCCGGCGAGAACGATGAGTTTGGAGTCGGCGATGTTCCTGCGCAGGGTCGGTCGTTCGGACAAAAAATCCCGGAGCCGATCGCGCTGGTGCCGGCCGAGGCCGCCGAGGCGCTTGGACGGTGAGATTTCGAGGCGGTGGATGATGCGCTGCATCTTGGTGACGCCGATCGCCGGGATACTCACGAGCAGCTCGGTCACTCTCAAGCGGCCCTCGACCCCGATCGGGTCGGCGATGGCCGTCGCGAGAACTTCGAGCGCGGTGCGTTGACCGGAGGCGACCTCGGCCTTGACCTTGGCACGGGCGCGACGGGCCGCGACGGCGGCCCGCGACGCGGCCACCCGATCAACCTCGGGCGGGGTGGGACGGTTTTCAGCCACGGACGGCACCTACTTCGGCTACTCGGCGCTCAATGGCTTCTTCGATCCGGTGGGGTCCGGCCGAGAGCACACTGCGCGATTCACTCACGATAACCCCTCCGGCGTATCCACCATATATCGCGGTCAGATCCATAATATGCCCACCCTGGTGTCCGAAGCCGGGCGCGAGCACCGGTGTGCGAAATTCGGTCGGTGCGGCCTGCAGATCAATGCCGAATGATGACAAGTCGAGGGTGGCGCCCAGCACTACGCCGACCGATCCCAGACCAGTCGTCAGGCGAGCGGATGCTGCCCGCGCGTTGCGATCCGCAACGTCGTCCAGAATGGCGCGGGCGACGCTCGAACCGGCATAGGGCCCGTCGGCGACGATGGCCCGCTGAATGTCGGCAGCTTCCGGGTTGGAGGTCGCGGCGAGCAGGAAGACTCCCTTGCCGTTCGCAGCCGCGAGGGTGAGTGGCGAGTCGAGCGAACCGACGCCCATGTACGCGGCGAAGGTGAGGGCATCCACTTCGAGCGGAGATCCGGACGAGAGCCAGGCTTGCGCGTAGGCCAGGGCGCTCGTGCCGACGTCGCCGCGCTTGGCGTCGCCGATCACGAGCAGGCCGGCCTGCCGTGCATCGGCCAGCACGCGTTCGAGGGCGACGAAGCCGGCCGAGCCGAATCGTTCGTAGAAGGCGACCTGCGGTTTGACAATGCCGACTCTGCCGGCGGCAGCGGCGACGACCGTGCGACCGAAGGACTCCGCTCCAGCAGCCGTGTCGGGCAGGTTCCAATCGTCGAGCAGCCAGGAGTGCGGGTCGATGCCGACGCACAGCTGGCCGCTCTCGGCGAACACCCGCTCGAGGCGTTCGCCGAAGGACAGCACGGTCGCAGGGCCGCCTTTCACAGCAGGGCCGCCGTTCACAGTAGGGCCGTGCGGGCCGTGGCGTATTCCTGAAGGGAGGTCACCTCGAACCCGTCGCGAATCGAATCGATCGAAGCGACCGCAGCGCTAAGCTCGGCGATCGTGGTGAACAGGGGAAGGTCTCCGGCCACGGCGGCGGCGCGAATCTCGTACCCGTCGGCCCGGGCGGTGCTGCCACCGGGGGTGTTGATGACGATCTGGATCTCTTCGCGGCGAATGAGTTCGACGATTGAGACGTCGTCCTCCCCCGCCTTCTCGCTGAACTTGGTCACCACGCGCGCACGGATCCCGTTTCGCTGCAGCACCTCGGCGGTGCCGATGGTTGCGGCGATGTCGTAGCCGAGCTGCTGCAGGCGCAGCATCGGCAGAATGATCGAGCGCTTGTCCCGGTCGGAGACCGACACGAAGACGGTGCCGGAGAGCGGGATTCCCCCGTACGCCGCGAGCTGGCTCTTAGCGAAGGCCCGCGGAAAGTCACGGTCGATGCCCATGACCTCGCCGGTGGAACGCATCTCCGGGCCGAGGATCGAGTCGACGACGAGGCCCTCCGGGGTGCGGAACCGATTGAACGGCA
The DNA here is from genome assembly GCF_004403235.1 of Cryobacterium sp. Hh38. NCBI lineage: Bacteria > Bacillati > Actinomycetota > Actinomycetes > Micrococcales > Microbacteriaceae > Cryobacterium > Cryobacterium sp. Hh38. Next base: position 233,773 of record NZ_SOHD01000002.1, on the reverse strand, counting down.
GCACGGCTTCCTTCACAGCAACCGGCGATTCGATCGGAACCCGGGAGCCGTCGATGAGCGGTAGCTTGCCCGCGGCCTTGAGTTCGGCGATGGTCGAACCGACCATAATGAGCGCTGCGGCCTTGGCCAGCGTGATGCCGAGGGCCTTGGCCACGAACGGCACTGTGCGGGAGGCGCGCGGGTTGGCTTCGAGTACGTAGAGCACGCCAGCGCCGATGGCGAACTGCACGTTGAGCAGGCCCTTCACGCCTATACCGCGGGCAATCCCGAGGGTGGCTTCGCGTACTCGGTCGATTTCGGCCCGACCGAGGGTGACCGGCGGCAGGGTGCAGCTCGAGTCCCCGGAGTGGATGCCGGCCTCTTCGATGTGCTCCATGACGCCGCCGATGTACAGCTCGTGGCCGTCATAGATGGCGTCGACGTCGATTTCGATTGCGTCGTCAAGAAAGCGGTCGACCAGAAGCGGATGCCCGGCGCCGATGATTCCCTGCCCGGCCATGCGGGTGAAGTAGTCCGCGAGTGAGGGGGAATCATAGACGATCTCCATGCCGCGGCCGCCGAGGACGTAGCTCGGACGTACCAGTACCGGGTAGCCGATTTCTTCGGCCACCACGACGGCGCCGCCGAAGTCGATCGCGGTGCCGTTGCGCGGCGCGAGCAGGCCGGCGTCGTCGAGAATCTTCGAGAACAGTCCGCGTTCCTCGGCGAGGTCGATCGCGTCGGGGGTGGTGCCGAGAATGGGGATACCGGCCGCTTCAAGGCCGCGGGCCAGGCTCAGGGCGGTCTGGCCGCCGAGCTGCACGACCACACCGACGAGTTCGCCGCTCTGGCTTTCGGCGTGGATGACCTCGAGCACGTCTTCGAGCGTGAGCGGTTCGAAGTAGAGCCGGTCGCTCGTGTCGTAATCGGTGGAGACCGTCTCCGGGTTGCAGTTGATCATGATGGTCTCGTAGCCGGCCTCGGACAGTGCGAAAGAGGCGTGTACGCAGGAGTAGTCGAATTCGACGCCCTGGCCGATGCGGTTCGGCCCGGAGCCGAGAATGACGACCTTGCGGCGGTCGCTGGCGACAACCTCGGTCTCGTCGTCGTAGCTGGAGTAATGGTACGGCGTGAGGGCCGGGAACTCCCCCGCGCAGGTGTCAACGGTCTTGAAGACCGGCCGCACGCCGAGAATGTGACGTACGGTGCGGACATCCGCTTCGCCGAAACCGCGCAACTCGCCGATCTGAGCGTCGGAGAAGCCGTGGTCTTTGGCGAGGATCATCACGTCACGGTCGAGGCGGTCGGCAGCCCTGACCTGCTCGGCGATCTCGTTGATCAGCACGATCTGGTCGATGAACCACGGGTCGATCTTGGTCGCGGTGAAGACCTGGTCGATCGTCGCGCCGCGGCGCAGGGCCTGCTGCACGGTGACGATGCGGCCGTCGGTGGGAATCTCGGCGGCGGCGAGCAGTTCGTCAATAGAACGGGTTTCTTCGCCCCAGTGAAAGCTCGATCCGCGCTTCTCCAACGAGCGAAGGGCCTTCTGCAAAGCGGATGCGAAGCTGCGGCCGATGGCCATCGCCTCACCGACCGACTTCATGGTCGTGGTCAGTCGCTGGTCGGCAGCCGGGAACTTCTCAAACGCGAAGCGCGGCACCTTGACCACGACGTAGTCGAGGGTCGGTTCAAAGCTTGCCGGGGTGACGCCGGTGATGTCGTTGGGAATCTCGTCGAGGCGGTAGCCGAGGCTCAGCTTCGCTGCGATCTTGGCGATCGGAAAGCCGGTCGCCTTGCTGGCCAGGGCGGACGAGCGCGAGACGCGCGGGTTCATCTCGATGACGATGACCCGGCCGTCGGCCGGGTTGATGGCGAACTGAATGTTGCAGCCGCCGGTGTCGACGCCGACGGCACGGATGATGTCGATTGAGATGTCGCGCAGGTGCTGGAACTCGCGGTCGGTCAGGGTCAGCGCGGGGGCGACGGTGATCGAGTCGCCGGTGTGCACACCGACCGGGTCGACGTTTTCGATGGAGCAGACGACGACCGTGTTGTCGGCCGTGTCGCGCATCATTTCGAGCTCGTATTCCTTCCAGCCGAGGATGGATTCTTCGAGCAGAACCTCGGTGGTCGGGCTGTGGTGCAGGCCGTCGGTGACGATGCGGCGCAGTTCCACCTCGGTGTAGGCGAAGCCCGAGCCAAGGCCACCCATGGTGAAGGAGGGGCGTACGACGAGCGGGTAGCCGAGGTCTTCGGCGTAGCCGACGGCCTCCTCGACCGTCTTGGCGATGAAGGAGCGGGCTACGTCGGCGCCGGCGTCGAGCACGAGCTGCTTGAAGATCATGCGATCTTCGCCCTTGTTGATGGCGTCGAAGCTCGCGCCGATCAGCTCAACGTCGTACTTTTCGAGGATTCCGCGTTCGTGCAGCTGGATCGCCGCATTGAGCGCAGTCTGCCCGCCCAGGGTGGGCAGAATCGCGTCCGGTCGTTCCTTGGCGATGATCGTCTCAAGAATTTCGGCCGTGATCGGTTCGATGTAGGTCGCGTCGGCAAAGTCGGGGTCGGTCATGATGGTGGCCGGGTTGGAATTGACCAGGATGACGCGCACGCCCTCTTCGCGCAGCACGCGGCAGGCTTGAGTGCCGGAGTAGTCGAATTCGCAGGCCTGGCCGATAACGATCGGGCCGCTGCCGATGACAAGAACACTGTTGATATCGTCGCGCTTGGGCATTATTTGGTTTCTCCTGCAACGGCTGACTGCGCAGCCAGAACAACGTCTCTGAATCGATCGAAAAGGTGGTTGGCGTCGTGTGGGCCGGAGGCGGCCTCCGGGTGGTACTGCACCGAGAAAGCGTTGATATCGAGGCAGCGGATGCCCTCGACCACTTGGTCATTGAGGCTGTAGTGGCTCACCTCGACCCGACCGAATCCGGTGCGAGAGTCATGCACGCCCTCAATCGGCATTTCAACGGCGAAGCCGTGGTTTTGCGAGGTGATCTCGACCCGCCCGGTGGTCTTGTCGAGAACCGGCTGGTTAATACCACGATGCCCGAACGGCAGCTTATAGGTGCGAAAACCGAGGGCACGGCCGAGTAGCTGGTTGCCGAAGCAGATACCGAAGTAGGGAATGCCCGCACGGAGTACTTCCTGCAGCAGATCCACGTGGGCGTCGGAAGCGGCCGGATCGCCGGGTCCGTTCGAGAAGAACAGGGCGGAGGGTTTCAGCGACAGAACGTGTTCGGCGGTGACCGACTGCGGAAGGACGAGCACCTCGAAGCCCCGTTCGGCGAGATAGGTCAGGGTGCTGGTCTTCACACCGAGGTCGAGCACCGCGACGGAGCCGATGCGTTCGCCCTGTGCGGGAATGGAGAAGGGTTCAACGGTCGAGACCTCGAGCGACAGGTTGCGGCCGCGCATAGCAGCTTCACCGAGCACGCGTTCGAGCTGTTCGCTGTCGGACAGGCCGAACAGGTCGCCCGAGAAGATTCCACTCTTCATGGCGCCCGCCGAGCGGATGTGGCGGGTGATCGCACGGGTGTCGATGCCGCTGATGCCGACGACGCCGTTTGCTTCGAGGTCATCGTCGAGGGTGCGGGTGGCGCGAAAATTTGAGGCCATCCGAGCGGGTTCGCGCACGATGAAGCCGGCCACCCAGATCTGCCTGGATTCCATATCTTCGTCGTTCATCCCGGTATTGCCCACGTGCGGGGCGGTCATCAGCACGATCTGACCGGCGTAGGACGGGTCGGTCAGGGTTTCCTGATAGCCGGTCATACCGGTGGCGAAGACGATCTCGCCGAGCGTCTGCCCCTCGCTCCCGTAGCTGCGGCCGACGAATCGGCGGCCGTCTTCGAGCACGAGCACGGCCGGGCCGGGCTTGTCGGTAACCAAGAAGGTGGGCGTCAGTGCAACGGATGCTTCTGCCTGGTCTGGTGCGGTCGAGTCGGGCACGTCAGGCCTCACTTTCGTCTTGATGGGCCGGGGCTGTAATGGTTCGGATTGAATCGATGAGACGGGCTCGATCGTTCGGGTCGATGATGCGGAAGAAGCTGTCAACGTCGCGGCGGTCGGTGCCGGGCGTGTTCAGGCGCCAGCTCAGGCGAACCAGCCCGTCGGTTTCGACGACGCGATCGATGGCGAGCTGCGCTGCACCGACCTGGTCGATGGCGGCGCCGGGCACGTACAGGGGCGCGTTGCCGTCTAGGTCGAGGGTGATGCCCTGCGCGGTCACGGTCAGGGCGGCGCGGGCCCGAAAACCCAGGCCGGGAATGGCCAGTCGCTCCAGCGGGGCGTCCCGCGGGGTAGTGGCCACGTAATAGGCCTCGGCGGTCGCCAACACGTCGGCGGCAGCGCCGCCCTCCGACCGGGGGTAACCGGCGGTGAGCGTACGGTCACGTTGGCTGCGCTTGTGCCAGCTGCGCCACATCAGTACGAGTACGCCCAGCAGAAAGAGCGCCGTAATGATGGCGGGAATGGACCTATCCATGGGTGGGGACTCCGCGCGCGTGGCCGGCTATTTCGAGGTTGCTGCGCGCGATTTCGCCCTGCACAGTTCCGTCGAGCACCGTGGCGTAGCCGCGGTGGAAGGTCGCCCGCACCTCGCCGGGCAGCGTCATCGACAGGTACGGCGAGTTCACGCTCGTGCCCGACAGGTCGGCGCGACCGAAGACGCGGGTGGCAGCGGGATCGTACAGGGTCAGTTCGGCCGGCGACCCGACCGCGATCGGTTTGCCCTGACCGGTGATCCGGCCGATTTGAGCGGGCGTGCGGGAGAGCACGCGTTCGATGTCGGACCAGTTGAGCATTCCGTTCGCGACGACCGCGGCGTGCACGACCGACAGGGCTGATTCCAGCCCAACCATGCCGTTGGCAGCGGCATCCCACTCGCAGTCCTTGCTTTCGGCCGGGTGCGGAGCGTGGTCGGTCGCGACGATGTCGATCGTGCCGTCGGCGAGTCCGGCTCGCAGCGCTTCGACGTCTTCACGGCTGCGCAACGGAGGATTGACCTTGAATCGGGCGTCGTAGCCGCGCACGAGATCTTCGGTGAGCAGCAAGTGGTGTGGGGTGACCTCGGCGGTCACCTGGATGCCGCGGGCCTTGGCCCAGCGGATGACGTCGACGGAGCCGGCGGTGGAAACGTGGCAGACGTGCAGGCGGGAGCCGACGTGTTCGGCCAAGAGTACGTCGCGGGCGATGATCGATTCCTCGGCGACGGCCGGCCAGCCCACGAGGCCGAGTTCGCCGGAGAGGGCACCCTCGTTCATCTGGGCTTTTTCGGTCAGTCGTGGTTCCTGGGAGTGCTGCGCGATGACGCCGTCGAAGGACTTGACGTATTCGAGGGCGCGACGCATGAGGAGCGGGTCCGAGACGCAGAATCCGTCATCGGAAAATACCCGCACCCTGGCCCGACTCGACGCCATGGCGCCCAGTTCGGCGAGTTGTTTGCCGGCCAGCCCTACGGTGACCGCGCCAATCGGCTGCACGTCGACGTATCCGGCGCTTTCGCCGAGCGCGAGCACCTGTTCGACCACCCCGGCGGTGTCTTGGGCCGGCAGAGTGTTGGCCATGGCGAACACACTCGTGAACCCGCCCCGGGCAGCGGCACGGCTGCCGCTCAGCACGGTTTCGCTGTGCTCGTACCCGGGTTCACGCAGGTGGGCGTGCAGGTCGACGAGGCCGGGCAACGCTACCAGGCCGGCGGCGTCGATCACGCTCGCGCCGCTCTGGGACAGTCCGGTTCCCAGCTCAGCGATGCGCGCACCATCCAAACGGATGTCCGTGCTCGTGCCGTCCGGCAGGGTCGCCCCGCGTATGAGCCAGCGTTGGGCCATTCCGTCAATCGGCATTCTTCGATTCCTTCCGGTCACCGGATAAGAGCAAGTAGAGCGCGGCCATTCGCACGGAGACGCCGTTGGTGACCTGTTCGAGCACTGTCGAGTTGGCGGAGTCGGCCGCCGCGGATGAGATCTCCAGACCGCGATTCATCGGACCGGGGTGCATAACAATGCTAGCCGGACCGAGCCGACCGAATCGCGCGTCATCCAGCCCCCAGACCCGGGAGTACTCGCGGGTGCTGGGGAAAAAGGCCGCGCTCATCCGTTCAGTCTGAATGCGCAGCATCATGACCACATCCGGGCCGGCATCGATGGCGTCGTCCAGGTCGAAGCTGAATCGGGCGGGCCAGAGCGAGGTATCACTCGGCAGCAGCGTCGGCGGGGCGACGAACGTGACCTCGGCGCCGAGGGTGGTGAGCAGCCATAGGTTGGAGCGGGCGACGCGGGAGTGCAGCACGTCGCCGACGATCGTGACGGTGACGTCATCGAGTCCCTTGCCGCGGGGTGCCGCTCCGTGAATGCGGCGCCGGATGGTGAAGGCGTCGAGCAGCGCCTGGGTGGGATGTTCGTGGGTACCATCGCCGGCGTTGATGATGCCGGCATCGATCCATCCGCTGGCGGCGAGCACCGCGGGGGCGCCGGAGGCCGGGTGGCGAATGACGACGCCGTCGGCGCCGATCGCGGCGAGGGTCTGCGCGGTGTCCTTGAGGCTTTCGCCCTTGGAGACGCTGGATCCCTTGGCGCTGAAGTTGATCACATCGGCGCTGAGCCGCTTCGCGGCGGCCTCGAACGAGATGCGGGTGCGGGTGGAGTCTTCGAAGAACAGGTTGACGACGGTCTTGCCGCGCAGGGTCGGGAGTTTTTTGACCTCACGCTGGCCGACATCCGCCATGTCCTCGGCAATGTCGAGCAGGTTGATGACCTCATCGCGGGCGAGGTCCTTGGTCGAGAGCAGATGCCTCATTGCTCACTCCGCCCATCGATGGAGACGAATTCGTCGCCGTCAACCTCGTCGATGTGTACGTTGATGCGCTCGTCGGCAGCCGTGGGCAGGTTGCGACCGACGAAATCAGCGCGGATCGGCAGTTCGCGGTGGCCGCGGTCGACGAGCACGGCCAGCCGCACGATGTTCGGGCGGCCGTGGTCGCCGAGCGCATCCAGAGCACTGCGGATGGTGCGCCCCGAGTAGAGCACGTCGTCGACGAGGACCACCGTGGCGCCGTTGATGCTGCCGGGGATCTGGGTGCGCGAGGGGGTGCGCGTGCGGCCGTGCGCGAGGTCATCGCGGTACAGCGTCACGTCCAGGGAACCGACCCGCACCGGGTTCGCGGCCGGTTCGATCCGCTGGATGATCTCGGCAATCCGGTGGGCCAGAATGACGCCGCGGGTCGGAATGCCGAGGATGACGAGGTTGTCCGGGCCCCGATTGGACTCCAGGATCTCGTGGGAGATTCGAGTCAACGCGCGGGTGATGTCAGCCTGAGTGAGCACAATGTGCGCCAAATGCCGACCTCCTTCCCCGTCTCACAGGACGGATCATTAAAGGATGTCTGAATGGGATTAGCTTAGCCGTTCCCGAGCCGGAAGTCTGTCTGGAGTGCGAGGCAGCTAGAAGGCGCCGGCGACGAAGGCGGAGAATTCGGCCTGATTGGTGAGGCTGCCCCGATATTGCGCGCCGTCAACAAGCACGGTCGGGGTGCCGGATACGGCCTCGATCTCGGCTCCCGCGATCGGACCGGTCAGTGCGGACTCGGTGTTCTGCTGCGACCAGGCCTGATAGTCCCCGCTTTGAACACAGTCGGTGATGCTCGCATCACCCCCAGCCAGGTCGGCGAGCTCGGCGTCGCTCAAGCCAGGGTTGTTCTCGAGCGGCTGGTTCGCGAACAGCTCCGACAGAAAATCGAGGGTCTCGCCGGGGTTGAGCGTGGCCTGGCAGGTCAGGGCCGCCGAAGCCCGACTCGAGTAGTTCGTGCCCTGCGACTTGCTGTCCAGAAAGGCCAATGAGTGCACGCGCAGGGTGATGACGCCGCTCTCGACGCCGGCTAGAAGCAGCTCCCCATTGGTCTGCTCGAACTGGGCGCAGAACGGGCACATCGGATCGATGTATTCGTCGATAATGACCGGACCGGCACCGAATTCGAGATAGCCGCCATCGAAGTTGGCGGCGCCCAGCTCACCGGTCGGCAGCGGAGCTGACGACGAGCTGGACGAGCCCGCGTTGGATCCGACGTTCACCAGAAATGCTGCGAGAGCGGATGCGAAGATGACCGCGAGTGCCACCAGGATCACGAACACCGCGGTGCTGACGTACCCGATGATGAGGCCGGCCAGGGCGAAACCGCGGCCGACCTCACCGCGAGCTCGAATCTGCCCGAGGGCGATGTGACCCGTGATGATGCCGACGAGCCCGATCACCAATGACGAGACGAACGACACGATCGCCATGGTGTTGGTCTTCGGCGCCATCGCAAAGGGGTTTATCGGCTCGGCCGGCGGTGCGTAAGGGTTCGGCCGGTTCGGCTGGGCGCCTTGTCCGGTGCTGGTCATCTTCGTGCCCTTCGTTGACGGTGCGCGCTGGAAGCGGCGATTCGCCGAGTTAGGCCGACGGAGCGGTCTGAGCGATCTTGCCGAGCAATCCGTTGACAAACCCGGCCGAGTCATCCGTTGAGAGAATTTTCGCCGCTTCAACGGCCTCATCGATCGCGACGGCGTGCGGAACGGCGTCGTTGTACAGAATCTCCCAGATTCCGATGCGCAGAATGGCGCGATCAATGTTGGGCATGCGCGCGAGGGACCAGCCCTGCGAGTACGTTTCGATCAGTTCATCGATCTCTTCGCGGTGGTCGACGACCCCATCGACGAGCTCACGGGCGTACAGCCAGGAAGCGAGACGTGCCGGCTCGCTCGCGGCACGCTCGGCCTCGGTTGCAAGCGACTCCGGAATGCTGATCTGACGCACATCGGCGGCATACAGAATGTCGATGGCGCGCTTGCGGGCCTTGGTACGAGCGCTCATTCGTTGACGCGACCGAGGTAGTCGCCGGTGCGGGTGTCGACCTTGACCTTAGTGCCCTGCTCGAGGAACAGCGGAACCTGAATCTGGTAGCCGGTCTCCACGGTGGCCGGCTTGGTGCCGCCGGTGGAACGGTCGCCCTGCAGGCCCGGCTCGGTGTAGGTGATTTCGAGGGTAACGGATGCCGGCAGCTCGACATAGAGCGGGTTGCCGTTGTGCAGTGCCACGGTCACGGCCTGGTTTTCGAGCATGAAGTTGCTCGCATCGCCGACGACGGCGGCGGAGACGGTGATCTGGTCGTAGTCGGCCACATCCATGAAAACGTAGGCGTCGCCGTCGTTGTAGAGGTACTGAAAGTCGCGGCGATCGACGTTTTCGGTCTCGATCTTCGCGCCGGCGTTGAACGTGCGGTCAACGGTCTTGCCCGAGACGACGTTCTTCATCTTGGTGCGAACGAAGGCGCCACCCTTGCCCGGCTTGACGTGCTGAAACTCGACGACGGCCCAAAGCTGGCCATCCATGTTGAGTACGACGCCGTTTCTGATATCAGCGGTAGAAGCCATGGGAGGGGTGTTCCGTTCAATTGATAAGGTGCGCGGGTGCAAATGGCACCTTGTCGAGTCTACGTGTCCAAGCCACAGGTTTCAAAGGCACAGCTCGCCCGCTGCGCCTACGGCTGGGTGACGAAGTCGAGCGCTAGGCGATACGAGTCGAAGCCGAGGCCCGCGATCACGCCGGTCGCGATGGCGCTCACGACGCTGGTGTGGCGAAACGTCTCGCGCGCGTGCGGGTTGGAGATGTGCACCTCGATCAGCGGCAGGCCGGCCTTGGTCACGAGGGCCGCGGCATCCCGCAGAGCGTAGCTGTAGTGGGTAAACGCGGCGGGATTCAGGATCACCGGCATCCGCTCATCGACGGCCTCATACAGCCAGTGGATGAGTTCGGCCTCGTCGTCGGTCTGCCGCAGGTCAATCACGACTCCATCACGAGCGGATGCGACGAGCAGCGCACGCAGATCGTCCAGGTTGGCCGACCCATAGACATCGGGTTCACGACTGCCCAGGCGCCCGAGGTTCGGACCGTTTAGAACCAGCACTGTATTCATCGCCTCAGCCTAGGGTGTGAGAACCGCGACTCCGCCGTCGTGCGCGACGAACAGGCCCGTGATGCGCATGAGCTTCCCGAAGGACTGGGTCAATTCGGCGGCCCAGGCCTGGTCCGGTGCGGTCAGGGCGGCGGAGCCCGGCCGCTCCAGAGTCAGAATGATGCTGCCGCCAGGGGCCTCCTGGGCGAGCATGTCGTTGATGCGCACGGCGAAGGGCTGGGTTGACCCGGGCTCGGGCCGCACCGGAATGCCGTCAATCGGGATTAGCACGGACAACTGCTGGCCATACAAATCGAGCAACATAAGCCAGAGCTGCGGCCGGATGGCGTGACCGACCAAGTCGAAGACTCGCGTGCGGGCCTCCTGCAATGTGGTCACGGGCGGGGCGTCTTCGAGTTTCGTTGTCATTGTCATGCGCCCAGAATGGGCGGGGCATCCGCCTGCACCGAGGAAATGCACAGAAAATATGTGCCACTCCTCGCCTGTGGATATCTTCCGGCGACGAGATCGGGGCCGTCGCTCCCGTGGCAGGTTCGTAGACCTCGCGCCTGTCGGCGGATCGAACAACCGTCGTTCAGACTCCAAAAGGGCAGAGACTGCCCAGCACTCCGGGAAATCTCTGGCAGCTGCCCTAGACTGGCATCGACGCCGGTCTCGGCAGCACGAACCCGTCCACTGCTAACGGAGGCAGACGCTCATGGGATACGGCTTGAAGAGTTCGTCGTCGGTCCCGACCGGCGATGCGCGGGAGAGCATTGTCGCCCTGGAGCGGGCCCACGAATCCGCCATCACCGATCGGGTCTTTCAAACCGGGGTGCGCCAGCTCGTGCAGGACTCCTGGCAGCGTTCGCTGTCGCTGAGCCTCGACCCGTCGAGTGTGACTCCTGAGCGGACGCTGACCGACAGCGAACTGCGCGACCTGCGCAATCAGCATCCGCTCGCCGCAGTGCTACCCGTCGTGCACAACCTGCTCATCCGCCACGCCATCGACGCCGAGCTGATCGTTGCCATCGGTGACGAATCCGGTCGGCTGCTCTGGATCGACGGCGATCGAGTGCTGCGCCGCCGGGTTGAGGAGATGCTCTTCGTCGAGGGCGCCGACTGGTCGGAGAGCCGGGTCGGCACGAGCGCACCGGGAACGGCACTCGCCCTCGACCGCGGAATCCAGATTCGGCGCGCTGAACACTTCAACGCTCTGGCGCACCCGTGGAGCTGCACTGCGGTGCCCATTCACGACCCGGACACCGGCAAGATCCTGGGGGTCATCGACATCACCGGCGGCGACCAGGCTGTCGCACCACAGACCCTCCCTCTGGTCGAGGCGGCCGTCGCCGCGATGGAAGCGGAGCTGCGCATCCAACGCCTCGACCAACCGGCCGATTCACCGCCCGCCCTGCGGTCGCGGGCATCAGTGTCGGTGAGCGTGCCGCGACTGGCGCCGGCCGGCCTGAGCGTTCTCGGTACCGATCACGGCCAGCTGCACTGCGGCACCAGCACAGTGGATGTCTCGCCCCGCCACACCGAGATTCTCACGCTCCTGGCCTGGCACCGCGAAGGACTTTCCGCCGATCGCCTGGCCAGCTTTCTCTCGGACCAGGACACTGCGGTGGAGACGCTGCGCGCCGAAATGGTGCGGGTACGGAAGGTACTCGCGCTCCTCGACTCCCCCATCACGATCACGTCCCGCCCGTATCGGTTGGAGTCCAAACTCGAACTCGATGCCCAACGCGTGCTGGCCTTCCTCGAGCGCGGCGCCCACCGCGTCGCCCTCGGCGCCTACCGCGGAGCTGTGCTGCCGGCATCGTCAGCGCCCGGTATCGTCGAAATTCGCCAGGAAGTGAGCAGCCGGCTGCGCGAAGCCATGCTCGCCGATGCGTCGGTCGACCTGCTGCTCAGCTACGCGCGCACCGAAGAGGCCACCTGGGACACCGAGGTGTGGCGTGCCTGCCTGGAGCTGCTCCCGGCCCGTTCACCCAAACGCGCAATGGTCGTGGCGCACCTGGCGCGCATTGAAGACGAAATCGGCGGGCATCGCAACATTCTGCAACGTTCCCGCTCCTAGAGTCGAAGCAGGCCGCAGCATTGCGAGCCCGACACCGTCGTCGATATATAGGAGTGACATGACCGTCTATGCAGTCCCCGGAACACCCGGCTCCAAAGTTACCTTTAAGTCGCGGTACGAGAACTGGATCGGCGGCGAATGGGTCGCCCCGGTCAAGGGCCAGTACTTCGAAGACATCACCCCCGTCACTGGCAAGCCGTTCGCCGAGGTCGCTCGCGGAACGGCCGAAGACATCGAGCTGGCCCTCGACGCCGCGCACAATGCCGCACCGGCCTGGGGCAAGACCAGCCCCGCCGAGCGCGCAGCCGTGCTGAACAAGATCGCGGACATCATCGACGCCAACACCGAAATGCTCGCCGTCGCCGAGACCTGGGACAACGGCAAGGCCGTGCGCGAGACCATCAACGCCGACATCCCCCTCGCCGCCGACCACTTCCGTTACTTCGCCTCGGCGATCCGCGCCCAGGACGGCGACCACGCCCAGCTCGACGGCGACACCGTCTCGTACCAGTTCCACGAACCGCTCGGCGTCGTCGGCCAGATCATCCCCTGGAACTTCCCCATCCTGATGGCCGTCTGGAAGCTCGCCCCGGCCCTCGCCGCCGGCAACGCCGTCGTCCTCAAGCCCGCCGAGCAGACCCCGGTCTCGATCCTCGTGCTGCTGGAACTCATCGGCGATATCCTCCCCCCGGGCGTTGTCAACGTCGTCAACGGTTTCGGCCTGGAGGCCGGCAAGCCGCTCGCCTCGAGCAACCGTATCCGCAAGATCGCCTTCACCGGTGAGACCACGACCGGTCGCCTCATTTTGCAATACGCCTCGGCCAACATCATTCCGTCGACCGTTGAGCTCGGCGGCAAGAGCCCGAACATATTCTTCAGCGATGTTGCGCAGGAGAAGGATGCCTTCTACGACAAGGCCCAGGAAGGCTTCGTGCTCTTCGCCTTCAACCAGGGCGAGGTCTGCACGGCCCCAAGCCGCGCCCTGCTGCAGAAGCCGATCTACGACAGTTTCCTCGGCGACGCTGTCACCCGCGCTAAGAAGATCATTCAGGGCAACCCGCTCGACACCGACACCCAGATGGGCGCGCAGGCCAGCAACGACCAGCTTGAGAAGATCCTCTCCTACATCGACATCGGAACCAAGGAGGGTGCCAAGCTGGCCCTCGGTGGCGAACGTGCCGACCTCGGCGGCGACCTCACCGACGGCTACTACGTGCAGCCGACCATCTTCGAGGGCCACAACAAGATGCGCCTGTTCCAGGAGGAGATCTTCGGACCGGTGCTCGCCGTGACGAGCTTCACCGACTACGAGGATGCCATCTCGATCGCCAACGACACCATCTATGGTCTCGGTGCCGGGGTCTGGTCGCGCAACGGCAACGTCGCCTACCGGGCTGGCCGTGATATCCAGGCCGGTCGCGTCTGGGTCAACAACTATCACGCCTATCCGGCCGGTGCCGCTTTCGGAGGCTACAAGAGCTCAGGAATCGGCCGCGAAAACAACAAACTCGCCCTCGGTCACTACCAGCAGACCAAAAACCTGCTCGTGTCGTACTCCGAGAACAAGCTCGGCTTCTTCTAAACCGAACCGTCAGACCAGAGGATGCCCACCCGTTCGGTGGGAGTTCGCTGAAGGTCTGGCCCGGGGGCTGTCGACGACGTAACGTCGTAGGCAGCCCCCCTTCAGCAGTAGAAGGGTCCGCCATGAGCAGAAAGTCCCGTCAATGTCGACTACCACAATAACCGCGTCGGTCACGATCGCCGGCGAAACCGTTCCCCGCGTCGAGCTCACACCCGTCGCCGTTGACCTGCTCCGCAGCCTCTGGGAGGAACACGGCCCGCTCATGTTCCACCAGTCCGGTGGCTGCTGCGACGGCAGTTCGCCGATGCTGTTCATGGCCGACGAGTTCATCACCTCCGACCAGGACGTGCGGCTCGGCCAATTCGATCTCGCTCCGGCCGGCGACCCCGCCCAGCCGCTCGACTTCTGGATGTCAGCCGAACAGTTCAACTACTGGAGCCACACCTTTCTCACGGTCGACGTGGTGCCCGGCCGCGGCAGCGGCTTCAGTGCAGAGGCCCCGCGCGGCGTGCGCTTTCTGATCCGTTCCGAGCTCATGACCACGATGACCCCGTTTGCCGGCACTGACCAGATCGAAGCGGATGCCGAAGCCCCGCCCGCGCAGGCGACAATCCCGGCGTAGCGGCTACTGCCCGATCGCCTGGTAGGCGCTGAACAGCAACGAGGCGTCCGGGCCTTCGAGGATGGTGGGCTTGCCCACATCGTCGAGGACCACGAAGCGCAACATCCCGCTGCGGGTTTTCTTGTCGCGCTGCATGGTGGCCAGCAGGGTGGGCCAGCGTCCGACCGGGTAACCGGTCGGCAGGGTCAGCGATTCCAGGATGCTGCGGTGCCGGTCGACGACCTCCACGGACAGCCGTCCGCTGAGCGCGGCCAGTTCCGCAGCGAACATCATGCCGACGGCGATGGCCGCGCCGTGGCGCCAGCCATAGCGTTCGGCGTGCTCGACGGCGTGGCCGAGGGTGTGACCGTAGTTGAGGATCTCGCGGAGGCCGGCTTCCTTGAAGTCCTCCCCCACGATGCGCGCCTTCATGGCAATCGGCAGTTCGATCAGCCGGCGAAATTCGGGGGTGGTCGGGTCGGTGGCGCGCTCGACATCCGCTTCGATGATGTCGAGAATTTCGGGAACCTGGATGAAGCCGGCCTTGACGATTTCGGCGAAGCCCGCGAGAATCTCGTTTTTCGGCAGGGCGTCGAGCAGGTCGAGGTCGCACAATACGGCGGCAGGCGCGTAGAAGGTGCCGACAAGGTTCTTGCCCTCGGCGGTATTGATGCCGTTCTTGCCGCCGACGGCCGCGTCGACCATGCCGAGTACGCTCGTGGGAATCTGCACGAGCTTCACGCCACGCAGCCAGGTAGCGGCCACGAATCCGGCGAGGTCGGTCACTGCGCCACCGCCGAGGCCGATCACGGCGTCGGTGCGGCTGAAGTCGGACTGGCCCATGACGCCCCAGCAGAACGCGGCAACCTCAACCCGCTTGGCCGCTTCGGCGTCGGGAATTTCGGCCAGCAAAACCTCGGCGTAGGTTTCGAGCAGGCTGTCACGCAGGGCGACCGCGCGGGCGCCGACGGTCGAGGTGTGCACGATGAGCACCTTGTTGACACCGGTGCCGAGCTGCTCGGCGACGGTGTTGACCAGGCCACGCCCCACGCTGACCGGATAGCTGTCGACCCCGGTCACGGTGATCACGGTGGTACTGGTCTGTTCGGTCATCTGTGTTGTCCCTGACTTCTCAATCATCATTTCTTTCTTGTACCCAATTTACGATCTCATCGGCGATTCCGGTGATCGGTCGGTTGGAGGTGTCCAGGCGAATCGTCGCCAGGGCCTCATAGATGGGGCGGCGCTGGTTATAGATGCGTTCCCAGACGCCGATACCGCCGGCCAGGAGAGGCCGTTTGCTGCCGCCGAGGCGGGCCTCGACGGCCGCGGTGGTCACGCTGAGGTACACCACGGTCGCGGATTCGAGGTCGGCCTGCGTCTCGGAGTGCAGCACTGCTCCCCCGCCGAGGGAGATGACGGCCGGCTCGCCGAGGGCCCAGTCCACCGCTTCACGTTCGACGATGCGAAAGTACTCTTCGCCCTCACGCGCGAAGATCTCCGGAATCGGACCGTAACTTTCGACGACGCGCTTGTCGGTGTCGATAAACGGCAAATTCAGGTCGCGCGCCACTCGACGACCGATCCTGGTCTTGCCGGCGGCCATCGGACCGATGAACACGATCGGCAACAAGGCGTTCCGCAGAGTCAACATCGCAGGTCTAGAGCGACGCGTCGCTCGACGCGCCCGTGCGCAGGTTCGCCGGAATGTTGGCGAGGTACGACTCCAGGTTGCGCCGGGTCTCCCCGATCGAGTCGCCGCCGAACTTCTCCAGCACCGAGTTCGCGAGCACGAGCGCCACCATGGCCTCGGCCACAACGCCGGCCGCCGGAACCGCACAGACGTCGGAGCGTTGGTGGTGCGCCGGGGCCGGCTCGCTCGTGGCGACATCGACGGTGCGCAGCGCCCGCGGAATGGTCGCGATCGGCTTCATGCCGGCCCGCACGCGCAGCACGGTTCCGGTACTCATGCCGCCCTCGGTTCCGCCGGCCTTGTCGCTGACTCGCTGAATGGCGCCATCCGCTTGTACGAGTTCGTCGTGTGCCTCGGAGCCGCGGCGGCGCGTGGTCTCGAAGCCGTCGCCGACCTCGACCCCCTTGATCGCCTGGATCCCCATGAGCGCGGCGGCCAGCTGGGAATCCAACCGACGATCCCAGTGCACGAAGGAGCCAAGCCCGGGGGGAAGATTGTAGGCGAGCACCTCGACGACGCCGCCGAGGGTGTCGCCGTCGTGATGGGCAGCATCCACTTCAGCCACCATCAAAGCGGATGTCGCGGCGTCGAAACAGCGCAGCAGATCAGAATCGAGCGTGTCGACGTCCTCAGGCTCAGGAAGCGGCGCGCCGTCGGGCACGCGGACCGGCCCGATGGCGATGGTGTGGCTGACCAGGTGGATTCCGAGTTCGTTCAGGAATGATCGTGCGACGGCGCCGAGCGCGACGCGGGCGGCGGTCTCGCGGGCACTCGCGCGCTCCAGCACGGGGCGCGCCTCGTCGAAACCGTACTTCTGCATGCCGGCGAGGTCGGCGTGACCCGGGCGGGGCCTGGTCAATGGTGCCCCGCGGCCACGCGTCAGGGTGGCCGGGTCGACCGGGGCGGCACTCATCACATCGACCCATTTGGGCCATTCGGAGTTGCCAATGCGCAGTGCGACCGGGCCGCCGAGGGTGAGGCCATGCCGAACGCCGCCGGAGAGGGTGAGCTCGTCCTCTTCGAATTTCATGCGCGCGCCCCGGCCGTAGCCGAGTTTGCGGCGCGCGAGATCGAGGCGGATCGAATCAAGGGAGACCGGGATCCCTGCGGGCAAACCCTCGAGAATAGCGATGAGTTCGGGGCCGTGGGATTCTCCGGCGGTAAGCCAACGAAGCATAGCTCCTATCTTTCCACAGCATCGTGCGAGCCAGTGTCACCGGGGGCTGCGTCGCGGGTCAGGGCACTACGCATGGCGGCGAGCACGTCCGGCTCGCCGGGGAGTGGTTCGAAGGGGTCAGCGGTCACGAACACCCGCACCTGGATGAGCGCCTGGTGCAGCAACATGCCGAGGCCGTTCAGCACAGTTCCGCCGGCCGATTCCCACTCGCGTGCCACCCCGCTTGGCCACGGTGAGTAGGCAACGTCGAACAGCGTCGCACGCTCGCGCAGTTCGAGCGGCAGCGGGGTCGGCAGCACCGTCCCGCCGGGCAGAGTGCTGATCACGAGGTCGCTTCCGTTGCCGCCAGACCCGCTGAAATCACTGAGGTCGACGACGACTCCGAGCGACCGACCGAGTTCAACGAGCGGCTGCGCCTTCGGCAGGTCGCGCACGAGCACGCTGACGAACTCAGCACCGAGTTCCGCGGCGGCCATCAGAGCGGATGCCGCCGTCGCGCCGGCTCCGAGCAGGGTCACGTGCTTCGCCCGGGTGACGCCGCCCTCGGCCAACGCACGCACCAGACCAGCGACATCCGTGTTATAGCCGGTGAGGGTGCCGCGCCCGGCCACCTGGCGCAGCAGCACGGTATTGACGGATCCGGTCAGCCGTGCCACCCGGTCGCAGTCGTCGATGAACGGAAGCACCTCGTGTTTGAGCGGCATGGTGAGCGAAAGACCACGCCAGTCCGGCCCGATGGAGCTCAGAAACATGGCGAGCGAACCGGCCTTCACCTCAACAGCATCGTAGGACCAGTCGAGTCCCAGCTGCCAGTAGGCGGCCCGGTGCAGCAACGGCGAACGGGAATGCTTGATCGGCGAGCCGAGCACCGCGAGCCTGTTTGATGAGGCCCCATTTAGCGTCAGATCAACCATATTCGGGGTGCTCCCTCATCCAGTTCTGCCAAACGATAACGGCAGCATCGTGTTCCTTGACCGTGGTGGAAAAAGCCGTCTCACCGGAGTCGAGGTTGATCGTCACAAAGAACAACCAGGATCCGTCGACCGGGTGCAGGGCCGCATCGATCGCGAGGTCACCGGGATTCGAGATCGGGCCGACGACCATGCCGGGGTGCGCATAGGTGTTGTATAGGTTGCCGGCATCGGCACGTTCGGCGTCGGTCGTGGTGACCAGGTGGGTTTTGCCCGTGCCATAGGCGACGGTCGCGTCCGATTGCAGCAGGCCGCTGTCCCATTGGGCCGGGTCGAGCCGGTTCTGAAACACCCGCGACACCTTGTAATAGTCATCACGCAGGCCGGCTTCACGCTGGATCAACGAGGCGAACACGATCGTCGACCAGCGGTCTGCGACGGCGACACCGGCCGCATCGAGGGCCTCATACTGCCGGTTGACCATGGTCTGCAACGCGACGGCGGCGGTGGCCTCCGGCGAGAAGGTGTACGTCGCGGGAAAGAGAAAACCCTCAAGGGTGGTCGCTTCGGCGGGCAGGCCGAACTGGGCCACATTGGCGGCCGCGGCCTGCAGGTCCGCCAGGGGAATGTCGGTTCCCTCGGAGATCGACGCCAGCACGTCAACGGCCGCGGTCCCCTCAGGCACGATAACGGTCTGGTTCAGTCGAGTGTCCTCATCGAGCAGGGCGTCCAGCGCAGTGCTCGCGACCATCTTCGTCTTGAGCTGGTACGCACCGGGCTGAAACACCGGCTCCGGGGCCGTCTGCAACAGGATGGAATAGAACGCATCAAAGCTCTTGACCACGCCCTCTTCGACGAGTGTCGCGGCGATCTCCGAGCCACCGTTGCCGTCGTGAATCATGACGATCACGTCTTCGCCGGTCGCCGCTTCCTCCGCGGTGAAGTCGGCCGGCCCCTGCGTGGCAGCAATGATCTGGGAGATGGGTCCCTGCAGAAACAGCGCAACTCCGGCCACGAGAGCGGCAAGAACGACAAAGACGATCAGACAGCCCCAGGCTCCCTTGTAGCTCCTCTTCTCCCGCGGCGGTTCGTCCGCCAGCAGTGAGCGACGGTTCGTGCGTCCCCGACCGGAGCCACCGACGTCGCTCGCCGTCAGGAACGCGACGGCATCATCGCCCGGTTCTGCCGACTCGGCCGTTTCTCGCGGCAGCAACGGCGGTTGAACGGATGCCGTCCCCCCGGACGCTGCCGCCGGCTCGGCTCCGGATTGCTCGAAGCCAGTTCGCTCCGTCGCGCCCTGTTCCGCGGCGGACTGCTCCGCCGCGGCCTGTTGCGCGCGTAACTGGCGTCGGCTCGGCAGGGGCTCTTCCGGGGTACTGGGCACGATTACGGCCTCTCGGTCGGTTCGACGGGCGACCCTGGCGGTCGCCCGGAGGAACGCTCACTGTCGAGCGCATGTTGCAAAATAATAGTCGCGGCCACCTGGTCGATTACTGGCCGCTGCGTTTTCGCAGCACGACCGGATGCCCGCAGCGCGGATTGCGCCGACACCGTCGAGAGACGTTCGTCGACGAGCCGCACCGGCACGGCGAGAGTTGCGGCCAGGCGCGCGGCGAAACCGACCGCGTCGTCCGTGGAGGCGGTCTCAGTGCCTGACAACGCCAACGGCAGGCCAACGATAACCTCGACGGCGTCAAGGTCGAGGGCCACCGCGAGAATGCGGGCCAGATCGGTCACTCCGGCCTCGTCGCGGGCGACGGTTTCCACCGGGGTCGCGAGCATGCCGTGGTTGTCGCTGCGGGCCAGGCCGATGCGCACCTTGCCCACATCCACGCCGAGGCGCACGCCTGAGCGCATCGTGCCGGCGACCGCACCCGGCGCGACCCCGCCGGACAGCGCCGCCGAACGACCAGGATCGGCGGAGCCAGAGCGTGAGCGAGCGCGGTCGGACCTCATCGTTAGCGACTGACCGCCGCGACAACCGCCTGGAGAGCGGCCGGGATGGCGTCGCCGTTGGGGCCGCCGCCCTGAGCCAGATCGTCCTTGCCGCCGCCACCACCACCGAGGATTCCGGCGACGGTCTTGGCAAGGGCACCGGCCTTATGGCCGGCATCTCTAGCTGCCTGGTTGGTGGCGACGATCACGACGGGCTTGTCCGCGGCTATGGCCGAGATCGCCACGACGACGGCGTCGGCGCCGAGGCGTTCGCGGGTCGCGAGGGCCAGCATCCGTGCGTCGTCCGGGGATCCGAGCACGCCGAGGTCTTCGGCCACGATCGTTACTGCACCGACCCGGCGGGCCGTGGCCAGCAGAGCGGGGACCCGGTCGGTCAGGGCACGGGCTTCGAAGGCCGCGATCTTCTTCTCGGCGCTCTTGAGGCTCGCTACCAGGTCGCTGATGCGTTCGGGAAGCTGCTCGCGAGGAGTTTTCAGGCTTGAGGTCAGCTGCGACACCAGCATGCGCTCGGCGGCGAGGTCACGGAACGCTTCGAGGCCGACGAGGGATTCGACGCGACGGTTGGTCGAACCGACCGACGCCTCGCTGATCAGGTTGATCATGCCGATTTCAGCACTGCTGCCCACATGGGTACCGGCGCAAAGTTCGCGCGACCACGGGCCGCCGATGTCGACGACGCGCACGACGTCACCATACTTCTCGCCGAACAGCGCCATGGCACCGAGCGCTTTCGCCTCCGCAATGGGCAGTTCCCGGGTGGTCACCGGCAGGTTGTCGCGAATGGCGTTGTTGGAAATTTCTTCGATCTCGGTGCGAGTCGCCGGCGAGAGCGCCTGGTTCCAGGAGAAGTCGAGGCGAAAGAAGCCGGCCTTGTTGTACGAACCGGACTGGTGCGCGTTCGGGCCGAGCACCTGGCGCAGGGCAGCGTGCAGCACGTGCGTGCCGGAGTGCGCCTGGCGGGCGCCGCGGCGCCAGTTTTCGTCGACCACGCTCGTGGCGCGCTCGCCCACGCCGACCTCGCCGGACTGCACGAGCACTTTGTGGCTGATCAGACCCTTAACCGGCTTTTGTACGTCGAGCACCTTGAGCTCGTAGCCGGGGCCAACGATAAGGCCGGCATCCGCTACCTGCCCGCCCGCTTCGGCCCAGAGCGCCGTCTCTGCGAGGATGACCTCGGCTGTTTCTCCGGCAACGGCGCTCGTCACCGACTCACCATCGACGATGAGACCGAGCACGCTGGACTCGTTCTGCAGGTCCTCGTAACCGGTGAACACGGTCTCGCCAAGGGCGCGGAACGCGCTGTAGACCCCGAGGTCGGCCAGGGTGGTCTTCTTGGACTTCGCATCAGCCTTGGCCATGGTGCGCTGCTTGGTCATGAGCACGTCGAAGGCGTCACGGTTGACGCTGAGGCCGGCTTCCTCGGCGATTTCGAGGGTGATCTCGATCGGAAAACCGTAGGTGTCGTGCAGCAGAAAAGCGGTCGGTCCGGCCAGTTCGGTCTTATCGGCCTTCTTGGTCTTGGCCACGGCGAGGTCGAGCACCGCGCTACCGCTCGCAAGGGTGCGCAGAAACGTCTCTTCCTCGGCGAACGCGGCCTGGCTGATGCGCCCGAAGTCGCTCTTCACCTCCGGGTAGGCGGCGCTCATGGCGTCGCGGGAGGCCGGCAGTAGTTCGGGCATGCTCACGGTGTCGACGCCGAGCAGGCGCATGGCGCGTACGCTGCGCCGCAGCAGGCGGCGGAGGATATAGCCGCGACCCTCGTTCGACGGCATGACGCCGTCGCTCATCAGCATGAGCGAGGAACGCACGTGGTCGGCGACGATGCGCATGCGCACGTCGTCGGCGTGGTCGGCGCCGTAACGTCGTCCGGAGAGCGCGGCGGCCCGGTCCAAGACCGGGCGCACCTGGTCGATCTCGTACATGTTCTCGACGCCCTGCTTCAAAAAGGCGACGCGCTCGAGGCCCATGCCGGTGTCGATGTTCTTCTTCGGCAGGTCGCCCAGAATCTGAAAGTCGCCCTTACCGTTGCCCTCGCCGCGCAGGTACTGCATGAAGACGAGGTTCCAGATTTCGACATAACGGTCGTCGTCGGTGGCCGGGCCACCATCGGCGCCGTAGGCGGGGCCGCGGTCGAAGAAGATCTCCGAGCAGGGGCCGGCCGGGCCGGGCTGGCCCGTGGACCAGTAGTTGGAGTCCATGCCGAGGCGCTGGATGCGGTTGTCCGGCACGCCGAGCGCGCGCCAGTAGCGGTGCGCCTCATCGTCGTCGAGGTAGATGGTGACCCAGAGGTCGCTCTCGCGAAAGCCGTATCCGCCCTGGTCTTCCGGGGTAGTCAGCAGTTCCCAGGCGAAGCCGATGGCCTCTTCCTTGAAGTAGTCGCCGAAGCTGAAGTTTCCGTTCATTTGAAAGAACGTGCCGTGGCGCGGGGTCTTGCCCACTTCTTCGATGTCGTTGGTGCGAATGCATTTCTGCACGCTCGTGGCGCGCGGATACGGTGCCGGAACCAACCCGGTCAGGTACGGCACGAACGGCACCATGCCGGCCACGGTGAAGAGAAGGGTGGGGTCGTCGCTCACCAGTGAAGCGGACGGCACAACGGTGTGTCCACGATCGGCGAAGAAGTCGAGCCAGCGCCCGCGAATGTCAGCAGTCTGCATGGTGTCCGTAGCTATTGAAGTGCATGAGTGAGGTGGAGCGTGGTGCCCTTATAAAGCGGATGCTCAGGACGCGCTTGGTGCCGGCGCGTCGCCAACGGCATCCGCAACGTCACCGAGCGCTGCGTGCAACTCGGCCTCGCGCTGCCGATACCCCTCGGAGATGGCCTCGCCGAACTCGCGCGCCTTGGTGTCGAGTTCGGTGAAGAACTGCTTACCCTGCTGAGTCTTGTTGACCTCGTGAGCAACGACGAAGCCAGCGGCCACACCGATGACCAACCAGATGACGTTCTTCATGGCACTTCTCCCTGAATCTGCGCGGCCTGTGCTTTCAGTCAATAGAACCGAATTGAATGGAGCCTGGCACCGCTAGCCGCAGCTATCGATAAGTCGGGCGCGAGAATATCAACGCCGTCTCCAGAGTAGCCGGTCAACCCCGATTTCGCCCGGACCCCGCCCGCCCGCCACGAAAGGCGGCTCGCACGCCGGCCGAGAATCCGGCGAGCTTGATCAGCGGACCGCCGACGGTGGCCGCGAACAGCGCGACGAGCGCTGAGACGTTACCGGTGACATCCGCTACGTTGCTGGTGATCGTGTCGACCCTCGCCAGCTGCTGATTCGTGGATCGGATGGTTTCGGTCGTCTCTGCAAGCATCGGGGTGATTCCCTCGCTGAGATCGTGGATGGCCGCGGTGGTTTCATCGAACACCCGGCCCAGCTTGACCAGCGGAACGGCGATGACCGCCACCAGAATCGCGAATACGCCGGCGGCGATCAGCCCTGCAATATCTCCACCCGACACGGTGACTCCACTCAAATCAATGGGCCCCTGGGAGGCCCGGGAATACAAAAAAGGGCGGATCACCCAGAGATGATCCGCCCTTCAGCGTACCGGTCAAAGACCGGTTAACTAACTATCCAACTGCACAGGTTAGCGAGCTGCGTAGTACTCCACGACGAGCTGAACTTCACAGGTCACGGGGATCTCGATGCGCTTCGGCGCGCGCACGAGGCGGGCCTGAAGCTTGTCGAGCTCAACCTCGAGGTACGGCGGGAGCTTGGGGAGCAGGTCGACGTGTCCGCCGGCTGCTGCAACCTGGAAGGGCTCCATGCCCTCGCTGCGAGCCTTGACGTGCATGAGCTGGCCCGGCTTCACGCGGAAGGAGGGCCGGTCAACGAGCTCTCCGTCAACGAGGATGTGACGGTGCACGATCATCTGGCGAGCCTGGGCGGTGGTGCGGGCGATGGCCGAACGCACGAGGAGGGCGTCGAGACGGGTCTCGAGGATCTCGACGAGGTTCTCGCCGGTCAGTCCCTGACGACGACGAGCCTGCTCGAAGGCGATCTTGAGCTGGGCTTCGCGGATGCCGTACTGGGCGCGTAAGCGCTGCTTTTCGCGCAGACGAACGGCGTAGTCCGAGTCGGTCTTGCGCTTGGTGCGGCCGTGCTCACCCGGTGCATAGGGGCGCTTCTCGAGGAAGCGGGCTGCCTTCGGCGTGAGGGCAATGCCCAGGGCGCGCGAGAGGCGAGTTTTACTGCGGGTACGTGACTTGGTAGACACGGTTTCCTTTCAATCGGACTCAATAACAGGGATACCAGGGCGAGTGCGTCTTTTCAGCACAGTGTCTAATCAACACAGTCGTCATGGGAGATCAGAGGATTGGGTGCCATGGGACGTTCGGCTACAGAACGAAACCCCTCCAAACTGGAAACGGACGCAGCCGCATGCCGAAACCAGTTGTAGGCAGAGTCAAGGTTAGCACAGCGGATGCCCTGCTCAGGCTCTGCACACCAGGGCGAGTTCCCGATCCGGGCAGCGGCGGTCGCGAGCGGTCTCGTGAAAACTGGATGCGCATTTATTCGTTGCGGACTATACGACGGATTTTTAGGAGGCGGGCGGAGATATCGCGCTCGTGGCCGTGCTCGGTCGGCTCGTAGTAGCGGGTGGATTTCAGCTCCGTTGGGGGGTATTGCTGGGTGACCACTCCGAGCGGGTCATTGTGCGGGTAGACGTAGCCCTTGCCGTGGCCGAGTCGCTTGGCGCCGGGGTAGTGCGCGTCGCGCATGCCCTTGGGCACGCGGCCCAGCTTGCCGGCGCGAACATCCGCTATGGCAGCATCGAGCGCCATGTAGGCGGCGTTCGATTTGGGGGCCGTCGCGAGGTGCACAACGGCCTGGGCGAGCGGGATTCGCCCCTCAGGCATGCCGATCAGCGCGACGGCATCGGCGGCGGCGACGGCGATCAGGAGCGATTGCGGGTCGGCCATGCCGATGTCTTCGGAGGCGAGGACGATGATGCGGCGGCAGATGTAGCGCGGGTCTTCGCCGGCCTCGATCATGCGCGCCAGGTAGTGCAGCGCGGCGTCGACGTCACTGCCGCGCACCGATTTGATGAACGCGCTGATTACGTCGTAGTGCTCGTCACCGTTGCGGTCATAGCGCAGCAGCGCACGATCAACGGCGAGCGAGACGATGTCGGTCGTGATGACAGGCTTGCCGGTCGCGCCGGGTTCGAGCGTCGATTCCGCCGAAACGGATGCCGCCTCCAGCGCCGTCAGCGCCCGCCGCGCATCCCCCGAGGCCAGGCGAATGATCGCGCCGCGAGCCTCGGCCTCGAGTTCGAACCGGTCAGCGAGGCCGCGCGAATCCGTGACCGCACGATCAACGACGATCCCGAGGTCGTCGTCGCTCAGAACTTCGAGGGTGAGTAATAGTGAACGAGACAGCAAAGGAGAAATGATCGAGAACGACGGATTTTCGGTCGTCGCGGCGACCAGGATGACGACGCCGTTCTCGACCCCTGGCAGGAGGGTGTCTTGCTGGGCTTTGGAGAAGCGGTGGATCTCATCGAGAAACAGCACCGTCGCGAGACCGTAGAGGTCGCGGTTGGTTCGGGCGTCTTCCATCACCTGGCGCACGTCGCGCACACCGGCCGTCACAGCAGAGAGTTCAACGAAACGACGTCCGGAACTGTGCGCGATCGCCTGCGCGAGCGTGGTCTTGCCAGTACCGGGCGGTCCCCAGAGAATGACCGACACGCTGCCGCGCTCCCCCGTCTTGTCGCTGGCCAGACTAACCAGGGGCGACCCCGGGGTGAGCAGATGACGCTGGCCGGCTACCTCGTCCAGGGTTTTCGGGCGCATTCGTACGGCGAGGGGGGCCTGGCCACTCCGCAGACCCGGTTGAGCATCCGACATTCCTCCAGCGTAGTTTGTGCGTAGAGTTCTACGAGGTCGGGAGCGTTGGCGCCCGACTGCGTTTGTGCGGTCGTCGCCAACCCCGACGGCCCTGGAGGGGTTCCAAGTGGCTTCGAATTACAAGCTCGAGCGTGCGGCACGTGAAGAGCGCGGACGTGTTCGTTCCTACCAGGCCCGACGGGCGGTGCACGAGCACCAGTCGAAGCGGCGCGTGCGGGACAACCTGATCGCCGGCGGGGGGCTGCTCGTCGTACTCACATTGATCGTGGTGGCGCAGGTCTTCTACTTCACCGGCGGACCAGGTACTCCGGACGCGACCACTGCGGCAACCGACACCCCGACCACGACGCCGACGGCTGCCGCCGGGGCCAATTCGGGTGTGGTGCCCGCCAGCACGCTGGCCGAAGGTCGCACCTGGACCGGCACCATGACCCTCAACGACATTCCGGTGGGAATCGAGCTCGACGGCGCCCTGGCGCCGCAGGCGGTTTCGTCGACCATCAGCCTCGTTCAGACCGGGTTTTACGACGGCCTCACCTGCCACCGTCTGACGGTGGAGGGCATTTTCGTGCTGCAGTGCGGCGACCCGGTGGGCGATGGCACCGGCGGCCCCGATTACAGCTACGGACCGGTGGAGAATGCACCGACCGACAACGTATACCCAGCTGGAACCCTCGCCATGGCACGTTCCGGCAACGACGGCTTCTCCAACGGCAGCCAGTTCTTCATCGTCTACGAAGACAGCACCATCCCCGCCGACAGCGCAGGCGGCTACACGGTGCTCGGGCGGGTCACGAGTGGCCTCGACCAGATCAAAATCGAGATCACGGATGCCGGAATCACGGCAGGCGGCGCCTCGCCCGTCGTACCGACCACGATTACCGGGATAACAGTTCAGTAGGATCGATCGATCCCCCTGCGCTATTGCAATAGGCTTATCAGGGTATTTCCTGGCTCCGCATTTTTTCTTCCCGCGGCGCCCACACAACAACTCAGCAAAGGTGAGGCTCTTGACTACGACAGATCAGCAACCATGGGGTCGCGTAGACGAAACCGGCACGGTTTACGTGCGCGAGGCGGATGGCGAACGCGCCGTCGGCCAATACCCGGATGCCACTCCGGAAGAGGCCCTGGCCTACTTCGAACGCAAGTACGTTGAACTCAATGGGCAGGTCACCCTGCTCGAGCAGCGTGCGAAGGGTGGCGCTCCGGCCGCAGACGTGGCCAAATCGGTGGCCAATCTCACCGTCGCCGTTGCCAACGCCAACGCCGTCGGTAACCTGGCCGCGCTGGCAGAACGCCTCGGCGCGCTCGGCGGAGCCGTCACCGAACTCACCGAGCAGCAGAGCATCGAGACCAAAGCAGCATCCGCTGCCGCCGTCGCCGAACGAGCCGAGATCGTGACCGAGGCCGAGCGCCTCGCCGCCGAAGATCCGGCCAAGACACAGTGGAAGCAGACCAGCGCTGCCCTCGACGCCCTCTTTGCGAAGTGGCAGGCGCACCAGCACGATGCCCCGCGCATTCCCAAGGGCGAGGCCAACGACCTGTGGAAGCGCTTTCGGGCGGCCCGCACGACGATTGAGCAGAACCGCAAGGCGTTCTTTGCCGAGCTCGACAGCGCGCACAAGGACGTTCGCACCAAGAAGCAGCACCTAATCGAGCAGGCTGAGGCGCTCGCGCCGCAGGGTGCCGACGGGGTGTCCGCCTACCGCAAGCTGCTCGACGAGTGGAAGCAGGCCGGCCGCAGCGGCAAAAAGCAGGACGACGCCATGTGGGCGAAGTTCAAGGCCGCCGGCGACGTGCTCTACTCCGTCAAGAGCGAGGTGGAAGCTCAGGACAACGAGGAGTTCTCCGCGAACCTGGTACTCAAGCTGGAACTCCTGACCGAGGCCGAGACACTGCTGACGACCACTGACCGAAACGCCGCTCGCGACACGCTCACGGTCATCCAGCGCAAGTGGGACGTCATCGGCAAGGTTCCGCGCGACGAGGTCAAGCCGATCGAGGATCGCCTGCGCAAGGTCGAAGCCGTCGTGCGCAAGCTCGATGACGACCACTGGAAGCGCAATAATCCAGAGACCAAGGCCCGCACCGAGGGTTTCGCCGGCCAGTTGAATGACGCGATCGCCAAACTTGAAGATGAACTGGCCACCGCTCAGAAGAGCCAGAACGCCCGCGCCATCAAGAACGCCAACGAAGCGCTCGAGGCCCGCAAGGCTTGGCTCAAGGCGATGGGCCAATAGGCACGACTGCAACACCCGGCAGGAACTATCCCCACCCCGCACCGGTGGTCATTTTCTCCACAGATCCAGGCTCCTTCGGGGGCCTGGACCTGGTTAAGGGACAGCATGGCGGCATGATGAATCCCCGGAAACGAACGCGCACGGTCAACGACCTGCCCCTGGCCGAGCTGTGCAGCGCCCGGCTCGACGGGCAGGTTTTTCAACTCGCCGACTCCTGGTGTGTGATCGATGAAATAGACGGATGCTCCACACGGGCCGTCTCCGCCAGCCGGCTGGTCCCACCCCGCGCCATCGCCGAGCGCCTCACCGCCGCGTGGATCTACGGCGTCGCACCTGAGCCCCGTCGCCACCAATTCTGCGTGCTCATTGGTGCGCGCACGACGGCCGTCTGGTCACCACGTGTTCAGCTGCGCGAAATCGTGCGCTCTCCCGATGACGTGCGCACCATCGCGAATGTCCGGGTGACCACTCCCCTGCGTACCGCCGTCGACCTGGCGCGCTATCCGCCAGCGACCTCGGGGGCCGAGATCATCGCGCTTCTAGCCCGGCTCCTGCACTACGGCGCGTATCCTGACATCTCCGCGGCCGTGCGCCTCTGCCAGCGCGGAAGCCCAGCCTACAGCGTCGTCGCCGTGGCCAGGTTCGCGGCGGTCAACGAGGCGTTGCGCTCCCTGTACCAGTCGAGCGCAGCACCCGAGAAAGCAGTGGGCGTCTAGCCGTCGTTGACCCGGTAGACGTCGTAGACAGCATCGATGCGGCGCACAGCATTGAGGACGCGATCAAGGTGGGTGGTGTCACCCATCTCGAACACAAACCGGCTGAGCGCCAGGCGGTCACTCGACGTGTTGACCGTGGCCGAGAGAATGTTCACGTGATGCTCAGACAGCACCCGGGTGACATCGGAAAGCAATCCGGATCGGTCGAGTGCCTCGATCTGGATGTGCACCAGGAACAGGCTCTTCGACGTTGGCGCCCAGTCGACCTCGATCATGCGCTCCGGTTCCTTGAGCAGGGACTGCACGTTGTGGCACGCCGCCTGGTGCACCGAGACACCAGCACCACGGGTGACAAACCCGACGATCTTGTCGCCGGGAACCGGCGTGCAACAGCGGGCAAGCTTGACCAGAATGTCCGGGGCACCGCGCACGAGCACACCAGAATCAGTGTTCCGAGTGGTCTGCGGCCGGCCGCGGGCAGCAACCGGAAAGTCGTTGCTGTCATTGTCGTCGATGCTCTGCACCGAGGACACAACCTTTTCGAGCACGGACTGGGTCGAGACGTGGCCTTCACCAACCGCCGCATACAAGGCCGACACGTCATCATATTTGAGTTGAGCCGCGACCTCCGCGAAGGAGTCCTGGTTCATCAGCTTCTGCAGCGGAAGGTTCTGCTTGCGCATGGCCCTGGCGATGGCGTCGCGGCCCTGCTCGATGGCTTCGTCGCGGCGCTCCTTAGTGAACCACTGCCGAATCTTGTTGCGCGCGCGTGGGCTCTTGACGAAATTGAGCCAGTCCTTGCTGGGCCCGGAGTCGGGGTTCTTCGAGGTGAATACCTCGACAACGTCTCCGGTGATAAGTTCGCTCTCCAGCGGAACCAGACGGCCATTGACCTTGGCGCCCATGGTGCGGTGGCCGACCTCGGTGTGCACCGCGTAGGCGAAGTCAACCGGGGTCGCGCCCGAGGGCAACCCGATGACGCGGCCCTTCGGCGTGAAGACATAAACCTCTTTGGCACCGATCTCGTAGCGCAGGGAGTCGAGGAACTCGCCGGGATCGGCAGTTTCGGCCTGCCAGTCGGAGATATGCGCCAGCCAGGCCATATCGGTGTCGCTCTGCGGGCCCGGGCCGCCGGCGCTCTTGCCGTTGACCTGCTCCTTGTACTTCCAGTGCGCGGCGACACCGAATTCGGCGCGCTGGTGCATTTCGGTGGTACGAATCTGGATCTCGACCGCGCGACCGCTCGGGCCGAGCACCGTCGTGTGCAGCGACTGGTAGAGGTTGAACTTGGGGGTCGCGATGTAGTCCTTGAACCGCCCGGGCAGTGGGGTCCAGCGGGCATGAATAGAACCCAGCACGGCGTAGCAGTCCCTTACCGAATTCACGAGAACGCGGATGCCGACAAGGTCGTAGATTTCGTCGAATTCGCGGCCGCGCACGACCATCTTCTGGTAGATCGAGTAGTACTGCTTGGGGCGCCCGGCAACTTTTCCCCGAATTCGAGCGGACTTGAGGTCGTCACTGATGGTGTCGATGATCTGCTGCACGAACTCTTCGCGCTGCGGGGTGCGCTGTTTGACCAGGCTTTCGATCTCGGCGTAGAGCTTGGGGTACAGCACGGCGAAAGAGAGGTCTTCGAGTTCCCACTTGATGGTCTGAATACCCAGGCGGTGAGCCAGCGGTGCATAGATCTCAAGGGTTTCAGTAGCCTTCCGCACGGCGGATTCGTTGGGTACGAAGCCCCAGGTGCGCGCGTTGTGCAGCCGGTCGGCGAGTTTGATGATGAGTACGCGGATGTCCTTGGACATGGCGACGATCATCTTGCGCACGGTCTCGGCCTGAGTCGAGTCGCCGTACTTCACCTTGTCGAGCTTGGTGACGCCGTCGACCAGCATCGCAATTTCGTCGCCAAAGTCGGCCCGCAGGGCGTCGAGCGTGTAGTCGGTGTCTTCGACGGTGTCGTGCAGCAGCGCAGCAGCTATGGTCTTGGTGCCGATGCCAAGGTCGGCCAGAATTTGGGCCACGGCAACGGGATGGGTGATGTACGGCTCTCCGCTGCGCCGCATCTGCCCGTCGTGGGCACGCTCGGCAGCCGTGTAGGCACGCTCAATAATCGACAGGTCGACCTTGGGGTGGTTCAGCCGCACCGTCTTGATCAGGCGGTCGACGGCACCAGCGGGCTGGGCCCGAGAGAAGATGCGCGGAACCAAACGGCGCAGCGAGGCCGGAGATGGCGTCGTCGTGTCCGTCATAGTCTCACCTCTTAACTCACAGCGGTTGAAACCGCGCGGGCTGTGTTTGCGTTCCCTCAATTATGCCGGTTCGCGACGCCTCTCCCTTACGCTGCAAGCGATCCGCCCTGCCCACACGCAGCGAAACGGCCAGCCCATCGGGGCTGGCCGTTTCGATCAGAGAGCGAATGCTACGCGGTAACGGACTCCGCAGCCGGCGTCGAAGCCTTGGCGCGTGCCGCCAAAGCCTGCTTGTCGTGCTTACGAATGGCGGCCTCGCCAGCGCGCAACTGAACATACAGCGGCGAAGCGATGAAAATCGTTGAGTAGGTACCGACCAGGATGCCGATGAGCAAAGCCAACGAAATGTCGCGCAGGGTGCCAGCACCGAGCACGAAGGCACCGATGAACAGAATGGATGCCACGGGCAGGGCGGCGACGACGGAGGTGTTGATCGAGCGCACCAGCGTCTGGTTCACGGCGAGGTTGACCGACTCCGCGAAGGTGCGGCTTGAGCCGGATCCATCGAAGTTGGTGTTCTCCCGAATCTTGTCGAAGACCACGACGGTGTCGTAGAGCGAGTAGCCCAGAATGGTCAGGAACCCGATCACCGCGGCCGGCGTGATCTCGAATCCGGTGATGCCGTAGAACCCGGCCGTGATCACGAGGTCATGGAGCAGCGCGACCATGGCCGCGACCGACATCTTCCAGGTGCGGAAGTAGATCGCCATGATGATACCGGCGAGCACGAGGAACACGATCAGGGCGCGCAGCGCCTGGCCGGTGATGTCCTGCCCCCAGGTCGCTCCGATGAAGGAGGTGGCCACTTCGGTGACCGGAACGTCATAGGCGGCGGCGAGGGCGTCGCGTACTTCCGTCGTCTCCCCCTCAGACATCTGGTCGGTCTGGATCCGAACACCGTCTGAGCCGACGGTGGAGACCTTCGGAACGACGTCGGGAGCGACGCTCGCGACGGCATCCGTTGCCGTGGTCTGCGACTGACTCGTCGTCTGGGAGACGACGAATTCGCTGCCGCCGGTGAATTCAATGCCGAACACAAAACCACCGCGCAGCAGGAACGGGCCGACCAGGGCAATGAGGATCATGCCACCGGCGATCAGGTACCAGAGTTTGCGGCGCCCGACGATATTGAGCGACCGTGCCCCGGTGTAGAGGTCATTTCCGAGCTGCGAGAAGCTGGCCATCAGGAATCCTTCCCGTCTGTCGATCGATCAGTACTGGTACTTACCAGCTCAGACGCCTTACGTTCGGCGATCGTTTGTCGCTTGGCCGCCTCTTTGCTCGAGGACGCCACCTTCCTCGCCGACATGGTCGACGAGGGTTCAAAGCGGGCACGGCCACGGTAAACCGCGCCGAGGGCACGAGGATCGAGGCCGCTGAGTTTGTGGCCCTCGTTGAAGAACCGGGTTTTCGCAACCAGCTGCAACATCGGGTGGGTGAACATGCTCACCACGAGCAGGTCGACGATGGTGGTGAGGCCGAGGGTCAGAGCGAAGCCGCGCACATTTCCTACGGCGAGCACGAACAATACGGCGGCGGCGAGAAAGTTCACGACGTCAGAGGCGACGATGGTGCGGAAGGCACGCTTCCAGCCGGCCTCGACCGACGACTCCAGCCCGCGACCGTCACGCAGTTCATCGCGTACGCGTTCGAAGTACACGATGAAGGAGTCGGCGGTGATACCGATCGCCACGATCAGGCCGGCAACACCGGCCAGCGACAGACGGTAGCCCTCACGCCAGGACAGGATAGTGATGAGCAGGTAGGTGATCACGGCCGCGACTGCGAGCGAAGCAACGGTCACGAGGCCCAGCAGACGGTATTGGGCGAGCGAGTACATGACGACGAGGATCAGACCGATTAAACCGGCGATGAGTCCGTTGAGCAGCTGTGTCGATCCCAAGGTGGCCGAGATGGTGTCCTGGCTCTGTACGGTGAAGCTGATCGGCAGAGCGCCGAACTTGAGCTGGTCAGCGAGGGCCTTCGAGCTGTCCTGGTCAAAGGAGCCCGAAATTTCCGGCCTGCCGTTGAGGATGGCTCCCTGCGTGTTGGACGGCGCCGAGATAACAGCGCCGTCGAGCACGATAGCGAATTGATTCTGCGCCCCGGTCAGGTTGTTCAGCCGCGTCGTGACGTCGGCGAACTTCGTGGTGCCCTCGCTGTTGAACACAATGTTGACGACCCACTCACCGGTGGTTGCGCCCGACGAGGTGGTGCGCTGACCATTGGTCGCGTCGGTGATGGTGGAACCGTCAACCTCGACCGGGCCGAGGATGTACTTAATCGAGCCATCCGTTTCGCAGGTGATGAGGGGTTCATCGGCCGGCGCGACGTTCGTGGTGTTGATCGCGGCACAGTCGAAGGCGTCATACTCGGCCTGCAGGGCCGGGGTGACGTAGTTCAGGTCGCTCGCGTCGGTGGGTTCGACCGTCGGAGTCGTGGACAGGCTCGGGTCGACGGTTGCCTCCGGTGCGGGGGTCGCGGTACCGTCGGCACCGACGGTCTGGCCCGAGGGCTGACCGGCCACGAGCACGGCGCGGAATTCCAGTTTGGCCGAAGACTTGATGCGCTCCAGGGTGGCGTCATCGGGGGTACCGGGGATCGATACGACGATGTTCTGGCCGCCCTGAGTGTTGACCTCGGTTTCGGAGACTCCCGAGGAGTTGATCCGCTGGCGAATAATGCCCACGGCCTCGGTGAGCTGCTCAGAGGTGACGGTCGCGCCGCTCTCGACCTGCGGGGCGAGAATGATCTGCGTTCCACCCTCGAGGTCGAGCGCCAGTTTCGGCGTCCACGACCCGTTCTGGGTGAACACGCCGAACGCGTTCAGAGCGATCAGGCCGACGATGAGCACGCCCAGCCAGGTCAGGGAACGCCAGGCCTTTTTGGCCGGAGACGACGACTTAGCCACCTATGAACTCAGCTTTCTGTTGGCGCCCACACCAGAATGTGTGGGCGCGCCGCGTGTTGCAGTACGTGCGTTGTTGGTGCGGGAGCTAGATTACGCGTCGCCCTTTTTTGGCTGTTCGGTGGTGTCGGTGTCGCTCTCGACCACGCGCTGGCCGAATTCCGGCTCAGACAGTTCCGATTCACGCAGTGAGTCGATGCTTTCAACGGCAGAGTCGTCTTCGACGTCGTCGGCGACAATCGGCTCCACCACGCGAGCGATGGTCTGACGGTGGATCTCAACGATGACGCCGGGAGCGATCTGAAGTTCGACCTTGTTGGCCTCTTCGTCGATGGCAATGATCGTGCCGTACATACCGAAGTTGGTCATGACGTCGGCGCCGGGAACCATGGTCGCCTGCAGGGCTTCCTGGTCCTTCTTGCGCTTACGGCCGTTGCGGAACATGAAGAAGACGAGTACGGCCAAAACGGCCAACATGACGAGAGTCAAAGAATCCATGGAGCGGTAAAACCTTCCGATTGCGGCGCGGGTGGCCGAAGCTTGTGGGTGAAGACCCGCCAGCAGGCCTAGAGAGAATATGCCTCTAGACAGGCGGGCCAAATTGAATTATAGGTCAAGAAGGGTCACACTTCCCTGTGGGGTAATGCCCAGGGGCGGTGTGAGACCAAAATGTTGCCAGGCCGCGCTGGTCGCAACACGGCCGCGCGGGGTACGCGTGAGGAATCCTATCCGTACCAGGAACGGCTCGACGACCGCTTCGACGGTTTCGGACTCCTCGCCGACCGAGACGGCCAGGGTGTTCAGGCCGACCGGTCCACCACCGAATCGCGTCAGGATGATCTTCATGACTTCCCGGTCCAGACGATCCAGGCCGATCGCATCGACGTCGTAGAGTTCGAGCGCCGCGTGCACCGCCGCGATGTTGGCGCCGCCCCCGTGCACGAGCGCGTAATCGCGCACCCGGCGCAGCAGGCGGTTCGCGATGCGGGGTGTGCCCCGGCACCGGCCGGCGATCTCGGCCAGCGCGTCGCGCTCGATCGGCAGGTCGATCAGCTGGGCGGCGCGATAGAGCACCTGTTCCAACTCGCTCTCGGCGTAAAACTCCAGGTGCGCGGTGAAGCCGAATCGGTCACGCAGCGGGTTCGGCAGCAGGCCGGAGCGCGTCGTGGCCCCCACCAGGGTGAACGGGGCAAGGTCGAGCGGCACCGAGGTGGCCCCGGCGCCCTTGCCCACCATGATGTCGATGCGAAAGTCTTCCATCGCGAGATAGAGCATCTCTTCGGCCGATCGCGCCATGCGGTGAATTTCATCGATGAACAGCACCTCACCGGGAACCAGTGAGGACAGCACCGCAGCGAGATCACCGGCGTGTTGAATGGCCGGTCCGCTCGACATGCGCAGCGGCCGGTTGCCCTCGTAGGCAACGATCATGGCGAGGGTGGTCTTTCCGAGGCCGGGCGGGCCTGCCAGGAGGATGTGGTCCGGCGTGCGGTTCTGCATCGTCGCGGCGGTCAGCAGCAGCTGCAACTGCCCGCGCACCTTCTTCTGGCCGACGAATTCGGCCAGGCTCGCCGGGCGCAGCGCGCCCTCGAAGGCGAGCTCGGATTCGCTTTCGAGCGAGGGGTTACTGAGCTCGACGCCCGGGTCCGTGGTCACGAACGGCCCGAACCGGTCGACGCAGCTGCAGACCCGGTGGCGTGGTGCGCCGCCGGGCCGAGGCGGCCGAGGGCCAGCCGGAGCACAGCGGCGACGGTCGGCGGCGCGGAATCGGCGCCGGCAGCGTCCGCCAGCTCGGTGAGGGCTTCATCGACGGCCTCAGCGGCGACCCGTTCGGACCAGCCCAGACCGATCAGGGCAGCCTGCACGCTCGCGGCGACCGAGGTAGCGCCGGGTCGGCGAGTCGGGGCGCTTTCGGCGCTGACGGCGATTTTTCCGGCGAGGGAGAGCACGATGAGTTTCGCGGTCTTGGGACCGATGCCGCTGACCTTGCGGAAGGCTGCGTCGTCGTCTGCATTGACGGCCTGCCCGATCTGGTTGGGGCTGAGCACGGCGAGCACGCCGAGGGCGGATTTGGGGCCAACCCCCGTGACGCCGACCAGCAGTTCGAACACGGCGAGTTCATCAGCCGTGGGAAAACCGTAGAGGGTAAGGGAATCTTCGCGCACGATGAGCGTGGTCGCAAGGCGCGCCTCGTCACCGATGCGCACGCCGAGGGCGGTAGCCGGCGTCACCTGCACCCCGAGGCCGACTCCCCCGACCTCGATTACCACCGTTGATGAGCTGGCGGTTGAGCCCACGGCAGACAGGACAAGGCCACGTACGGAAGAGATCACCGCTTAAGACTACGGGGCACCGCCGACACCGCTGGCACCGACCCGCGTTCGGCGGCACGCCAGGCCTTTTGCGCCGGGGTCAGCGCGGCAGGCGTTCCTGTGGCCGCTTTGACCGAGACGACGGTCGGCAGCGTGCCGCCGGAGGCGCCGGTGCGCCAGGCATGGCAGATCGCGAGGGCCAGGGCATCCGCTGCATCGGCGGGCTTAGGAATTTCGGTGAGCCCGAGAATGCGCGCGACCATGGTGCCGACCTGCTGCTTGTCGGCGGACCCGTACCCGGTGATGGCCGCCTTCACCTCGCTCGGGGTGTGCAGGGTCACCGGCAGTCCGCGCTGGGCGGCGAGCAACAGGGCCACCCCACTGATCTGGGCCGTTCCCATGACCGTGCGAACGTTGTGCTGGGCGAAAACCCGTTCGATGGCGATGAATTGCGGCCGGTGCCGGTCGAGCATCTCTTCGAGGCCCTGCGACAGCAGCAGCAGCCGCTGCTCCAGGGGCAGGTCGGGCGCGCTGCGCAGCACGGTCACGTCCACCAGGCGGGCCGAACGGTTGCCTTCGACATCGACCACGCCGACACCGCAGCGGGTGAGGCCCGGGTCGATGCCGAGAACCCGGACCGCCATCGAACTACTCGGACTCGCTCGAGAGTGCGGCCTGTACCTCGGCCGACAGGTCGTAGTTGGAATAGACGTTCTGCACGTCGTCGAGGTCTTCCATCGCGTCGATCAGGTGGAACACCTTGCGGGCGGTTTCGGCGTCGACTTCGACTTTGAGCGACGGGATGAAGGCGATATCGGCGGACTCATAGTCGATGCCGGCGGCCTGCAGCGCGGTGCGGGTGGCGACGAGGTCGCCAACGGAAGAGTGAATCTCGAAGGTCTCGCCCTCGTCGATGACCTCTTCTGCGCCGGCGTCGAGCACGGCGAGCATGATGTCGTCTTCGGTGATCGTGGGCAGGTGCTTGACCACGACGACACCCT
This sequence comes from Cryobacterium sp. Hh38, assembly GCF_004403235.1. Classification (NCBI taxonomy): domain Bacteria; kingdom Bacillati; phylum Actinomycetota; class Actinomycetes; order Micrococcales; family Microbacteriaceae; genus Cryobacterium; species Cryobacterium sp. Hh38. The sequence goes on along the minus strand of NZ_SOHD01000002.1, from coordinate 196,577 downwards.
TGCGGTGGAAGTTGTAGGCGACACTGCCCGGGTCGGCCATGGCTCCCCCATTGCGGGCCATTGCGGTGCGTACCTCGGCGGCAGCACGGTTCTTATTGTCGGTGAGGCACTCGATCATGATCGCGACACCGTGCGTGGCATAGCCCTCGTACATGATGGTTGTGTAGTCAACCTGTTCGCCAGACAGCCCGGCACCACGCTTGACGGCGCGGTCGATGTTGTCGTTGGGCACGGAGGTCTTCTTGGCCTTCTGAATGGCATCGACCAGCGTCGGGTTACCCGAGAGGTCAGCGCCGCCCAGGCGGGCCGCAACCTCAATGTTCTTGATGAGCTTGGCGAACGCCTTGGCTCGTCTGGAGTCGGTGACCGCCTTCTGGTGCTTGGTGGTGGCCCATTTGGAATGCCCGGACATACATCTCCCGTTGTTGTGCTCGAACAAGCTGTGTTCGAATGAGTTGTGCTCGATCAGGCTCTGATGATCGCTGCGAAGTCGGTGCACGCTTGGTGCCGACTCAGTCTATCCCGGTGTGACTTCCAGCAGCTTGTGCAGCGTGTGCAGGTTGCGGGTGGTGGTGGTGTCGCGGTACTTGAGCTTGGCGCTCTTCTTACTGAAGGCACTCTTGATGCCGACGGCTTTGCGCACCTCCCAGTACAGCACGCCGTGGCCGAGTTCGATGCGTTCGTCGGTGGCATCGAGTTCCTTGGCGTGTCCGGCCAGCTCACTGAGGTGGCCGGGGTCGGAGGAGAACATGACATAGGGGTGCCAGCCGTCGCGGTCGGCGTCGAACGGGTACGAGCGCACGATGCGGTCGAGCGATTCGGCGTCGACGAGCACGATCCATGCTTCGTACTCGAAGCGAGCCGTCAGGGCGGCTTCGATGCGCGCCTTGAGGGCTGCGGCATCCACTTTGTTAATCAGCGGAGTGTCGACGAGCGGACTGTCGATGCTGAAGATTACATTGCCGCTCGCCAACACCGTTTTGACGTCGGTGAAGCCGAGTTCGCGAAATGTGTCGGCGAGATCGCTCATTGCGATGGTGATGCCGTTGACGTTGATGCCACGGAGCAGTGCTACATATCGGGTCATCGTTGACCACCGGTTGTCTGAGTCATGTCTGAACCCTAGCCACACTCGCGCGCGCGGCACAATTGGGCCTGGCATCAGCGGGCGGCGGCGACCAATTTCTGCAGGAAATACTGGTGAAAACGGTATTCGCCGGTGATTTCCGGATGAAAAGAGGTGCCGAGCAGGTTGCCTTGTTCCACGGCGACGCAGCGGCCGTCGGCGAGGGTGGCCAGTGCGGTCGCCCGATGTCCGACGGTCTCCACGATCGGCGCCCGAATGAACACCGCGTGCACGGGCTTCTCGCCGAGCGCCGGAATGTCCAGGTCGGTCTCGAAGGAAGCGGTCTGCGAACCGAAGGCGTTGCGGCGCACGGCGATGTCGAGTCCGCCGAGGCTCTGCTGGCCGTTCATGCCACCGAGAATCGTGTCGGCGAGCATGATCAGCCCCGCGCAGGTTCCATAGACCGGCAGCCCGCCGCGGATGGCTGCGCGGAGCGGTTCGGCGAGGCCGAAGGTACGGGCGAGCTTGTCCATGACGCTCGATTCGCCGCCCGGAATGACCAGACCGTCGACCTGGAGCAATTCTTCCGGACGGCGCACCAGGACGACGTTCGCGCCGAGCGCGCGCAATACCTGCGCGTGCTCACGAAAGTCGCCCTGCAGGGCGAGCACCCCGACCCGCAGACCTGCCGGTACAGCGGCCTCTGCCGGTCGGGTGCCCATCGAGAGAATCGTCACGAACGGTCGGGCTACCAGCCGCGCGTAGCGAGGCGGTGCGGTGCGGGGATGTCCGACACGTTGATGCCGACCATGGCCTCACCGAGACCGCGGGAGACCTCAGCGATGACCTTGGCGTCGTCGTAGAAAGTGACAGCCTTCACGATGGCGGCGGCACGCTGTTCGGGGTTGCCCGACTTGAAGACGCCGGAGCCAACGAACACGCCGTCAGCACCGAGCTGCATCATCATGGCGGCGTCGGCCGGGGTGGCCACACCTCCTGCAGTGAAGAGAACAACGGGCAGCTTTCCGGTTGCGGCGATCTCAGCCACCAGTTCGTACGGCGCCGCCAGCTCCTTGGCGGCAACGTACAGCTCTTCCTTGCTCAGCGAACCGAGACGACGAATTTCTCCGTTAATGGTGCGAATGTGCTTGGTGGCCTCGGAGACGTCGCCGGTGCCGGCTTCGCCCTTGGAGCGAATCATGGCCGCACCCTCGTTGATGCGGCGGAGTGCCTCACCGAGATTGGTGGCACCACAAACGAAGGGAATGGTGAAGTTCCACTTGTCGATGTGGTTGACGTAGTCGGCCGGGCTGAGCACTTCGGACTCGTCGATGTAGTCGACGCCGAGCACCTCAAGAATCTGCGCCTCAACGAAGTGGCCGATGCGGGTCTTCGCCATGACCGGGATGTTGACCTCGGCAATGATGCTGTCGATCAGGTCAGGGTCGCTCATACGGGCAACTCCACCCTGCGAGCGGATATCGGCGGGAACGCGTTCGAGCGCCATGACGGCTACAGCGCCGGCGTCTTCAGCAATGCGAGCCTGGGCAGCGGTGACGACGTCCATGATGACGCCGCCCTTAAGCATTTCGGCGAGTCCCCGCTTGACGCGGCTCGAGCCAACTTGTTCGGCAGAGTTTGATTGAGTCATAGCTACGATTATATTCCTTGCGCGGTGGTGGTCTGGTCGGCGGCTGGTGTCGGTCGAACGGATGACCGGGGCGTGCCAGCACGCTGCCCGGCCTAGAGCAAAACTAGAGGGAAGCTGCCGTGGCGGCCGAGGGAGTCAACGCGCCCGGCCAGCCGTCGGCAATTTCGCGCCGAACTTCGCCGAGCAGGCGCGGGATGGCCTTGGTGCCGGCGATGATCGGAAAAAAATTCGAGTCTAAGGCCCAGCGCGGCACGATGTGCTGGTGCAGGTGCTCGGCGATGCCGGCCCCGGCGATACGTCCCTGATTCATACCGATGTTGAAGCCGTCACAGTTCGACACCTGGGTGAGCACCCGCATGGCGATCTGGGTGAAGTCGCCGATTTCGGCGATCTCCTCCGGAGTGGCCTGGTCGTAGGTGGCGACGTGCCGATACGGACAGACCAGCAGGTGGCCGCTGTTGTACGGAAAAAGGTTGAGCAGCACGTAGGCATGGGTGCCGCGCGCCACGATCAGCGCCTTCTCGTCGTCCAGGGTCGGCGCGATGCAGAACGGGCAGTCGTCGGGGTGCGGCTGCTGCCCGTCCTGGATGTAGACCATCCGGTGCGGCGTCCAGAGCCGTTGGAAGGCATCCGGAACACCCGCGAATTCTGCATCGGTTTCGTTGGCACCCGCGCCGAGCGCGTCGGAACCGCGCAGCCGATCGGCCGGAATCGCCGACACGCTAGGCCTGCACTTCGGCCACAGCGGGGGCAACCGGGGCGACCGGGGCGACCGGAGTCGTAGTCACCTGCGCACGGTTCTCGATCGACTCCACGATGATGCGCACGGCCTCGTCTACCGGCACCCCATTCTGCTGCGTCCCATCGCGAAAGCGAAAGCTCACCGCGCCGTTGGCCTGGTCATCTTCGCCCACGATGAGCTGGTACGGCACCTTGGCCTTGGTGTGAGTGCGGATCTTCTTCTGCATGCGATCGTCAGAATGGTCGACTTCGGCGCGCACGCCGGCCTTCTTCAAGGTGGCGATCACGTCGTCGAGGAAGGGGCCGTACTGCTCGGAGACGGGAATACCGACAACCTGCACCGGGGCCAGCCAGACCGGGAACGCCCCGGCGTAGTGCTCGGTGAGCACGGCAAAGAAGCGCTCGATCGAGCCAAACAGGGCGCGGTGAATCATGACCGGGCGCTGGCGGCTGCCGTCATTCGCGGTGTATTCGAGGTCGAACCGTTCGGGCAGGTTGAAGTCGAGCTGAATGGTCGACATCTGCCAGGTTCGCCCGATGGCGTCCTTGGCCTGCACCGAGATCTTGGGGCCGTAGAAGGCCGCTCCACCCGGGTCGGCGACCAGATCGAGACCGGAGGCTTCGGCGACCTCGCGGAGCGTCTCGGTGGCTTCGTCCCAGGCTTCGTCGCTGCCGACGAACTTTTTTGGGTCTTTGGTGGAGAGTTCGAGGTAGTAGTCCTCGAGTCCGTAGTCGGCGAGCAGCTGCAGCACGAAGTTGAGGGTGCTGGTGAGCTCCTCCTTCATGCCTTCCTTGGTGGTGTAGATGTGGGCGTCGTCCTGGGTCATGCCGCGAACGCGGGTAAGGCCGTTGAGCACGCCGGACTTCTCGTAACGGTAGACCGATCCGAATTCGAACAAGCGCATCGGTAGGTCACGGTAGCTGCGGCCACTTGACTTGAAGATGAGGTTGTGGAACGGGCAGTTCATCGGCTTGAGGTAATAGTCGACGCCCTGGCGGGTGACGTGACCGGTGTCGTCACGTTCCTCGTCGAGGTGCATCGGGGGAAACATGCCTTCGCGGTACCAGTCGAGGTGGCCGGAGGTTTCGAACAGGGTCGACTTGGTGATGTGCGGTGAATAGACGAAATCGTAGCCAGCCTCGGCGTGGCGTTTGCGGGAGTAGCTCTCCATCTCCTGCCGAATGATCCCGCCCTTGGGATGGAACACGGCCAGGCCGGAGCCGATCTCCTCCGGGAAGCTGAACAGGTCGAGTTCGGCACCGAGCTTGCGGTGATCGCGCTTGGCCGCCTCTTCCTGACGGGCCTGGTAGGCGCGCAGTTCGTCCTTGGTGGGCCAAGCGGTGCCGTAGATGCGTTGCAGCTGCGGGTTCTTCTCTGAGCCGCGCCAGTAGGCGGCGGCCAGGCGGGTGAGTGAGTAGCCGTTGCCGATCATGCGGGTGTTGGGCAGGTGTGGGCCGCGGCAGAGGTCCTTCCAGACCGTTTCCCCGGACTTAGGGTCGACGTTGTCATAGATGGTCAGCTCGGCGCCGCCGACCTCGACCGACTCGTCGTCGGCGGTCGGGCTGTTGTTGGCGACAGCGTCGCCCTCACCGGGACCGCCCTTGATGCCGATGAGTTCGAGCTTGTAGGGTTCGGCGGCCAGTTCGGCGCGGGCTTCGTCGTGGGTGACGACGCGACGCACAAACCGCTGGCCCTGGCGGATGATGCGGTCCATCGCCTTTTCGAGCGATTTGATGTCCTCGGGGGTGAACGGGTCGGCCACATCGAAGTCGTAGTAGAAGCCGTCGGTGACGAATGGGCCGATGCCGAGGCGGGCGGCCGGGTTGACGGTCTGCACGGCCTGGGCCAGCACGTGGGTGGCCGAGTGGCGCAGAATATTCAGGCCATCGGGAGAATCTATGGTGACCGGTTCGACAGCATCCGTCGGCAACACGGTGGCCGCCAGATCTTTCAACTCACCGTTGACGCGCATTGCGACAACGGATCGGTCGGTGAAAAGCGCAAAGCCGTCAGCCACGTGTATTACTCCCTGTTGTTTGCCTACCCATCAACTTTAGCGGCGTGCGCCGGGCTGATCGTCGGTTGAGCGACTGAGAGACAGCGATAGCGCTCGCACGCCCTACAAACCGAGCCGATATCGGAGTACTTTGTCCGTGATTTGGGGGTCCGAGCACCACCGACCGCAAAGAAACGTGCCATGACAATTTTACCTCACCCAACCCCAGCGGCCCGCAGCGGCGCGAAGCGTTCCTGGCGCCTGTCGGCACTGGTGATTGCGTCCGTGCTCGGTGCCTTGATCGTCGCACCCGCCGCATCGGCAGCAACGGATGCCCCGGCCCTTTCCCCGGGGCGGGGTACGGTCAGCATTGAGGCTGGCACCTTTGACTTCTACTTTGCCGGCCAGGCGGCATCCGTTTACGGCGAGATCTCGGCCGTTGCCCCCGCCACCGCCGTTCCGACGGGAAGTGTGCGCGTCGTGTCGATTGAGCCCGGTAACCGCACCGAGACACCCGCGCTCCTGCCGAGCGACACGGCCGGCATCTTCTTCTCCGATGCCTACCCCAGCAAGGCCGGTACGCGCCAGTTTCGAGTGGACTATCTCGGGGATAGAAACTTTTCCCCGGCATCGAAAACCTTTAACTACTTCGTGCCGACCGGACCCGACACCAAAACGACCCTGACCGCGACGCCGTCCGGCACCATCACGGCCGGCCAGCGCATCACCTTCACCGCAGCCGTCACGGACAGTCAGGGCCGCGCCCTGGACGGTGATCGTTCCAGCGAAGAGATCGCCTTCTTCGACAATGGCCGACCGCTGGTCGGCGACCAGGTATTCGGCGAGTGGCATTCGACGATCACGACGACGAGGTTGTCCGTGGGGGTGCACCGCATCACGGCGGAGAGTTTCGCCGTCTTCTACAGCCCATCGACCTCACCAACAGTGGTTGTCACGGTCGTGGCGAAGCCGGCCAGGGTAAGTCGAACGCTGACCGTCATGCCCCGGGGTGATGTGCACGTGGGAACGCCCGTCTCGGCCACAGCGACATTCACTTCAGCGGCCGGAACGGTGACCGGGTTCGTGCAGTTCTATGACGTGGCGACCAAGGTCGGCCAGCCGGTAGCGCTTTCGAAGGGTTCAGCCACGTTCAAGTACACGTCATTGAAGGTGGGCACGCACGCGCTCGTGGCCCGCTATCTGGGTACGACGAAGTACGCTCCGGCGTTGACCCTGCCGCGATTGGTGCGGGTAATTCGGTAACGGGAGAGGGTGAGAGTTCAGCGTCGCTGAACTCTCACCCTCTCCCGGCGACCTGGGCGCGGCATCCGCTTTCGCGGGTTGGCCGACGCGCAAATCAGGCGCTGACCTAAACCGACTCCGACGAACGTTCGATCACGAAGTCGGCACCGGGATACACGATGCTCTCGTGCCGGTCGTCGAACAATACGAGGTACGGCGGCCCGCCGTCGATCCCGCGAACCTCAAGTATCTCGCCGCGACGGTCCGGCCGTTCCACCGTTTTGCCGCGAATGACAATCCGATCTCCCTCTGTGGCGCGCATTGCACTCACCTCCTGCGCGCAAAACTACGCGGGCAGTGGATGCTGCACAAGGGCACACCAGCCGGCGTGTTGCCCAGATAGTGCACGGCCGGTTTTGCGTACAAAAAAACCCCGTTTGACCGGGGTTTTCGTGTTTCTTCAAACGCTGTGTGGGCGATACTGGGATCGAACCAGTGACCTCTTCCGTGTCAGGGAAGCGCGCTACCGCTGCGCCAATCGCCCAAGATTCTGGGAATTACGGTGTCTCTGCAATACAGTTCTCGGCGAATGCACCAGGAATTGAGGTGGATACGGGATTCGAACCCGTGTTAACGGCTTTGCAGGCCGCTGCCTCGCCTCTCGGCCAATCCACCAGTTGGGTTCATACCAAACGAATTGGAACCGCACCCAAAGGTGCGATTCCAGTTCATTCGAGCGGATGACGAGATTCGAACTCGCGACCCTCACCTTGGCAAGGTGATGCGCTACCACTGCGCCACATCCGCAACTGTTCGCATTTCTGCGTACTCAGAGACTCTAGCTGAATAGCCAGACGGAAACCAAACCGAGGCTTTTACGGCGTGTTGCGCGGGGGGTGGCGTGGGTGGGGTGCGGGCGGCGCGGGAGTTGCGCCAGGAGTAAGGGCCCTGGCCACAACACTCGCGCAACACGCTGCGCTGGACCTGCGCCAGTTCCGCCGTCTCCCGCGCAGCGGCGAAGCTCCCGCGCAACGTGGCTGTGCCGTCGAGCTGGTGCGGGGGTGGCCCGCGCCACACCGCGAGCGGCGTCGATGTGCGGCGACCCGCCAGTCTGGGCTAGTATCAAAAGTCGCACCAGCAACTTTGGTTTGTGGTGTGAGTGCAATTGGGCGATTGGCGCAGCTGGTAGCGCGCTTCCTTCACACGGAAGAGGTCGTGGGTTCAAGTCCCGCATCGCCCACCGCGAATACACGAAAAGCCCCGAGAAATCGAGGCTTTTCGTGGTTAAGTCGCCTGATTCACGCCGTCCTCAGGCAGCGACGTTGACCACGGCGACCTGGGCGAGGCGGGCCTTCGCAGCGTGCTCGACCAGATTGGAACCGTACTGACGAACCGGCCTGCCGTTCAATTTCACGTATTCGAGTTCAACGGCTTGGTCAACTCGCGATCGCGCAACCAGCAAAAACTGCGCCGTCAGCCGCTCGATAATTTCGTGGATATTCTGCCGTTCCGTGCGTTTCTCCATGGAACCAGTGTCCAGCGGCCCATCTCGCTTACGCACCCCCTGTGCGTGTTCCTCCCGAAGCACGCCGTCGCACGGTGGCATTTACTCGCCGCCCCAGCTATCCAGGGCTGCTCGGCAGACACCTAGTCTGAGACGCATGGACCTGCTCCTCGACATCTGGCAGCGCATGACGACTCCGCACGCCGCGCTCGCCCCCCTCACCGCGTGGCTGACCGTGGCGGCGGCCGCGGCTATCGTGTTTTTTCCGCCGGTATGGCGCCTGGCCCGGCACGCCATCACCATCGTGCACGAGGGCGGCCACGGAGTCGTCGCGGTGGTCTGTGGGCGGCGGTTGGGCGGCATCCGCTTGCATTCGGACACCTCAGGACTCACCGTGAGCCGCGGTCGCCCGAGCGGGCCGGGCATGATCTTCACCCTGTTGGCCGGTTACCCCGCCCCCGCGCTGCTCGGCCTTGGCGCTGCCTGGCTACTCAGCCGGGGGTACGACCTGGGATTGCTCTGGGCGTTGCTCGCGGCGCTCGCGCTACTGCTCGTGCAGATTCGCAACTGGTTCGGGCTCTGGTCAGTCGCCGTCACGGGTGCCATCGTCTTCGGTGTCTCTTGGTTCGGCACGCCGCAGGTACAGGGCGTGTTCGCCCTACTGGTCACGGCATTTCTCCTGCTCGGTGCGCTGCGCACGTCCCTCGAGCTGCAACAGTCCCGGTCGCGCAGGGCCGGGACATCGTCTGACGCCGACCAGCTGGCTCGGCTCACCCACATTCCAGGGCTGTTCTGGGTGGCCGTCTTTCTCGGCGTCCAACTGGGCTGCGTTACGCTCGCCGCGATACTGCTGGGTTTTCTTCAACCCTGAGCGCTGCGGGCAGCCAATCGTGACAGGCTTAATCACATGACAAATATTGCAATCATCGGCGGGCACGGAAAAGTTGCCCTCCACCTGGCCCGTCTGCTCACGACTGCCGGCCACGAGGTCAGCTCCCTCATCCGCAACCCCGAGCATGCCGCCGACGTTTCGGCGACCGGCGCAACCCCCTTGCAAGCGGATGTCGAGAATCTGTCCACCGATCAGCTCACGACCCTCCTGGCCGGCCACGACGCCATCGTGTGGTCCGCCGGGGCCGGCGGGGGAAGCGCTGAGCGCACCTATGCGGTCGACCGAGATGCGGCCATCCGCTCAATGGTCGCCGCAGCGCGGGCCGGCATCTACCGTTACGTGATGGTCTCCTATAAGGGATCGCGCGCCAACCACGGTGCCTCCCCCGACGACGGCATGTTCGCCTACTACGAGGCCAAGGCGGCAGCCGACGACTACCTGCGAGCAACCTCACTGAACTGGACCATCCTCGGACCGAGCGCGCTGACCCTCGACGCCGCGAGCGGTTCCATCATGGTGGGGTCCGACGGCACGGGCGGCGACACCTCACGCGAGAACGTCGCGCTCGTCGCCGCAGCCGTGCTCGCGAGCGACAACAGCATCGGCAAGTTCATTGAGTTCACCGACGGCGACGTTCCCGTTGGTGAGGCCATCGCCGCCGTCCACTAGCGGCCCTGGGAAATCAGAACCCGAAGTCTCCACCGAAGTCGCCGCCGCCGAAATCTCCTCCAGCGTCTCCACCGGAGTCGCGGCCCGAATCGGCGTTGGTCTCGCTGTTCGCGTCGGCACCGGCATCTGTGCCGCCACCGTCCATCGGCATGAAGGAGCTGACCAGCGCCGATCCGATGACGAAACCGGCGACCGTACCGAGCAGTGATCCGCCGACCATGCTGCCAAAGCCCATGCCGTTCTGGTTTCCGAAGGTACGGGTGAGCGTGCCCGGCTCGCGGAGCTCGGCCCGGGTCGCCGCCTGGGCCAGGTGGGCCGGTGCGGCATCCGCTGGACGCTCACTCGGTTCGAGGTTCTCGGTGAGCTGGCGAAAGAGAATATCGCGCTGTTCCTCGGTCAATTTGGAGAACGCCTCGGTGTGCACCTTCTCGATGGTCTCGGGCGGTGCGGTGCGCAGCAGGTACTGGTAGCGCTCGACGGCGATCTCATCCTCACTGCGGACCGGAACGCTATTCGACCGCACTGGCCGATCGTCGGTGGGTGCCTGCTCCTTGCGGCCGAGCAGAAAATCAAGAAATCCCATGGTGTACTCCTTCAGTATCGTGGTCGATCAGAACATTTTTCCAGAACTCTCTGAGTACGCCCACCCGGTCAGTTGCCCCGTCCGAACCAGGTCGTCACGCCGGGCGAGTAGAGCACAGAGTCGGGAGCGCGATCGGCCAGACCGGGGAAACCGGCTGCGGCCAGCAGGGTGTCGTCAATACTCAGGAGCTCGGCACGGTATAACGGCCACGGCTCATGATGGTTGCGCAGGTGCACGATGCGACCACGGATGCTTGTGAACAGGGCCCAGCGCGCGGTCAAAAAATCGGCCAACGGGTCATCCAACACGGCGACTGAACCCGGCCGAGCCACCACCTCGGTGTGCGCGGTCCGGTCGCGGTGGCGCGTCGCGGTGTACCGGTACTGTTCGGAATCAACCGAGAGCCGCGTGCGCGACCAGATGTAGGGCAGCGAGAACAGCGCACGCGCCGCGAGCACGGCAGCGAGGCGGCTGGCCTCCAGCGATACGAACACAACGCCGCGACGCCCCCGGGCGTCAACGGCGTAGAGGCGCACGTTTACCTCGACAAAGGTGCCGAAGTACGGAATCGGCGGGCTCCCGAGAACGGTCGCGCGATCGAGGACGAACGGGATCAGGCCCACCCAGCTCGATCCGTCATGCTCATCGGGAACCAGGCCGCTGGGCAGGAGCGGCGCGATCAGCGCAGCATCCACTCGCCAATGCAGAAACACCAGGTGCGACCAGCGCTGGCTGGCCACGGCCCGCCCGGCCAGGGGCGGTGCGATCGTGGAGATGGGCAAGGACTCTGCTGGAGTCACCGCTGTCCTTTCGGGCCGACGTCGGTAGTCGGTTCACGATACTTCAGTTTTGCGTGCCCCGCGCCTGTTGATCGGCCGGGAAAGCACGCGGGGCGCCGGCTGCGCTCAGCAATCGCGAAGGAGGCCTGTGTAACCATGAACAATACGAGATCGTGACCAAACAACACGTGCAGCATCAACTAAGGGAGACGAATGCCAGGCTCAACCGTGCTCGACCTCTTGCTCATTCTGTTGTTGGTCGTCGCCCTCGTCAACGGCTACCGCAGCGGTCTGTTGCGCAGCCTGACCGGCATAATCGGCGCGGTCGCCGGTGGATTCGCCGCCTTCTTCGTGGTACCGCTGGTCGGCGGCTGGATTCCCGCGCCGGAATGGCGCACCCCCGGCACGATCGCCGTGGCCGTTCTGCTCGTACTCATTGGACACTCGGTCGGTGCTTCCGCCGGCAGCATGGTCGGCCGCAAATCGAAGCGTTCCCCGCTCGGTACGATCAACCGCGTACTCGGTGCAGCCTTCGCTGCGGTCGCCTCGGCGCTCGTGGCGTCGATGGTCGCGTTTAGCATCGGTGCCCTGGGCATACCATTCCTCTCCCCCGCCATCGCTGAATCTACCGTGGTGTCCCGCATCGACTCGGCGACCCCTGACCGGGTCAAGGCCCTCCTCGCGCAACTTCGCTCCGTTGCGGTGTCCCAAGGTCTGCCGCGCATCGTCGACGCCTTCACCGGCCCGACACCGGATGCTGCCCAGGCCGACACCAGCAGCCCGGCCCTGGCCGTGGCCGCGCAGTCCGTCGTACGCATCACCGGAACGGCCTACGCCTGTGGCCAGAGCCAGTCGGGCAGCGGATTCGTGGTGTCCGACGGCCGCGTCATCACCAACGCCCACGTCGTGGCCGGGGTGAACCAGCCCGTGATTGAGACGCCGTCCGGTGAGGCTTTGGCCGGGGAAATCGTCTACTTCGACCCGGTCGATGACCTCGCCGTCATTTCGGTGCCTGGACTCGGCGCAGCCCCACTCACTGTCGGCGCCGATCTTTCCGCGGGCAGTGGCGCGGTCGCCGACGGGTACCCCTTCGGCGGTCCGTACGTCTCCGACCCGGCCCAGGTTATCTCGCTCGGCACCATCAGCGTCGCCGACATCTACGGCCAGGACCCGACGCCGCGCCAAGTGTACACCGTGGCGTCCGACGTGCAGCAGGGCGAGTCGGGCGGTCCGCTGCTGAGCGAGTCCGGCCTCGTCGTGGGCGTCATCTTTGCCAAGGCGTCCAACACCGACAATGTCGGCTACGCGCTCGCGCTCGATGAGGTTCAGCCGGTCATCAACGAGGCACCGGGCCGGAACGCCCCGGTCTCGTCCGGCACCTGCGTTCGCGGCTGAGTCAGCGGCATCCGCTCACCCGCAGTTGCGGCAGTGCCCGCGGTATCCATTCGCCGCAGTTCGGTGAGCCCGCGGCATCCGTTCACCCGCCGCATCCGTTCACCGGCGGCACCGTGGGCGGGTACGCAGAAAGGCGGTACCGAAGCGGATGATCCCGCTTCCGTACCGCCCGTTACCCGACCAGTCGGGACTGTTCAAAGCCTAGACACGCTCGAGGGCGTAGCCCTCCTCACCATGGACGCTGGTGTCGATTCCGGCCAGTTCATCTTCGTTCTTGATGCGGAAACCGATGGTCTTCTCGATCGCGAGACCAAGCAGGTACGCGATGACGAAGGAGTAGACGAGGACCGAGAAGGCCGCGATAGCCTGCACGGCGAGCTGACCGAGGCCGCCACCGGTGAACAGGCCAGTACCGATGGCGAAGAAGCCGAGGTACAGGGTGCCGATGATGCCGCCGACGAGGTGGATGCCGACCACGTCGAGCGAGTCGTCGAAGCCGAGCTTGAACTTGAGTTCGACGGCGAGGGCGCAGACGGCACCGGCGACGGCACCCAGCAGCAGTGCCCAGCCGGGCTCGAGGTTGGCGCAGGCCGGGGTGATGGCGACAAGTCCGGCAACGGCACCGGATGCTGCACCGACCGAGGTGGCCTTGCCGTCCTTGAACTTCTCGACCAGCATCCAGGCGAGGATGGCCGCTGCGGTGGCACCGAGGGTGTTGACGACAATGATGCCAACGTTGGCGAGGCCGTTGAGCCATTCGGCGCCGGCGTTGAAGCCGAACCAGCCGAACCAGAGAATGGAGGCACCGATGAGCACGAGCGGCACGTTGTGCGGCTTGGTGATGCCCTTCTGAAAGCCGACCCGCTTGCCGAGAACCAGCGCGAGGGCGAGAGCAGCTGCACCGGCGTTGATGTGCACCGCGGTGCCGCCGGCGTAGTCGATGACGCCCGGGAGGCTCAGCGTCTCACCCAGTTTCATGATCCAGCCACCGCCCCAGACCCAGGCCGCGACAGGGAAGTAGACGAGGGTCGCCCAGACGCCGGCGAAGATCATCCAGGACCCGAACTTGGCCCGGTCGGCGACCGCGCCACTGATCAGGGCAACGGTGATGATGGCGAAGGTGGCACCGTAGGTGGCACCGAGCAGATCGATGCTGCCGGTCTCGCCCATGGCGAGCTGGCCCAGGCCGAAGTCCGAGAACGGGTTTCCGGCGAATTGAGTGGGGCTGCCGACAGCGCTCATGTTGAAGCCATAGAGAATCCAGAGCACGCTGATGAGACCCAATGCGCCGAAGCTCATCATCATCATGCTGATGACGCTCTTGGCCTTGACCAGTCCGCCGTAGAAGAAGGCAACACCCGGTGTCATAAACAACACCAGTGCGGTGGCTGTCAGCCCCCATGCAATGCTTCCGGTATCCATAGATTGTCCTCACGCGTCTCGAATGTGCAGGGTGTAACGCGAAGTGAGCCACCTCGGATACGAGTCAAGTATCTGAGGCGGCCGTTACAACAAACGTTCCGACGTGTTTCGTGCCGGTTACGAGCCTGAGTGAATTGTTAACGCCACGTTTCGTGCGTCGTGCGCGGTGAATGTGCGCTAATCGGTGTGCGGCGGTAGCTCACCGGTGGTGAGGGCGACCATACGCGACTGGGAGCGCTGGTATTTCTTGCGGTAGCCGCCCGCCATCATTTCGTCGTCGAACACCTCGTTGAGTGGGCGCCCGCTCGCGACGATGGGAATTTCAGCGTCGTAGACGCGGTCGATGAAGGCCACGAGGCGAAGGGCATCCGTTTGATCGGTCAGCAGGTACACCCCGCGGATGGCGATGACCTCGACGTCGCGAATGACCTTGACGTACTTGGAGGGATGCACGGTGCCGAGGTGGCGCATGAGGGCACCGAAGTCGTCTTCGGTTACCTTCGAACCGCGCTGAAGGAGGGTATTCACCAGGTGTTCGCGGGCTTCGGGTTCGACGGAGACGGCCTGGCCGGACACATTGCGACGACGGTAGTCGAGCCCGTCGATGCGCAGGGTCTCGAAGTTGGCGCTCATTGCGGAAATCTCCCGCAGAAAGTCCTGCGCGGCGAACCGGCCCTCGCCGAGCGAGTTCGGCGGGGTGTTCGACGTGGCGGCTACCCGGGTGCCGGTGGCGACGAGTTCGCCGAGCAACCGGGTCATCACCATGGTGTCGCCCGGATCGTCGAGCTCGAACTCGTCGATGCAGATGAGCTTCGCGCTGCGCAGCTCCTTGATGGTTTCCTGGTAGCCGAGCGCACCGACCAGCGCGGTGTATTCGATGAAGGTACCGAAATACTTGGGGCCGGTCGCCGCATGCCAGAGCGCTGCGAGCAGGTGGGTCTTGCCGACGCCGAAACCGCCGTCGAGGTAGATGCCGGGCAGGTCTTCCTTGGCCTGACGGCGGCGGGAGAAGAACCCGGCCGGGCGGGGGTTAACGAATTCGATGAGTTTCTCGACCGCGGTCATCTGCGACGGATAGTCATGGTCGGGGCGGTAGTTCTCAAACGAGGCGTGTTCAAACTGGGGAGGCGGCACCAGCTCGGCCACGATTTCGCGACCGGTGATCGTCGGCGTGCGGTCGGCGAGTTGCGGAACCGTGTGCTGTGCCTTTTCGTGGGCCTCTGGTGCCATGCTGAAACGCCCGTTCTCGTTCTTCGTTCTGCGAAATGCGCGGTGTAACCAAAATGCGCAGTGTGCCGGCACCGCGTAGGTTTAACTGGTGGGCATCGATAAGCCTAATCCGCGGTCAACCCGACTTGCGAATGCATCCGCTGCCCACCTGGAGGTTACATGTCTGCCCCGTTCGACACGACCGAGAAATTCGCCGCCTACGCGCACCCCTCGAAACTGGTTTCCACGCAGTGGCTGGCCCAACACCGGGGCGATGCCGGTCTCGTGGTGGTCGAGTCCGACGAAGACGTGCTGCTCTACGAAGTCGGCCACATTCGAGGCTCGGTCAAGATCGACTGGCACACCGACCTCAACGACAAGGTCAACCGCGACTACATCGACGGCGCCGCCTTTGCCGCCCTGCTGTCGAGCAAGGGAATCGCCCGCGACAGCACCGTCGTCATCTACGGGGACAAGAGCAACTGGTGGGCCGCCTACGCCCTCTGGGTCTTCACCCTGTTCGGTCACGACGACGTGCGCCTGCTTGACGGTGGCCGCGAGAAATGGCTCGCCGAGGAACGCGAGATGACCACGGACGCCTCGAACGTCACCCCTACCGACTACCCCGTCGTCGAACGCGACGACGCTCCCATTCGGGCGTTCAAAGACGACGTACTCGGCCATTTCGGACAGCCGCTCATCGACGTGCGCTCCCCCGAGGAATACAGCGGAGCCCGCACGACGATGCCCGCCTACCCGGAAGAGGGTGCCCTGCGCGGCGGCCACATTCCCTCGGCCGCCTCTGTGCCGTGGGCTCGCGCTGCAGACACCGACTCGACCTTTCGCTCGCGCAGTGAACTCGACGCGATCTATCGGGATGAGGCCGGACTGACCGACGGCGACGACGTGATCGCCTATTGCCGCATCGGCGAACGCTCCAGCCACACCTGGTTTGTGCTGACCCACCTGCTCGGTTTCGAGAATGTGCGCAATTACGACGGATCCTGGACCGAGTGGGGCAACGCCGTCGCCGTGCCGATCGCCGTCGGCACCGAGCCGGGCGACGCCCCGGCTCCGGCACCTCGCCGATGACCGCGGACCTGCTGGCCGAGATTCGGGAGGATTTCCTCGCCCTCGAGCAGAAGGACCGACTGCTGTTGCTGCTCGAGTTCGCCAACGAACTTCCGGAACTTCCGCAGAAGTTTCAGGATCACCCCGATCTGCTCGAACGCGTCGTCGAATGCCAGTCGCCGGTCTTCATCTTCGTTGAAGTGGATGCCGATGGTTTGTTCCACCTGCACGCGACGGCTCCCCGCGAGTCACCCACCACCCGCGGCTTCGCGTCGATCCTCGCGCAGGGTCTCGACGGCCTGAGCGTGGAGCAGGTGCTGGCCGTTCCCGATGACTACCCGCAGTCGATCGGACTCAGTGAGGCCGTCTCACCGCTGCGCCTGCGCGGCATGAGCGCGATGCTCGGCCGGGCCAAACGTCAATTGCGGGAGCGTGTGGCTGCGTGACGCTCGGCGCGGTTAACGCTGCGTTAACCGCGCCAGCCAGCCGGCGATTTCGGCGTCCCAACGGCCGGGGTCGTAGTTCCACAATTTGGTGTGGCGCGCCTCGGTGAACGCCACGAAGGTCACCGAGTCGGGCCGCCGGTCGGCGAGGCGGCGCGACCCGGTGACCGGAACGAAACCGTCATCGTCGCTGTGCAGCAGCAGAATGGGCCGGTGCAGGCTACATGCGCGCGCCACGAAGTCGAGCCGCCCAAAGTCGATCGGCGCTCCGAGTCCGGTCAGCCGTTGTCCCTGCCGTGACCCCATCAGCGCGACTGCTCCGCGGGCGATCTGCCTCGGCAGCCGGCGATCGATGGCCTGTGCGGCCACGACGTCGGCCCAGTCGATCACGGGAGATTCCAGCACCACCCCGACGATCAGCGGCGCCTGTGCGCTGCGGGTGAGGGCCTGCAGGCAGATCGCTCCCCCCATCGACCAGCCCATCAGCACGACGCTGGTCGCTCCCTGGTCAGCGGCAAAGCTCATGGCCGCATCGACGTCGGCCCACTCCGTGTCGCCCAGCCCGTAGCGCCCGTCGGGGCTGGCCGGGGCGTCCCCATCGTTGCGGTAGGAGACGAGCAGCGACGTGTAGCCGGCCGCTCGAAACACGGGCACCGCCCGCAGCGCCTCCTCCCGGCGTACCGCCCGGCCGTGCACCTGGATCACCCAGCGACCACCCGCAGCTGCGGCATCCGCTGGAATGAGCCAGGCAGGGGCCGGGCCAAGTGCGGTCGGGACGGCGACACTGTGCCAGGGGAAGCCGAGATCGTCGGGGCCGGTGTAGAGCCAGCCGCTGAACCGGCCGCGCCGGGCGGCCTGGAGGTCGCCGTAGTCCACAGCGAGGATACGCCGGGTGACGGTGGCGGCCGTTCGATCGGTGATCGCGCCGACGCGGGCGTGGCCGGTGTCGTTGCCAAAGAAAAAGCTGTAGTCGCCCGGGAGCACCGAATCACGGTGCCGTTGCAGGGTGATCAGGCCGCGCCCGAGGTCGACCGCGAACACCCGCGTGTCATCCGCGCGTTTGGCCGGGGGTGTGATGATGGTTTTGGCCATGACCGCGGCGAGAATGGCGCTGGTGGCGAGACCGACGACGGCCGCACCGGCGACGGCCAGGCCCGTGACGGCCAGGATCGGCCCCAGAATCGACCGCTGCGCAGCCTCTGCGCGCCCGTTTGGGGGCTGTGCCTCGTTCACCCGCACCTCCAACTGGTCGGCGTGCCTCACGGACAACACCCAGAAAAAACTCTAGTCTGCAGACGTGCCCGAAACAGATCAATCGCTGCCCGTGGAGTTTGCCGCGGCTTTGTCAATGATTCGTCGCGCGACGAGTCGGGCCGAATTAGTCGTCACCGAGATTTCCGCGCCGGCCCAGCTTGCACCGTATTCCTTCGCCCTGGCGGCCAATATCACGCCGATGCGCCCCGGCAAAGACTCCGAGCTCGGAACCGGCCGATTCATTCTGCTGTACGACCCGGATGAACCCGAGGGATGGAACGGTGCTTTTCGCGTCGTATGCTTTGCGCAGGCACCGCTTGAGGTAGAAATCGGACTCGATCCCTTTCTGGCCGAGGTCACCTGGGCCTGGCTGGTCGACGCCCTGAACTCCCGCAAGGCCAAGTACACCGCGGCGTCGGGAACGGCGACTAAAATAATCTCGTCAGGCTTTGGCGAACTCGCCAAACAGGGAGATGGCGCGCAGATTGAGCTGCGCGCGTCGTGGACACCCCTGGATCACAATCTCACCGCCCACGTCGAGGGGTGGGGCGAGCTGCTCTGCATGCTCGCCGGACTCCCTCCCGCTGGGGAAGGAGTCAGCATGTTGTCAGCACGCCGAGCAGCCCGTGGCTGAATCGCAATCCAACCAGACCATCGCTCTGCACCGGGTCGTGGATACCCGCGAGGCCTACCTCGCCGCCACGGCCGCCCTGGCGGCCGGGAACGGGCCGGTCGGGGTCGACGCGGAGCGGGCATCCGGTTTCACCTACTCGCAACGCGCCTATCTGATTCAGATTTACCGTCGCGGTGCCGGAACGTTTCTGTTCGACCCGCCGCCGATCGGCGATTTCAGCGAGCTGAACGAGGCCCTCGCCGACACGGAGTGGATTCTGCACGCCGCCAGCCAGGACCTCGCCTGCCTGCGTGAGGTCGGGCTTGACCCGGCACGCATCTTTGACACCGAGCTCGCTGCCCGCCTGCTCGGTATCCCCCGCGTCGGCCTGGGCACCGTGGTGGAAGAGCTCCTGGGCATCCACCTGGCCAAGGAACACTCCGCCGCGAACTGGTCAACCCGGCCGCTGCCGGAATCGTGGCTGGTCTACGCCGCCCTCGACGTGGAGCTACTGCCCGACCTGCGCGACCGCATGGTCGGTCTGTTGGTGGAATCCGACAAGACCGACATCGCCGACCAGGAATTCGCCGCCACCCTGGCCAAGGAGGCCAAGGCCGCCCGCGTCGACCCGTGGCGCCGACTGTCCGGCCTGCACTCGCTGCGTGGCCAGCGCAACCTCGCCGTCGCTCGGGAACTCTGGCTGGCCCGCGACGAGTTCGCCCGCGACGTGGATGTCTCCCCCGGCCGTCTGGTTCCCGACGCCTCCCTGCTCGCCGCGGCACGGGTGCTTCCCGCGACCCGCCAGGCGTTGTCCGACCTGCGCGAGTTCAACGGGCGGTCGAGTCGCAACGAACTCGACCGGTGGTGGGCCGCCATTCAGCGTGGCCGCGTCACCACCGAGTTGCCACCGCTCAAGGCGAGCAACGACACCCTCCCGCCACCACGCGCCTGGGCCGACCGCAACCCCGAGGCGGACGTGCGCTACAAGGCGGCGAGGGCTGCGCTGCAGACCGTCAGCGACGAGTTGGCGATTCCCCTGGAGAACCTGCTGACCCCGGACTTTCTGCGTCGGGTGGCGTGGACGCCGCCGGAGCCGCTGGATGCGGCATCCGTCGGAGAAGTGCTAACCCAGTTGGGGGCGCGACGCTGGCAAGTTGACGTGACTGCACAATTTATAGCGGATGCTTTTGTAGCAGTTCCACAAGTTGCCGATCCCGTGTCGGATCTGGAGTCGTAGGATCCGGCAAACGATTCGGGTGGGAAATTTCACCACCCTAGGATCGAAACGACCCGACAGGTCGATTCGAATCTGATCCAACACTTACTGGAGGCATTGTGGCCGAGAGAGCAGAAGTCGTCTTTGTGGACGGGGTTCGCACCCCGTTCGGACGCGCCGGCGAAAAGGGCATGTACTGGAATACCAGAGCCGATGACCTCGTGGTCAAGGCGATCATCGGGTTGATGGAACGCAACCCGGGGGTACCCCCGGAGCGTATCGACGACGTTGCGATCGCTGCCACAACGCAGACCGGCGACCAAGGCCTGACCCTTGGTCGCACGGCTGCGCTGCTGGCCGGGCTGCCGAAATCGGTGCCCGGATTCGCGATCGACCGTATGTGCGCCGGGGCGATGACCGCGGTGACCATGATGGGGTCCTCGATCGGTTTCGGTGCCTACGACCTCGCCATCGCCGGGGGCGTCGAGCACATGGGCCGTCACCCGATGGGGTTCGGGGCCGACCCGAACCCGCGATTCCTGTCCGAGCGTCTGGTCAGCGAAGACGCCCTCAGCATGGGAGCGACCGCCGAACGCATTCACGACCGGTTCCCCGAATACACCAAGGAACGTTCAGACCGGTTCGCGCTGCGCAGCCAGCAGAAGGTCGCCGCGGCCTACGAAGCTGGCATGATTCAGCCCGACCTGATTTCGGTGGCGACCCGCAGCGAATCAGGGTGGGGCCTGGCGACGCGCGACGAAGCGCCGCGCCCGGAGACGACCATGGAGGGACTCGCAGGCCTGCGCACTCCCTTCCGCTCCCACGGACGGGTCACCGCCGGCAACGCCTCCGGGCTCAATGACGGCGCATCCGCCTGCCTGCTGGCCAGCGGCGCCACCGCCAAGGAGCTTGGCCTCGGCGTGAAAATGACCATGACGAGTTTCGCCTTCGCCGGCGTCGAACCGGAAGTCATGGGCCTTGGCCCCGTGCCCTCCACCGAGAAGGCGCTGCGCAAGGCCGGCCTGTCGATCACCGACATCGGCCTGTTCGAGCTCAACGAAGCCTTTGCCGTGCAGGTGATCTCGTTCCTCGACCACTTCGGCATCGATGACGAGGATCCGCGCGTGAACGAATACGGCGGAGCGATTGCGCTGGGACATCCACTTGCCAGCTCGGGCGTTCGCCTGATGAACCAGCTGGCCCACCAGTTCGAGCGCCACCCAAAGGTGCGCTACGGCCTCACCGCCATGTGCATCGGTCTCGGCCAGGGTGGCACCGTGATTTGGGAAAACCCGCACTTCAACAAGAAGGCAGCGAAGCGATGACCAACTACGATTCTCTCGATTTCAGCTCGCTCGTTGGGATCTCCGCTGATGAGGTCGTCACGCACTCGTTTGTGCGCGACGTGCCACTGGATGCCGGCCGTACCCTCGCCCTAGTGACCCTGGACAACGGGCGTGACCACACCCGGCCGAACACGCTCGGCCCGGTTACCCTGCTCGAGTTCGCCGCCACCATGGACGAGCTGAAAGCTCGCGCCGGGCGCGGCGAGATACACGGCGTCGCCGTCACCGGCAAGCCGTTCATTCTCGCCGCCGGAGCGGACCTCAGCAAGGTAGCCGAAATCCCCTCGCTCGACACCGGCAAGCTGCTCAGCCAGCTCGGCCACCACGCCCTCGGCAAGCTTGACACGCTGGGTGTGCCGTCGTTCGTCTTCATCAACGGACTCGCACTCGGTGGCGGGCTCGAAATCGGCCTCAACGCGGGCTACCGCACGGTCGACGCGGCTGTGCCGGCGATCGCATTACCCGAGGTCTTTCTCGGCCTGATCCCCGGCTGGGGTGGCTCCTACCTGCTGCCCAACCTGATCGGCATTGAGAATGCCCTGAAGGTCATCATCGAGAACCCGCTCAAGAACAACCGCACCCTCACCGGAGCGGATGCCCTCGCGATCGGAATCGCGGACGTCATGTTCACGTCGGCGCGGTTCCTCGAAGATTCCATCGCCTGGGCCGACGGGGTGATCGCCGGTACCACGAAGGTGTCGCGTCCAAACGCGCCCGGCAAGATCGAACGCCGGGTCAAGTGGGACGTTGCCATCGGCATCGCCCGCAAGATGCTGGTGAACCGCATCGGTGAGGTCGCGAAGTCCCCCTATGTGGCGCTCGATCTGCTGCAGGCCGCCAAGAGCGGCAGCCGCGCCGAGGGCTTCGAGCGCGAAGATGAGGCTCTTGCCGGTCTCATCGCCGGTGACCAGCTGCAGGCGAGCATCTACGCCTTCAACCTCGTGCAGAAACGGGCCAAGCGACCGGCCGGCGCGCCGGACAAGAAGCTCGCCCGCCCCATCACTAAGGTCGGCGTTATCGGCGCTGGCCTGATGGCCAGCCAGTTCGCGCTGCTGTTCGTGCGGCGCCTCAAGGTCCCCGTCGTCATCACCGACCTCGACCAGGCCCGCGTCGACAAGGGTATTGCGTACATTCACGGTGAGATCGCGGCCCTTGAGGCTAAGAATCGCATCTCCTCCGACGAGGCCAACCGGCTGCGCGCGCTCGTCACCGGTACGACCGACAAGTCGTTGTTCTCCGATGCCGATTGGGTGATCGAGGCCGTCTTCGAGGAACTCAGTGTCAAGCAGAACGTGTTCGCCGAGATCGAGAAGTTCGTGTCGCCGGAGGCGATTCTGGCGACGAACACATCGTCGCTGTCGGTCGAGCAGATCGGGTCGAAGCTTGCCCACCCGGAGCGCCTGGTCGGCTTCCACTTCTTCAACCCGGTCGCGGTCATGCCACTGATCGAGGTGGTCAACACCCCGCAGACCGACCAGGTCACCCTCGCCACGGCCATGGTCATCGCCGGCAAGTTACGCAAGAATGCGGTGATCACCCGGGACACGCCCGGCTTCGTGGTCAACCGCGTACTCGCCAAGCTGCTCGGTGAAGCGATGCACGCCGTCGACACCGGAACCCCGTTCGAGGTCGTGGAGGCCGCCGTGGCGCCGTTCGGGCTGCCGATGAGCCCGTTCGAGCTGCTCGAGCTGGTCGGCCTCACCGTGGGCGCTCACGTGCTCGACACGCACCATGCGGCGTTCCCCGACCGGTTCTTCGAGAGCGACAACCTGCACAAGCTTGCCGAACACGGCAAGATCCTTGAGCGGGACGGAAAGGGCCGCCGTACCGGCTTCGACAAGGGTGCACTGAAGATCGTCGCCGGCGGCAGCACCCCGATGACCGCCGAGCAGATTCTGCAGCGGGTCGAAGACGGTCTGGTCGACGAGATCAAGCGGATGCTGGACGACGACGTGGTGCACGCAGCCGAGGACATCGACCTGTGCATGATCCTCGGCGCCGGCTGGCCGTTCCAGATGGGCGGGATCACCCCGTACCTCGACCGAGTCGGCGCGAGCGAGCGGGTCTTCGGCGGCACCTTCCACACCCCGGCAATCCGCGGCATCGGTGCTGCCGTCGGGGCGACATCCGCTCAAATATAGCGAGAACGGGGCCGGGTCATTGACCGGGCCCACCTTATGGTCGCGGGCCCAGTTTATAAGCTGGGCCCGCGGACGGGGCCCGGGCCCCGTCTGCGTTCTTAGGGCCTGTAAATCAACAACACGCGTAGTTCAGGGTTGATCTGCTGGGCTTACGGTGTAGTTCCAGTCGCCGTGGAAGTCGTGCCTGGTGAGGTGTTGGGTTTCTAGGTCTGCCATCTCGCGGTCGGTGATCTTGATGCCTTTGGGGTAGATCGTGTCGTCGAGTCCGGCGGTGACGGTAAGGCCGGTGCGGGTGGTGGTACCGGCGATGAGGTCGACGATGACTTCGTGGCTGGTTAGCGGCTGGCCACGCCAGTTCATTGAGACCTGGGCGAACAGGCGGTGTTCAATTTTGTTCCACTTGGAGGTGCCCGGTGGGAAGTGGCAGACGGTGATCGACAGCCCGGTCTGGGTTGCCAGCTCGGCCAGTTCACGTTTCCACAGCCGCAGCCGGTAACCGTTGGAACCTCCGCCGTCGGCGGTGATCAGCAGCCGGTCGGCTTGGGGGTAGGCCAGGGCGCCGACCTTGTCCCACCAGCGGCGGATCGACTCGACCGCGAACGCGGCGGTGTCATGGTCGGATCCCACCGACACCCAGCCGGTGTTGGCAGCCATGTCGTACACGCCGTAGGGCGTGACTTTGCCGAGTTCCCCCTTGAAGTCGTAGACGTTGGTCGCCACCGGCTCACCGGCCGGCTGGTACTCCCGGCCGCCGTTGCGGAAGTTGCCGACCAGTTCCTTCTTCTTGCCGTCCACACTGATCACCGGCTGGCCGGCCGCTATGTGCTCTTCGGCCGCGGCGTTGATGTGTGCGAACTGGGCATCCCGGTCCGGGTGACGGCCACCCTCGATGGTCTTGGCGTTGCCTTGCAGGCTGAAGTTCTCTCTTCGTCCCGCGAGAGCGCAAAAAGCACCCGTTTGGATGGTCCAAACGGGCACTTTGTGCGCTCTCGCGAGCTGGTGGAACCTAGTCGCTTGTGATGGCCAGGTCGGGAGTGGCCGGACTTCATCGCCGAGGTGAGGATCTCGGGCAGTCCCGGCTCGTAGAACGGCGGCTTGCCCGCGGCGAGCTGCTCGATCTTGCGGGCATCGAAGTCGATGCCCACCACCTCGTGCCCAGCTCGGCCATGGCCGATGCGTGTACGGCCCCGAGGTAGCCACAGCCAATAACGGACAGCTTTATGCGATTGTCTCCACCCCTGAAGCCGAGCCACGGCCGCACGGCCGCCGGCCCAACGCGAAATGGCCCCGCACGTGAGTGCGGGGCCATTTCGCGTGAACATTGGTGGCGGTTAGGCCAGGAACCTCTTACGCGTTCGCGCGCTGGCGGCGAACGATGCTCAAAACGACGGCGAGCGCGATGCCGAGCATGAGAGCGCCGGCGGCACCCCAGATGAGCAGCAGGGGTGCTTCGTAGCCGGTGTGGGCGAGGCCCGTGCCGGTTCCA
This sequence comes from Cryobacterium sp. Hh38, assembly GCF_004403235.1. Taxonomy (NCBI): domain Bacteria; kingdom Bacillati; phylum Actinomycetota; class Actinomycetes; order Micrococcales; family Microbacteriaceae; genus Cryobacterium; species Cryobacterium sp. Hh38. The sequence continues at coordinate 171,857 of NZ_SOHD01000002.1, read as the reverse complement.
GCGTCAACCGCGGCGACCGTGAGGGTGGCCGTTCCGATCGTGGTTCCGTCGGTTCCGGTGACGGCGTAGGAGCCGCTCGCGTCAGACGGGAGGGCAACGTTAAGCGCGATTCCGCCGTTAGCGTCAGCAGCCTTGACGAACGTGGCGGTGGATTCGGCCTTGAAACTCGACAGCGTCGCGGGCCTGCCCGCACCGGTCACACCGAAGGTGACCTGCGCGCGAGGCTTGAAAGCCTTATCGAAGTTAATGGTGACGGTGGCACTGGCCGCGGAGTTGCCTGAGACGGTGATGCGCTCTTTCGGAACGTACGCGGCAGCGTTTGCCGCAGCCGCAGCCGCAGCCGCAGCCGGAACAGCGAAGAGCGCGGGAGCAGAGCAAAACGCTGAGTGGCACGAGCCCCTTCCATTAAACCAGAAGCTGACATATCCTCACATCACGACTGCTGGGTTACCCGAACTCACTGGTCAGAGGTTGTGACCAGCGCCGTCACGGCCCCAACTCGAGCTGCGCAGAAAAAACCCTATGAGTGCAACGAAGTTCTCAATCCGTGCCTGGCTACGACGTGAGTTTCTGACGCCTCTGGACGTGATGTACGAGCATATCGACGATCACCTTCAGGACGAATACGTTCCCGTCCAAGACGCGACGGCTCCCAAATAGTCGAGCACAACAGCTACGGCCGACCGAGCCCCAGGTGTTGTCCTGTGGATCTCCTGACCAGTGACCAAGCCACTCCGCCCTGATTCGTTCCAGCTCATGGGTCCGGCTTGACATCAGCGCACCAATAACGCAGTTACAGGGAAACCAATGAACATTTCTATGAGAGCTCGCGTCGGCATGGGGGTGGTGCTCGCCTATGGCGGCACGGCCTGGCTCCACGGGCTTCACGCAGCCTCTGCCCAGCAAGCCTGGAGTTCGGGCACCTCAGTGTTGCACTTCCTTCGGGACGGGACATTGTCGCTTTTGCTAGTGGTGCCGGCCGTCCTGATCGTGTTCGCGATGATCGCTCGCCTGCGGCCGGCATCTCGGATGATCTCCTTGGCTCGCGCCACGGTCGCAGTCGTCGCTGTCACCACGGCTGTGTTCATGTCCGGTGCGATCGGCCACACGCTGCTCTTCCCCTCCGAGCATGCCTCCGCCGCCCACGCGGTTGCCTCAGCTGTCGCACCGGCTGCCCAGGCAGCTCCTGACGCCAGTGACGCACTTGGTGCTGTCCCGCCCCCTGGCGCGCCAGGTGCCCCAGTCGCTGCCGCGACCAAGCCCGGGTTCCACCCACACCAGCCCTCGGCGGCGTGGTTGGCCAAGACGGGCCAAGCCAATGGCTCCGCCGAAGCCGCTGCCGACCCGCACGCTGCACACAACGGTGCAGCCTCTTCCTCTGGCACTACTGGGGCAGCGGTAGCCGAACCGGCCACGGGCGGCCACATGGAGGCGACCTCGGGTGCTGCGCTCTTCGAGCACGGAGCCATCGAGGCCGCTCGCGTATTTCCGGTGCTTCTGCTCCTCGCCCTGGCAGGCCTCGTCCTGGGCATGCGCCGAAGCGATGATGTGACCGGTGGGTATGCCCCGACGCCGGCACGGCGTTCCCGGTCTGTCGTGGCCCCGACGCCGGCACGGCGTTCCCGGTCTGTCGTGGCCCCGACGCCGGCACGGCGTGCCCGGTCTGTCGTGGCCACGACGCCACGCCGATCTCGCCTGGTCATCGCCGTGGCGGCGGGCGGTGTCGTCGTGATGACGACTTCCGCTCTGATGGGTTCCTCTGCGGCAACAGCTGTCATTGGCGATCCGATCACCCCGGCCAACGGGGTCTGCCCGGCCGGTGCCCGCGCTATTGAGTACGACCTGGCCGCCTTCCAGGTGACCATCCCTCTCAACGGCTGGGGCGACAAGCTGCCCAACGGCCTGATGTATGCCCTCAAGAACGCCGACGCAAGGGTGAACAAGGAAAAAATCCTTGCCAACCCCAACCTCACCCAGCCGCTCGTCGTGCGCGCCAACGTCGGTGACTGCGTGTCCGTCAAGGTGCGCAACGACATCGCGGGCCGGCGAATCGGCCTGTCCACTCAAGGCCTCGTTCAAGCGGACGTGAAGACCTCCGACGGCGCGCGGGTGGGCCTAAACCCGGACACGACCATCGCCACGGGCACCGAGCGCACCTACACCTGGTACGCCGACCGGGAGGGCGAGGCGCCGCTGTACGACAACGCCAACCTCGACCCGAACGACCCGAAGCACACCACCGTCCAGAACGGCCTGTACGGCGCGGTCGTCGTGCACCCGAAGGACTCGACCTGGCACAATCAGATCACCGGGGCCGACCTGCTCACGGGCGGGCGCGCCGTCGAGTCCCAGCTGTTCGCCGACATCCGGGCAGGCGGGGCCTCGACCCGTTCGGCCGTCATGATCTTCCTCGACGAGAACGAGGGCGTCCTGGACCGGGACGGGAAGCAACCGACCTTCCCGACGACCGGGCTGAAGGACTCGACCTTCGGCATCAACTACCGCTCGGAGCCGCTGCGCAACCGGCTGCGGGCCATCCTCGAGCACCGTGGGACCGTCACTCCGGAGAACCCGGGTGGCGTGGCCAAGACCATCACGCTCCCCAACGGCAAGACCTATGCCCCAAGTGACAACTTCTGCAACGGCTACGTGCCCGAGCTCGGCAAGGTCGTCGACGACCCCGGCGCCAAGTGCCTGGGCGAGGAGTCCCACCTGCAGTCGTGGGTCTTCGGCGACGAGGGCAAGCTAACCCGAACCGTCGACGGCGTGAAGGTGACCGATTCGGACAACCTGATCCCGAAGGGATACGTCGGTGACCCGCTGAAGTTCCACGTCGTCCACCCGGGTGCCAAGGAGACCCACCCATGGCACCAGCACACCCAGCGCTGGAACGCCGACCCGAAGAACCCGAAGTCACCGCTTAATGACGTCCAGTCGTTTGGCCCACATGAGGCTCGGGAGCTGAAGATTGAGGGAGGTGCCGGCGGCACCCAGGGCACGGTCGGTGACACGATCTTCCACTGCCACCTCTACCCGCACTTCGCCCAGGGTTTCTGGGGCCACCTGCGGATCTTCGACAAGTTGCGAGACGGCACGGCACAGTATGCCGACGGCACGCCCCTAGAAGCACTGCAGGAGCTGCCGAACCGGGCAGGCGCCACGGCGGCCCCGACCGCAACCCAGCCCGGTTTCCCACTGTTCGTCAAGGGTGACGTCGGCCAGCGTGCCTACCGTCCGCCGAACGCGGTGGTCAAGGATACCTTCGCTGCTATCCGTCGCCCCGGCGACGCCCCCCGGGGCCCGACCGCGCTTGAGGCCGCAGGGATGCCTGCTCTTGACCCGATCAAGCCCGGCAACGGCTACATCGACCCGTGCCCGACAACTGCACCGACACGGGTTTACCGGCCACACGTCATCGACACCCCGATCACCTACAACTCCGCGGGCTGGAAGGACAGGCAGGGAAGGGTCTACGTGGAGGAATCCGATGCGGTCGCTGTGCGGACAGGACAGAAGGCACCCGAGCCGTACACCATCCGGTCCAGGGTTGGTGAGTGCGTTCAGCTGTTCACCACCAACGACCTGCACCTCGACGAGAATCCCAACGTCCCCCTCGACCACGTGAACCGCCTCGACGGTGATTACATGGCCACCGAGGAGACGTCCGAGGTCTCGACACACGTGCACCTGGTCAAGTTCGACGAACTTGCCTCCGACGGCACCAGCGTGGGCTGGAACTACAGCTCCTCGGCGATGCCTGGCCAGACCTACGGCTATCGGTGGTTCGTGGACACAGCCTTGCGGACGACCTTCTTCCACGACCACCAGTACGCCAACCTGCACCAGCAGAAGGGCCTCTATGCCGCGATGAACGTCGAGCCCGCTGACGCCACGTGGCACGATCCGAAGACTGGTGCTGCGACGAACGGGGTCGGCCCCATGGCCGATATCCGCTCAGCCAGCGGCCCGGACTTCCGGGAGATGACCATTTTCTACTCCGACCGAACGCCCATGTGGAAGGACAACGGCACTGGTCCACCGATCAACCCACCTTCGGCACCGGACAACTACGGCCAGGACCAGGGCGGCTACTCGATCAACTACAAGAACGCCCCGTTCCAGATCCGAACGAAACCTGGGGTTATGGGCGCTAAGGGCGACCCCGCGTACACCTACTCATCCGCGGTCAACGGCGATCCCGATACGCCGCTCCTGAGGGCGTACTCGAAGGACCCTGTGGTCATCCGCAACGTCGCTGGCTCCCACGAGGAGATGCACGAGTTCAACCTTCACGGTCACCGTTGGCTGAATGAGCCGGACAACCCCCTGTCTCGGACGGTCGACACCCAGACCCTCTCGCTCGCGGAGTACTTCAACTACGAGCTGCAAGGCTCGCAGGTGGTCAAGACCAACCCCGGTGCTGCAGCAACAGTCGCCAAAGCCTCGAACAGCGTCGCCAACGGCACCCCGTCGATCCTGCAGGACGGCGCCGGTTCCCCCGGTGACTACCTGTATGGCTCCCCGTTGCTTGAGGACCAGTGGATGGGGATGTGGGGTCTGTTCCGGGTCCCCAAGAACGCGGTCTCCGACCTCCAGCCGCTGCCCGACCGGGCAGCTCCTGGAATTGGCGACGAGTGGCCAGCCCTCAAACCGGGTGACGCGCTCAAGGTTGCCCCAACCGGAACGCTGGGTTCGGTCACCCCGTGCCCGACAGGGTCCAGGGCGGTCGCTGTCAACGTGTCGGCCATCGCCAAGGACATCGTGTACAACGTGAAGTCAGGTGACCACGACCCGTACGGCACGATGTTCGTGCGGAGCGAGGATGTGACTAAGGTTCGCACGGGTGCCATGAAGACCGAGCCCCTGGTGATCCGAGCAAATGTGGGTGACTGCGTCACGGTGACGCTCAAGAACGAGCTGCCGAAGACGCCCGCCGCACACACCGGTGACCTACCGTTGCCTGCGGACGTGACGAACTTCCCACGTTCCAACCGGGTATCCATGCACCCAAACCTGTTGACCTACAATGTCATTGACTCCGACGGGGCGACGGTCGGGTACAACTACGACCAGACCGTGGCGCCAGGAGTTACGACAAAGTACACGTGGTATGTCCATGCCGCGGTCGAGGACGGCGCAGCGAACCTGCTCGACTTCGCTGACCGGCGTGGGAGTCGCCACCACGGGTCCTACGGGTCGCTGTTGATCGAGCCAAAGGGCTCGACATACGTCAACCCCAACTCCGGGGTTGCGATCACCTCGGGCGCACAGGCCAACGTCACCTACACCGACGCCGCCGGCGTCAAACGCAGCTTCCGCGAGGCTGTGCTCAACTGGGTCGACGGTCTGATCCTGCGAGACAAGGCCGGGGCCATCCTCCCCTACCCAGCGGAGGGCGAACCCAGCGACCAGGGGCACCGGGGCATTAACTACACGACCGAGCGTTTCGCCCCTCGCCTGGCGAAGGACCCAGAGGTGGCCAACGTCATGTCGTCGGTGGTGCACGGCGACCCGGCCACACCGCTCGTGCGGGCCTATGTCGGAGACGAGACGCACCTGCGGCTCGTATCGGGTGGTGACCGCGACCGGGCACACACCTTCAGCCTGAACGGGCACGGGTGGCGCTACCAGCCAAGCGACCCGAACGCGATGATCAAGACAGCCGAGGGCGGTTTGCTCACAGGCAACGCCTTCAACTACAACCTGCTCGGTGGGGCCGGTGGACTCCAGAAGCTTCCCGGGGACTACCTCTACCGGGACGGCGGTCTGGAGAACCAGGTCAACCAGGGCCTATGGGGCATCTTCAGGGTGGAGGGCTCGCCCAAGGCGGACCTTAAGCCTCTCCAATAGTCCACCCATTGTGAGAACAGGTTGAGAACGTGAGCCGGCGGCACCTCGGGTGCCGCCGGCTCACGCGCGTTGCTGGACGCGCTGGACCCAGGGGTGCCACCGAGTGGGGCTCGCGGGCCGGATATCCTGAACCTCGTGTCCTCAGCGCGCGCGCCGCATCCCGCGCGACCAGAACCTGTGAGCCCACGAAAGTCCCGTCGGCGTCCGTCCCGGCGCAGGCCGAGCGAGGTACCGCCGGCGCGGTCAGCCCGTATCGCGCGCCGTCTCACCGCGGTGCCCAGAATCAGCTATCCCGACGACCTGCCGGTCGCTGCCCGCAGGGACGATATCACCGCGGCCATCCGAGACCACCAGGTCGTCATCGCCGCCAGGTCGGTGGCCGAGCGCATCGCGCAGGAGCTGGACACCGAGCTGGGGACTGCGGTGGGTTATCCAGGTGCGCTCCACCGACCACTCCAGCGGCAACACCCTGGTCAAGGTGATGACCGATGGCATCCGGCTGCACTCCCAGGAGGACTTCAAGGCTCGATCGGAGTTCACCGACCCCGAGATCCTGCGCACCAACCTGGCGTCGGTCATGCTACAGATGACCTCCCTGGGCCTGGGTGACATCGCAGGTGCTCGGACCACTGACTCGCGCAAGCGGTTCACGGCATACGGCATACGGCATACGGTCGCAAGATCGCGGCGCTGCCCCTCGACTTGTGCCTGGCCCGAATGGTCCTGGAGACCAGAGTCAGTGGCGCGCTTCGCGAGGTACTCATCATGATGCGGCGGCAGAAACGGTGAGCAGCAAGAGCAGAGCCAGGGCGGCAACCCCTGCGACAGGGGATACCTTCGGGCGGGCTGTGCCAACGGAAGCTACCGGTCTGTCCGGTTCTTCCACTGTTCTGCGGTTGGGCCCTGTTGGGGCTGGGTGGTCAGGTCGTTGCTGGGGTTGGTGGACCGCAGGCCGCGTTGAAGAGCCCTTCCCAGCTGTCCTGCCAGGGCCAAGTGAGGCAGGTGGAAGACCGGCCTCCTGGCGGACCTAGCGAGGCGGCCCGGGACCGCGATCACCCACCGCACGTCGTCCGGCGTACAGTCCGGTGACGTCACCGTGCACGGTGACGCCGGTCGGGAGCGAGGGCAGACCAAGCATCCGCTCCATCCCACTCCGCGGGCAAGAGTGGATGTTCAACCGGTCCGGCTGCACTACTGAGTTAGAGAGGTCCGTCAGTTCCAGGTGAACCCCGTCCGCGCCACTGAAGAAGAGCAACGCGATACCGAAACCGTCGAGGTCCGTGACCTGGCCGGGCTTGGTTCCCGCTCCGAGTCGCAACAGCGAGGGGGCGGGCAAGCGCCGGGCGCCGCCCAGCCCAGGACTCTTGATCTCATAGAGGTGAATCCGGCAAGTGGGTTATCCATTTCACAGGTTATCCATTTCACGGCCCGAGGAGGGCGGCCCCTCTACTGCTGGGGGTCGGTGGCCGCCAGCACCACAACGGGTGTGGCAGCGGCACCGCCCGCGGGCGCTTACGCCCGTAAATCAAAGACACGCGTAACTCGACATCTCACGTGCTGAGATCACTTTCGTTGGGCGAACTTTGCTGGGCTCACGCTGTAGTTCCGCTCGCCATGGAAGTCGTGCCTAGTCAGGTGGCGGGTTTCCAGATCTGCCATTTCGCGGTCGGTGATCTTGATGCCTTTGGGGTAGATGCTCTCGTCGAGCTCGGCGGTGACGCTCTTACTCCAGCCGCCCGGGCCACCGCCGCGACCCCGCCATGACCCAGCACGCGAGCCTCAGCCCTCGTCAGCAACCGTCGCTGACGCTCATCAAGATGCGGGAACAACGCGGCGAACTTGACTGCCAGCGACTCTTCGACCTCCACGGGAACCGACACAGCACAGCCATGGCACCCCAAACGGCATGCGTCTAGGTTATTTACTTACGAGCCCTTAGTCGCGGCGGGTTACCTGGATAGCGCCGGTGTCGGTGTGGTCGGCGGGCAAGGGTCGAGCGTTGGGGATTTTGCTGCCGAGCACCATGGCGACCACATCGCGGGCGATCGCCTGCGGGGTGAGGCCGACGCGCTCCAGGATCTGGGCGCGGGTGCCGTGGTCGAGGAACTGGTCCGGCAGGCCGAGTTCGGTCACCGCGGTGTCAACGCCGGCCTCCCGCAAGTCCTGCCGGATGCGCGTACCGATTCCGCCGACCCGGATGCCGTCTTCGATGGTGACCACGATGCGGTGCGCGGCGGCGAGGGTGATAATACTGCGCGGCACCGGCACGACCCAGCGCGGGTCGACGACCGTCGCTCCGATGCCCTGGGCGGCGAGCCGGTCGGCCACGTCGAGCCCCAGCGCGGCCATCGGACCGACCGTGACGATCAGCACATCCTGTTGGGTCGCCTCCTGCAGCACGTCGACACCATCGTCGAGGCGGCGGATGGCCTCGAACTCCAGGCCGACGGTGCCCTTGGGGTAGCGCAAGACCGTGGGTCCGTCTTCGACGGCGACGGCCTCGGCCAGTTCTTCGCGCAGGCGCACGGAGTCCCGCGGCGCGGCCAGCCGAATGTTGGGGACGACCTGCAGAATGGCGAGGTCCCACATGCCGTGGTGACTGGGACCATCGGGGCCGGTGACGCCGGCCCGATCGAGTACAAAGGTGACGCCGGCTTTGTGCAGGGCCACATCCATCAGAACCTGGTCGAAAGCGCGATTGATGAACGTGGCGTAGAGGGCGACAACCGGGTGCAGGCCGCCGAAGGCCAGCCCTGCGGCGCTCGTCACGGCGTGCTGTTCGGCGATGCCCACGTCGTGCACGCGGGCCGGAAAACGTTCGGCCATCTTGTGCAGCCCGGTCGGGCGCAGCATGGCGGCGGTAATGCCGACGATACGATCGTTCTCGATGGCCAGTCGCAACAATTCGTCGGCAAAAACCGACGTCCAGGATGCCGCGCCCGCCTCTTCGACGGATTCGCCGGTCTCCGGGTCGATCTGCCCGACCGCGTGGAACTGGTCGGCCGTGTCTTGCACGGCCGGGTCGTAGCCCTTGCCCTTCTGGGTGATGGCGTGCACGATGACCGGCGCGCCGTAGCCCTTGGCCTGGGCGAGGGCCTCCTCCATGGCGTGCACGTCGTGACCGTCAATGGGACCGATGTACTTGATGTCGAGGTTGGAATAGAGCGCTTCGTTGTTGGTGACCCGGCTGAGGAACCCGTGCAGACCACCGCGCACCCCGCGGTACATGGCCCGGCCGGGCGCGCCGAGTTTGTCAAACACTTTCTGACTGGTCAGGTAGGCGTCGCGGTAGGCCGCGCGGGTACGGACGGTATTCAAAAAGCGCGCCATACCGCCAATCGTCGGCGCGTAGGATCGGCCGTTGTCGTTGACCACGATGATGAGTCGACGCGTGTTGTCGTCGCTGATGTTATTGAGGGCTTCCCAGGTCATGCCGCCGGTCAGCGCGCCGTCGCCGACGACGGCGACCACGTGCCGATCGGTCTGGCCGGTCATCTCGAAGGCTCGGGAGATACCGTCGGCCCAGGACAGCGAACTGGAGGCGTGCGAGCTTTCGACGATGTCGTGCTCGGACTCCGAACGTTGCGGATAGCCCGCGAGACCGTCGAACGAGCGCAGCTTGCTGAAGTCCTGACGGCCGGTGAGGAGCTTGTGTACGTAGGACTGGTGGCCGGTATCGAAGACGATGGCGTCGGTCGGTGAATGGAAAACCCGGTGGATGGCGATGGTCAGTTCGACGACACCGAGGTTTGGCCCGAGGTGTCCGCCGGTCTTCGAAATCTCGCGCACCAGAAACCGCCGAATATCGGCGGCCAGCTGTGGCAGCTGCTCTTTCGAAAGACCATCGAGGTCCCGCGGACCATGAATCGTCTCCAGAAGGATCATCCGTCATACCTTTCATGCTGCTCTACAAAACAGTGCTAAACAGATCAAGCCAAACCGGCGCGCAGACCCGAGTGAATCGAGTCTACGCGCCGGTGTCGTGCTGGTAGAGCGAGGCGCTGGCAGCGCCCCGGTTCACTCAGACGAGCGAACGCAGCACGTATTGCAGGATGCCGCCGTTGCGGTAGTACTCGGCTTCACCCGGGGTGTCGATGCGCACGATGGCGTCGAACTCGACCGGTGCCTTGCCGGCGGCCGAGAATTCACTGGGAACGCAGGTCACGCGCACGGTCTTCGGCGTCGTGCCGTTGTTCAGTTCGGTGATGCCGGAGACCGAGACGATCTCGGTGCCATCGAGACCGAGCGAGTCGGCGGTTTCGCCGACCGGGAACTGCAGGGGCACAACGCCCATGCCGATGAGGTTCGAGCGGTGGATGCGCTCGAAGCTCTCAACGATGACGGCCTTGACACCGAGAAGACTCGTGCCCTTGGCTGCCCAGTCCCGGCTGGAACCCGAACCGTACTCCTTGCCACCGAAGATGACGAGCGGGGTACCGGCAGCCTGGTAGTTCTGGCTGGCATCATAGATGTCGGCTTGCGGGCCGCTCGCGACGGTGAAGTCGCGGGTGAAGCCACCCTCGACGTTGTCGAGGAGCTGGTTGCGCAGACGGATGTTCGCGAAGGTTCCGCGAATCATGACCTCGTGGTTGCCACGACGCGAGCCGTAGGAGTTGTAGTCCCCACGGGCGATGCCGTGCTCGGCCAGGTAACGGCCGGCGGGGCCATCCGCTTTGATCGAACCGGCGGGGCTGATGTGGTCGGTAGTGACCGAGTCGCCGAGCTTGGCGAGCACGCGGGCACCACTGATGTCCACGACCGGGCTGGTCTCCAGCGTCATGCCGTCGAAGTACGGGGGCTTCCGCACGTAGGTACTCTCGGCGTCCCAGGCGAAGGTGTCGCCAATGGGGGTGTGCAGGGACTTCCAGCGGTCGTCACCCTCGAAGACACCGGCGTACTGGGTCTCGAACATGTTGGAGTCGATCGACTCGTCAATGGTCTTCTGCACCTCTTCGGCGTCGGGCCAGATGTCCTTGAGGAACACGTCGTTACCCTCGGTGTCCTGACCGAGCGAATCGGTGTCGAAGTCGAAGTTCATCGTGCCGGCGAGGGCGTAGGCGATAACCAGCGGCGGGCTCGCGAGGTAATTCATCTTCACGTCGGGGTTGATGCGTCCCTCGAAGTTGCGGTTACCGGAGAGCACGGCGGTGACGGCGAGGTCGTTGTCTTGCACGGCCGAGGAGATTTCGTCCTCGAGCGGACCGGAGTTACCGATGCAGGTGGTGCAGCCGTAGCCGACGAGGTAGAAGCCAAGGTCTTCGAGGTAGCCGTTGAGGCCGGCCTTCGCGTAGTACTCAGTGACGACCTTGGAACCGGGCGCGAGGGTGGTCTTGACCCACGGCTTGCTCTTGAGTCCCTTGAGGCTCGCATTGCGGGCCAGCAGGCCGGCCGCGAGCATAACGCTCGGGTTTGACGTGTTGGTGCACGACGTGATGGCCGCGATCGCTACGGCGCCGTTGTCGATCGTGAACTCGCGACCGTCGGCGAGCTTCACGTCGGTGGGCTGAGGGTGCGACTTCGTCGGGTGGCTGGTGTGACGCACCAGGCCAGCCTGGTAGGCGTGCTCGTGCGCGGTCACTTCGTCTTGCGAGGTGAGGCCGAGCGGGTCAGAGGCGGGGAACGTACCCTCTATTGCCGCGTCCACCAGGGAGACGGGGCCGTTGGCGTAGTTGTCCAGGTCGCGCTCGAACTGCGACTTGGACTCGGAAAGGATGATGCGGTCCTGCGGGCGCTTGGGTCCGGCGATCGAGGGAACGACCGTGGAGAGGTCGAGCTCGAGGTATTCGCTGAACACCGGCTCCACATCGGGGTTGTGCCAGAGGCCCTGCAGCTTCGAGTAGGCCTCGACCAGCGCGACCTGCTCTTCGCTGCGCCCGGTGAGGCGCAGGTAGCCGAGGGTCACGTCGTCGATCGGGAACATCGCGGCCGTCGAGCCGAACTCGGGGCTCATGTTACCGATGGTGGCACGGTTGGCGAGCGGCACTGAGGCGACACCCGATCCGTAGAATTCGACGAACTTGCCGACCACGCCGTGCTTGCGAAGCATCTGCGTGATGGTGAGCACGACATCCGTTGCGGTGACGCCGGCCGGGATGACGCCGGAGAGCTTGAAGCCGACAACCTTGGGGATGAGCATGGAAACCGACTGGCCGAGCATCGCCGCTTCGGCTTCGATTCCGCCGACGCCCCAGCCGAGCACGCCCAGGCCGTTGACCATGGTCGTGTGCGAGTCGGTGCCGACGCAGGTGTCTGGGTAAGCCTGGAGAACGCCGTTGACCTCACGGGTCATGGTGACGCGGGCGAGATACTCGATGTTGACCTGGTGCACGATGCCGGTTCCCGGGGGAACGACCTTGAAGTCGTCGAACGCGGTCTGGCCCCAGCGGAGGAACTGGTAGCGCTCACCGTTGCGCTCGTACTCGATCTCGACGTTGCGCTCGAACGAGTCGGTCGTGCCGAACAGGTCGGCGACAACGGAGTGGTCGATGACCATTTCGGTCGGGGCGAGCGGGTTGATCTTCTTGGCGTCGCCGCCGAGGTCGACGAGGGCTTCGCGCATGGTGGCGAGGTCGACGATGCAGGGAACGCCGGTGAAGTCCTGCATGACGACGCGAGCCGGCGTGTACTGGATCTCGGTGTCGGGTTCCGCGGTGGGAACCCAGGAGCCGAGGGCACGAATGTGCTCGGCGGTGATGTTGGCTCCATCTTCGGTGCGGAGGAGGTTCTCCAGCAGCACCTTCAGGCTGTATGGCAGTTTGTCGTAACCGTCGACCGCGTCGAGCCGAAAGACTTCATAGTCTGTCGAACCAACGCGCAGGGTGTCTTTGGCTCCGAAGCTATTTACCGCGGTACTTTTTGAATCCGACACAGTGCCCTCTCCGTTGTAGGAGCCGACGGGAAACCGGCGGCAATCCTCAATTCTTGTGGCAGGCACAACCGCGTGCCAGCAAGGCAAGCCTTACCGGCGGATGCCGGGAGCTGCCTTTTTCCATCGAGTCGTGCCGACGAGTGATCGCCGGTCAACTATCTTGACGTCAAGATAACTCTAGCAGTGCGCCCGAGCGCGCAGAGGTCGATTCTCAGAGCGCGTCGGCGGCATCCGCTTTGCGATAGACCGAGCGCACCATGAGCCAGGACACGACGAGCAACGGCGCGTAGAGCGGGATGCCCATGAGGAGCTTCATGGAGGCGAGCAGTTCGACGTTATTGGCGAGGTAGAGCGGCAGCTGCACGGCGAGGCGTCCGAGGAACAGGCCGGTCCAGCACAGGGTGAGAATGGTCAGCACGCGCCGCTTGCTGGCGTCGAGGCGCCAGGCGATGCCGTCGCCCATGAGGAACCCGACGGCGACGCCGATCAGCGGCCAGCGCACGAGCACGGAGATAAGCAGGGCGGCACCGTAGCCGGCGTTGGTCCACAGACCGACCAGGAAGAAATCGGAGGGCTTTCCGGAGAAGAGAGCCAGCGCGACGCTGATAGCGGTGCCGACCAGGCCTCCGAGGGCCGGCGTCGTCGTCTGCCTGGTGATCGCGCGCAGTGCGACGAAGATCACGCCGATGACCAGCGGAGCGACGAGTGAGGGAAGCAGGGTGCCGATCGGGTCACTCGTCACATCGGTCGACGGGTCGATAGTCAGTGTGTAGGTGACGAGAAAGACAAGGCCGGGCAGGACAGCTTCAATCAGACCGCGGATGCCGCCCATCGCCTTTAATAGGGCCTGTCCACTGATCGGCGCCCCCTCGGTCGCCGCTCCGAATCCGGCCCGGCGGGCCGCCCCGGCCATCGACTCGGCGAACAGGGTTGACGCGGTCTGCGCCTGCTCCGGCGTCGGAGCGGGTTCCGGCGCCGCGGCTGGCGTCGGCACCGGCTCGTGCGCTTCATCGCGCTGGCCCTGCTGTCCGTTCTGACCGGGGGTGTCGCTCATGGCTCGTTAGACCGCGGCGGTCTCGGTCGCGCCGGTGGGCGAGGCGGGCATGCGCAGCGGAATCAGATCACGCGGCGGCATCGGGGTTCCCCCGCGCACGACGACGATACTGCGGAACAGGTCTTCGATCTGCGCTGCGGCATTCGGATCGATGGCGCCCTCGCCCGCGATCACACCGCGCAGAAACCAGCGCGGCCCGTCGACGCCGATGAAACGGGCCAGGCGGGTGACGCCGCCGGCTTCCTGACCGGCCGCAACCGGAATCTCGGCGACCAGTTCCGGGCCGAACGGGCCCTCGCGCGGTGTCGTGGTACCGCCCTGCTTGCCGATCTGGTCGGCGATCTGGTCGCGAATCTCATGCCACAGGCCGCTCGACCGCGGAGCGGCGAACGGCTGCACCTGCAGGGTCGACCCGGCGAAGTCGAGGCCGATGGCGACGACGCGCTTGCTGCCCTCTTCAATTTCGAGGCGCAGGTGCAGGCCTTCCCGCGGCAGAATCTTGATGCCGCCGAGATCGACGTATGGCCGCACCGGGTTGGCTTCGGACTCGTCGAACGGGCCATCGCTCTCGCGGTTCTCTGGTGCCGATTTGGCATGGGGCTCGACGAAGTACCCGGGGGTCGTGGTGTCAGTCACTGATTTTCTCCTTCGCGCTGGGCGGTATCGCCCGACAATGGTGCACTTTCTAGTGGAGCAGCTTCTACGCCCGTTGAACCGAAGCCGCCCTCGCCGCGGTGGCTGCCGGGCAGCCGGTCCACGGCAATGAAGGTGGCCCGGGCAACGGGCATCACAATAAGTTGGGCGATGCGGTCGCCGATATTGATCGTGAACGACTCGTTCCGGTCGGTATTGAGCAGAGCCACCTTGATTTCGCCGCGGTAGCCGGCATCCACTGTCCCCGGGGAATTCACGATGGTGATGCCGCGCTTGGACGCCAGGCCGCTGCGCGGAACCACAAAGGCGGCAAACCCGTCGGGCAACGCGATCGACACGCCGGTGCCGACAAGTGCACGGCAACCGGGAGCGAGCATGAGGGCCTCGGCCGAATGCAGGTCAGCCCCGGCATCACCGGGATGTGCGTAGTTCGGGAGGATGGATGCTTGGATCAGTACTTCGACGCTTTCTGCCACGTGTCGAGGGTAGTGCAGATATCTGATCGAATAGAGCCATGCCTGATTACCGCGAAAAACTCTGGCCTACTCCGTGGGCCTTCATCGTCACCGCACTGGTGATACCGGCGAGCATCCTGGTGCTCGTTCCGATTTCCCTGCCGGCCGGCATCATCACGGCCGCCGTTCTCTACGGAGGCTGCGTACTGCTGCTCGTGCTGGCCTCACCGGTGGTGCGGGTGCAGAACGGCGAGCTGAAAGCAGGCCCGGCCACGATTTCTACCCACCTTGTGGGGGAAGCCGTCTCCTTTACCAAGGCCGAAGCCACCCAGGAGCGCGGACCCCGGCTGGATGCCCGGGCCTGGCTGCTCATTCGCGGCTGGATCGACCCGGTCGTGCGCGTTCCGATCGTCGACCCAACCGATCCGGCGCCGTACTGGATCATCTCCAGCCGGCACCCGACGGAGTTGGCCGGCGCGATCAATGGATCACGAACGACCAACGTCGGTTAGCAGGTCTAGGAGTCGCACTCCAGGCAGACCATTCCGAGCTTGGTCTCGTGGCCCATCTGCGAACGGTGCTTCACGAGGAAGCAATTCACGCAGGTGAATTCGTCGGCCTGCGCGGGCAGAACGACGACATCGAGGTCCAGGTCGGACAGGTCGGCGCCGGGTAGATCGAACCCACCCGGGTTGTCGGAGTCGTCAACATCAACGCTGCCGGACATTTTATCTGGCACACGTTCCTTGAGGGCCTCGATCGACTCGGAGTCGTCTTCAGTCTTTCGGGGTGCGTCGTAATCGGTTGCCATGCCCATCCATTTCAGTTACGCCGATAATCGAAATCGGCGGGCACAGTTTCCAACAATCCGGACGGAATAGCAAACCGTCCGCCAACCTTTTTATTCGGACACGGAAAACAACTTGCGGCACGCCCAGCGTATTCCCGCGAAATTGCCCCAACTCGTGGCAGTCTTGCAGCCAACGGTAATCGCGAGAGGGCTTGTCTTCATGCAGGAATTGAAGGTTATTGGGGTTGAGAACGGTGCGCTGCTCGCAGCGTCCGAAGATGGTGACCGATATCGCATCGCCATCGACGAGGTTCTTCAGTCCCGGCTTCGCCAAACCCAGACGGAGCAAAGTCTCGCGCCCAAACTCTCCCCCCGGGAGGTTCAGGCGCACATTCGCTCCGGCATGTCCGCCGAGGATGTCGCGGCCGTCACCGGCGCGTCCCTCGACTACGTGCGCCGCTTCGAGGGCCCGGTCGTAGCCGAACGGGAGTACATCGTCTCGTCGGCGCTCAGCGTGCCGGTACACACCGCGATCGATCCGGATCCGGTCGACGAGAACGTGAACTTCGGCAGCGTCATTCGGGAGCGTCTCGCCTCGCTCGGCGCCACCGGCGAACGCTGGGCCAGCTGGAAAGAGCCCGGCGGCGGCTGGATCGTCAAGCTGTCCTTCACCGCAGACGAGATCGACCACGACGCCCGCTGGGGCTTCGAACCCAAGAAGAACTCACTATCGCCGGTCGGCAGCGAGGCCATCGCGCTCTCGCAGCAGGGCGAGCTCAAGGGCTCGCTCATTCCCCGACTGCGCGCGGTCGGCTCGGAGACGAGCGCCGCCGATGTCTCCCGCTTCGACAGCAACGCCTTCAACTTCAAGGAATCTCTGCCCGACGAGATTTTGAACGACACCAGCCCGAACCTTGAGGTTGTGCCGTTTTCCCGTTCGCTCAGCCGGGACGATGCTGTGTCCAAAGCCGCGATCAAACGCGCTGCCGAGCCAGCATCGAACATGAGCGAAACCGCCGATCTTCTGGAATCGTTGCGTCGACGCCGCGGCGAACGCGAGGCGGCTGGCAGCCGGGATGCTGCAGCGGCCCAGCCGACGGCATACTCTTCGGTGCAGCCTGCAATGATGCGGCCCCGTCGGTCCACGGCCATGGACAGCCCGGTTACCGACGAGTCCAGTGCGGCGCCGGCGACCACGCCGGAACCGACCGGCAACGCCTGGGCCAACCAGGCTGCCCGGGCCCAGGAGCGCACCAACCACGGCCGCACCACACCCAAGCGCGGTCGGGCATCGATGCCGAGCTGGGACGAAATCGTGTTCGGAGCTCGCACCGACGACGACCTGGGCTAGGCGCCGGCTGATCATTACGGGCACTGACGCCTCCCGCGCCGACGTTCTGCGCCTGCACGCCCAGGGCCTGGCCGGGCCAACGCTGATGGGGCCGTTGCGGTCGTTGAGCGGATGCTCGCGGTACAGGCCCAGGACTACCCGGCGGCCCAGTGGGCCATCGGGGTGCGCTCCCCCGGCACAACGCTGGACGAGGTGCAGGCCAGCGTCAATGCGGGTGACATCGTGCGTTCGTTGCCGATGCGCGGCACGCTGCACCTGGTTCGGGCCGGCGCGCAGCGGGCAGACGGGTTTGTCGGCATCCGCTTGAGGAGTGGTCGGGTTAGCCTTGAGCAGTGAAACTAACATCGGCCCTGCGCATCCCCACCCGACTCCCGGTGCTGCAGGTCGTGAAGATGGCCGTCGCCGTCGCCCTGGCCTGGATCGTCTCGCAGCTGCTGCTGCCCAACGACCTACCGATCTTTGCCGCGATTGCGGCCCTGCTCGTGGTGCAGCCGAGTGTCAATCAGACCCTCGGCCGCGCGATCGAACGTACCGCTGGCGTCATCGGCGGAGTCATTATCGCCTCCACGATCGGCTTCTTCCTCGGCCAGTCCAGCTGGGTTGTACTCGGCACGATTGTGGTCAGCATCCTCGTCGCCTGGGCGCTGCGGCTGTCGCCGGTGTCGGCGAGCCAGATTCCGATCAGCGCCATGCTCGTGCTCGCGCTCGGCGCGACGACGCCGGGGTATGCCCTCGATCGCATCTTTGAAACGTTCATCGGTGCGGGGATCGCGCTGATCATCAACGCCCTGATCGTTCCGCCGGTGCTGATTGCGCCGGCACGCGATGCTGTGGCCCTGCTCGCTCGCGAGGTGGCTGATACCTTCGAGCGCATTGCCCAGGCGCTACGTACCCCGCAGACGCCGGTCGACCTGATGGAGCTGATGATCAAGGCCCGGCTGCTGCGCCCCATGCTGGTCAAGGCGGAGAAGGCCATCGCGCAGGCGGAGGAGAGCCTCATGCTCAACCCGCGCAAGGCCAAACTACGCCTGGCGCTCGACACCGACCATGAGATGATCGCGCGACTGCCAACCCTCGTGACCCGCGCTATCGGCATGACCCGGGCCCTGCACGATCACTACGATACCTCCCTGCAGTTGGAGCCGAGCGTTCAGGCCTTTTCCGAGGAGCTGGCCCGGGCTGCGCACGACCTGCGGCTGCTCGCTCGCGCTGAGGGCGACCTCACGGTGGCGCCCGAGCCGCCGGCCCCCGAGGTGCTGGCCCTGACCGCGCCGCTGCGCATCGTGACGCCGCACCCCGACCACTGGATCCTTATCGGCTCGCTCATGGAGGACCTGCGCCGGGTGCGCGAGGAGATCGTCGGCGACCGGGCCTGAGCCGCCCGAAGCATCCGTTCGATAGCCGCGCCCCATTTCGGTAGCCGCTGCGCCGATTACCGTAGCGGCTACCCAAACCGGGCGCGGTCATGCCTGACCGGCACAGAAAAACGGATGCCGCGCGCGGGTCTCGCGCGGAGCATCCGTTTTCGGGTCACGCGGTTTAGAGCACCTTGGACAGGAAGTCCTGGGTGCGCTCCTGCTGTGGGTTGCCGAACAGCTCGGCCGGAGTCCCCTCTTCGACGATGAGGCCATCGGCCATGAAGATGACCCGGTCCGCGACCTCGCGGGCGAAACCCATCTCGTGGGTGACGACGACCATGGTCATGCCCTCGGCGGCGAGGTCGCGGATGACCTGCAGCACCTCCCCCACCATTTCGGGATCGAGGGCGCTCGTGGCCTCGTCGAACAACATAATGTCGGGGTTCACCGCGAGGGACCGGGCGATCGCGACGCGCTGCTTCTGGCCGCCGGAGAGCTGCGCGGGGCGGGCATCCGCTTTGTCGGACAGGCCCACCCGCTCGAGCAGTTTCAGGGCGGTGGCTCGGGCATCCGCTTTGGATTCCTTCTTCAACTCGGTCGGCGCGAGCATGATGTTCTGCAGCACCGTCATGTGCGGAAACAGGTTGAAGTGCTGGAAGACCATACCGATGTGCGCTCGAACCTCGTTCAGGTCGACGGTTTTGTCGCTGAGGTTGAAGCCGTCGACGATGACCGTGCCGGCGCTGAGCTCGTCGAGCTTGTTCAGGCAACGCAGAAAGGTGGACTTGCCCGAACCCGAAGGGCCGATGACGCACACGACCTCGCCCTCGGTGATCTCGACGTCGAGGCCCTTGAGCACCTCGTTGGAGCCGAACGACTTGCGCAGGCCACGTACCGAAATTTTGCTGGCACTTGCGGTGTTGTTTGCGCTGGTGCTCATTTGTTGAACCTCTTGTCGAGCTTGTTGGAGAGCATGGTGAGCAGGTTGATGACGATGAAGTACAGCGCGGCGACGATCAGCAGGGTCTCACCGGTGCGAAAGTTGGCGGCGTAGATCTGCTGGCCCTGATAGGTGAGCTCGGCGAAGCCGATCACGGCGAGCAACGAGGTGTCTTTCAGGGTCATCACGAACTGGTTGATGAACGACGGCGTCATGATCTTCACGGCCTGCGGCAGTACGACGCGGCGCATGGTCGTGACGTAGCCGAGGCCGAGGCTGCGACCGGCTTCGGTCTGACCTGGGTCGACCGATTGGATGCCGCCGCGCACGATCTCGGTCATGTAGGCGCCGGCGTTCAGGCTCAGGGTGAGCACACCAGCGGTGAGCACGTCGATCGACTGCCCGGTGAGCTGAGGCAGGCCGAAGTAGAAGAAGAAGGCCTGCACGAGCAGCGGGGTGCCGCGGAAGATGCTGACGTAGACGCTCGCAATGCCGCGCAGAATGCGACTCTCGGAGACCTTAAAGAAGCCGAATACCACGCCGAGCACGAGAGCGATCAGAATGGACAGGCCGGTTGCGAGCAGGGTCAGCCCGAGGCCCTTCATCAGCGCCGGTATGCTGTCGCTGAGCAGACCGAAGAAACCGGATGCCGCGGCGGGTGCCGGCTGCTCCAGGTAGGTGTCAAGAATGGCCTGGTAGTCGCCGTTGTCCTGCAACTCGGCGAGGCCGGTGTTGAACGCGGCGAGCAGCTCGGGGTTCTGCCCCTTATTGACGGCGAAACCGTAGGAGCTGCCCTGTTCCTTCTCGGTGACGGACTTGAGCCCGTTGTTCTGGTTGATGCCGTAGGCCAGCACGGGATAGTCGTCGAACACTGCGACGGAGTTGCCGGCCTTGACGTCGTCATACATGGTGGCCGAGTCGGCGAGTGCCTTGACCGTGAAGTCGTATTCGTCCTTGATCGAGTTGGCGAAGGTCTCGCCCTCGCTGCCGCGCTTGGCGACGACCGTTTCGCCGGCCAGGTCGGCGTATCCGGTGATCTCGGTGTTGTCCTCGGCGACGGCCATCTGCACGCCGGAGTCGAAGTACGGGTCGGAGAAGTCGAAGATGAGCTTGCGCTCGTCGGTGATCGACATGCCGGCGATGACGCCGTCGACCTGATTGGACTGCAGCGCCTGCAGCGCAGCGTCGAAGCCGAGCGACTTAATCTCGACCGTGAACCCCTGGTTTTCGGCGATGTCGCGAATCAGGTCCATGTCGATGCCGGTGAGTTCACCGTTCTCGCGGTACTCGAACGGCGCGAAGGTGGTGTCGGTGCCGATGACGTAGTTTTCGCCGGCGGTAGCGGCCTGTGGTTGACTCGCGGCTGCGGCGCTGACGCCGAGGAATCCGCCGGCGAGGGCCAGCAGCGCCGTGACGGCGACCGTGAGCTTGCCCGCCCGGAACATAGTTATTTTGCGCAAAGGAGAACCATTTCTTGTTGTGCGATCTACATTGGCCTGGCGGCCTCAGGGTCAGAGGCGCCGATCGACGCTGATCCATCGGGGAGCGGCTGCCGCTCACCCTGTCGATAAAGCCTACCTTGGGGGCCGCCGCACGGTTCTCGACCGTGCCGGAGCCGACCGGCTCCAGCACCTCGGCACCGTCAGGACACGTAAAAAAACTACGCGACGACCTGCTACGAGACGACGGCAGCGTGCGTGTCGGCCCACAACGCACCGAGCACGGTCGCGGCCGAGCCGGTGCCCGCTTCCCGAAAGCCGGTACCGGCCCAGAGGGCGAGGCCGTGCGGGTCGCCGCGGCGGGCGGCATCCGCTCGCACAGTCTTGGTGAGGTGATGCACCTGCGGATACTCGTGCGGCACGGTCGCATCGTGGGCGGTGATGAAGCCGTTCCGCAAGCCGCGGGCAGGGCGACCGGAGAATGCCCAGGTTATGACGGTCTCGGTGAACCGCGGGTCGACGAGGGCGTCCTGGTGGGCCTGCTGCGCACCGGACTCGTCGGTGCGCAGCAGGGCGGTTCCGAGCTGCACAGCTTCGGCTCCGGCAGCCAGCAACGAGGCGATCTGCCCGCCAGAGTGGATGCCGCCCGCCACGATCAGCGGCAGCGTCACCACCTCGCGAATCGCGATCAACAGCTCCCCCAGAGCCAGGGTGCCCGGTTCGTCCCGCGTGGTGAAGGTCCCCCGGTGCCCGCCGGCCTCCGGCCCCTGCACGCAGAGTGCATCGACGCCGCGGTCAACCGCCTGACGGGCTTCGGGCACCGAGGTGACCGTGGCGATCAGGAACGACCCGGCCGTGTGCATCCGCTCGACGGCGTCTACCGGAGGCAGGCCGAAGGTGAACGAGACCACCGGAACCTGTCGCGCGATAACGACCGCCACCTTCTCGGAAAACCAGTCGTCGTCGGTCTCGTCAATTTCGGCGAACACAGCGCTGGGGTTCTCGCGGGCCAGCGCGTCGCGGTAGGCCTCGACGGCGGCGCGGTCGATCAGGGGCAACTGCGGAACAAACAGGTTGACACCGAAAGGATTTTTCGTGCGCAGCTGTACGTCCACGATCTGCTCGGCCAGGACCGTCGGCGTCTTGTACCCGCCGGCAAGAAAGCCGAGGCCGCCCGCGTCGCTCACGGCGACCGCGAGGTTGGGCGTAGAGGCGCCACCGGCCATCGGCGCCGCGATGATCGGAATCGCTAGGTCATTTAGGGTGAACACGGGATCTCCTCGACTAGCTAGAGTGCACCTCTATCGACTGGAGTTGCATTCTCTCGACTGTTTTCGCGTGCTCGACGCGTTCTCGGGCACCCTTGCACCTTAGCCCCGGCCGGTCACCTCCCGACGACCGTCTGGGCGAGACCTCATTTGCCGCGGACCCGGCCCCGCGAGACGACAACTTCGACCCCTGAACCCTGGTCACCTCCGGTGAGGGCGGGTTCGGCCCCCTGAGAGCCGGCCCAGGGGCGGAACGTGTTCTCTCGCGCCAGCGATGTAGCCGAAGCTGGCAACTCGCGCCGGGAGGTGTCCGGCGACGCGAAACGGCAACGACGGCCGTACCGTGAGTTGCGGTCAACCGAATCAGATGGCTCCACGGTCGGAATCGCTAGGGTGGAACGACGAGGGGGTGCATGACTATGGGGTATTTCTACATTGCAGTTGCTCTGCTCGCCATGCTGACGGGCGGCCTCCTGCTCGTCGTGCCACAGCACACCACGCAGGGCGTGATCTTTGGGGGCAGGATTCTTCTGGTCATCGCCGCTCTGCTCGCGATCCGTCGCCTCGACCGCACGGTCAAACGTGTCGGGGTGAGCGTATGACCGCAGCCGCTCCCTCACCCCTCGTGCTCGAGTGGGCCGCGCGGCAACTCGCCGTCGCCGAGCTGCGCTGGGTGCGTTCGCTGCCCGGCGGCACCCACGCCAGAACGAGCGTTGTCGGTACCCCCGACGGCGCCGAGTTCGTGTTGCGGCAGTTTCCGCCCGGTGACGACGCCGTGCGGCTCGAGATCCGCGTCCTCAGCACCCTGGGCGACCTCGGCGAGCTGGCTCCGCAGCTGCTGGCCGCCGACGCTGACGGCACAGTGAACGGATGCCCGCTCATCGTCACGACGCTGCTGCCAGGTCGGGCCTCGATCACCCCCACAAACCCTCACGACTTCGCGCGGCAACTCGGGGCGGCGCTTGCGCGCATCCACTCTCTTGCTGTTATTCCAGGGCTCACCGACCTGTTCACCGAACCGGCGACCGAGTCACCGATGCATTCCGTATGGCACCAGCTCACCGGCGAACCCCGCGTGCTCACCCACAACGACTTCTGGTCCGGCAATACCGTTTGGCTGAACGAACGCCTGACCGGGATCGTGGACTGGTCGGGCGCCGGGCGAGCGCCGCGCGGGTATGACCTGGCCTGGTGTCGCCAGGACCTGGTGTTTCTCTACGACGTGACGGTCGCCGACGTCTTTACCCGCGCCTACGACCAGGCGTTCGGCTCCCCCACCCCCGATGTGGCCCTCTGGGACCACTTCGCAGCGATGAAGGCCTACCCCCGAGTGGAAACCTGGGCGCCCAACTACACGGATCTCGGCCGAGACGACCTGGACGGCGCCGGGCTGCGCCGACGCCTGACCGAATGGATGCTGCGACTCGACGCTGGCTAATAGGGAGGCTGCAGGTTCGGAACCATTGGAAAGTGTCGCAGGTTGAGTGTGAGCAATCGGGCCTGAAAGCGAATCGCTGTGGCAGCAATCGCTAGGTCCGCACCATCAATCGTGTGATGGCTGGGTAGCCGCTGTCGGCCCAATGCACCCGCTGCTTCAGCGACCTCGGCATTGACCGGACGCCAAATCAACGTCGCGAGCAGTGCCCGAGTACCTGCCTCCACGTTCGGTCGCATTCCGGCCAAAACTTCGAGGCGAGTCATCTCACTCGCGTGCAGGGGTGCCAGAACACGCTCGGTTTCGAGGACATCGGCCGTACCCTGGTGGCCTCGGAGGTAATCGATCAAAAACCGACGCGTACATGAGAACGGTCACGACGCGGTCTGCCCCAGACGGTCGCCGGAGCGTACCCGGTCAACCCAGGTCGCGCCGTCGACGTCGCGACCGTTCCACGTCCCGAAGGAGGCGCGCATGGCCTGCAAATCTGCCTCGCTCGAACGCTCCGACAGGTAGAGCGCCTCGACAGCATCTCGAATGAGTGCAGACACAGACTTACCCGTGCAAGCGGCTTCCGCATCGAGGGCATGACGCTCGTCTTCCGTTAGGGAAATCTGCGTTCTTAGCACGATGAAAGATACATCACTTGTCGGGAAGGCCAAACGATTAACGAGGCAGGGCCCCACCGAAGTGGGGCCCTGCACGGCGCTTCGTGGAAACGCGAAAAACTACGGGTTACGCGTTGAGCGCGGCCTGGAGTTCCAGGGTGATGGTGACCTTGTCGCCGAGCAGCATTCCACCGGTTTCGAGGGCAGCGTTGTAGGTGAGGCCGAAGTCTTCACGGTTGACCTCGGTCTTGGCCGTGGCACCGAACTTGTAGTTGCCGTAGGGGTCTCCGCCGAAGCCGCCGAACTCGAGCTCGAACGTGGCCGGCTTGGTAACGCCCTTGATGGTGATGTTGCCGTCGACGAGATATTCGCCCTTGACGACGCGCACACCGGTCGACGCGAAGTCGATGGTCGGGTACGTCTCGGCGTCGAAGAAGTCTCCGGTGCGCAGGTGACCGTCGCGGCCCGGCTCGTTGGTGTTGATCGAGACGACCTTGGCCGAGGCGGTGACGCTCGTCTGGAGCGGGTCCTCGCCGGTCACGAAGGTGGCGTCGAAGTCATCAAAGGTGCCCTTGACCTTGCTGATGACGATGTGGCGAATGCTGAAGCTGACGGAGCTGTGGGTCTTGTCAATGGTCCAGGTTCCGGCCTTGTAGCCCGGGATATTGGTGATCGTAGTCTCGCTCATAGAAGTTCTCCTCAAGTGTGTGGGCCCAGGAATTGTCGCCCTCGGATACATGCAAGCGCATAGAAGATGCACATATTCCCCAGAAGACAAGTATTCATCTTCCCCTGTTCGGGCGTTCAGACGGGACCTACACTCAGTCCGACCGAATAGGCTCACCCTGTCACGAGGTTCTGCGTGTTTAATGGGAGGTTGCTGTGAGCGCACGCGCACCAAGCATGCGGGGGGTAGCGGGTGAGAGCCTGCTGATCGCCGCCGGAGGCCGGGCCATCCTGCTGCAGCTGGCGAATCCGGCCATCGGGCACGGCGTGGCCGATCACAGCCATTTCGCCGCCACGCCACTCGCCCGGCTGAGCGGCACGCTCAGCTACGTCTACGCCACCGTCTTCGGCGAGGCCGACCTGGCCGCTGCGATGGCCGCGCGGGTCAGTCACGCGCACGTTTCCGTGCATTCGGTCGGCACGACCCCCGAGTACAACGCGTTCACCCCCGAATTGCAGCTCTGGGTTGCCGCGACGCTCTATGAATCGGCCACCCACCTGCACGCTTTGATCTACGGCCCGCTCGACGACGACATCGCCGATACCGTCTATAGCGAATACGCCCGGCTCGGCACGTCACTGCAAGTGCCGCCGGAACTATGGCCGACAGATCGCGCCGCCTTTCGCCGGTATTGGAACGAGCAGCTGCAGCTGCTGACAACGGATGCCGCCACCCGCGCGGTCGCGCACGAGCTGTTGCACTCGCGGTCGGCTCCGTTCTGGTATCGGACCGCTCTGCCGCTGGCCCGGCTGATGACCGCCGGACTGCTGCCGCCCCACGTTCGCGTACTGTTCGAACTTCCCTGGACCGAGCGGCACGAGCGGCGCTTTGATCGCGTGCTGGGCGGCATCCGCTTGATTTATCCCCGCCTGCCGCTGGCACTGCGCCACTGGCCCAAGAATCACTATCTGCGCGTGCTGCGCAAATCCGGTCAGCGCGAATCCACGGCGGCCGCGCCCGCGCCGGTAGTGTGAGAGTCCAATGACGCAGCCGCAGACTCCCCACCCCGGACTCGACAGCACCGATCGCCAGATTATCGCCGAGCTCAGCCGGGACGGTCGACTCTCGATGCGCCAGCTGGCCCTGCAGGTGCACATCTCCCGCACCGCCGCCCACACCCGGGTGCAGAAGCTGATCAGCCACGGCGTGATCACCGGCTTCGGTGCCGAAACCGACCGTAAGGCACTCGGGCTCAACGTGTCCGCGCTCGTAGTCGTGAAAATCGGCGACGTCGCCTGGGGCGCAATTGCCGCGCAGCTCGCCGAACTGCCGTTCGTGGAGAAGGCGCAGGCCGTGAGCGGCGACATCGACATCATTCTCACGGTGAGCGCTCCCGACCATGAGCAGCTCAGCCAGGCCATTCTGCGCGATATCCACACCATGCCGGGGGTGATCTCGACCCGGTCCCACCTCATTCTCGACGAGATCATCGGGCACGCACCCGGCACGACTCCGGACGCCTGGCACTGATTCAGGACTCAACCATGCCGATTGGTCGCCGTCTGGCGGATGATCGGCCAATCGTTCACAACTGCGAAAAAGCGCGGCCAGGCCTGCGAAAAGGGCGCACCATTGGCTCATGAGCCTCAATGTCGAGAGCACGCCGCTGACGGCCGTGCTGGCACCCCCACCCCTGCGGTTGATCGATGATTCGGGGAACGCCGTTCCGGGCACCGAGAGCGGCGGATTCGTCCTTCCCCCGGTCGAGACGCTGCTCGGCCTCTACCGGCAGATGGTCGTGGCCCGCCGGTTCGACGTGCAGGTCACCGCCCTCACCCGGCAAGGTCGCCTCGCCACCTACCCATCCGCGCTCGGCCAGGAAGCCTGCGAGATCGCCGCCGTCGCCGCTCTCTCGCCGCAGGACTGGCTGTTTCCGACCTACCGGGACAGCATCGCGCTGCTCACCCGCGGCGTCGAGCCGAAGGATATTCTCGCCTCGTTCCGCGGCGACTGGCACAGCGGTTACGACTATCAACAGCATCGCATCGCCCCGCAGGCCACCCCGCTCGCCACCCAGGCGCTGCACGCCGTGGGCCTCGCCACCGCGGCCAAGCTCAAACGTGACGACACCGTGGCGCTCACCCTGCTCGGCGACGGAGCCACGAGCGAGGGTGACGCTCACGAGGCGTTCAACTTTGCCGCAGTCTGGCAGGCCCCCGTCGTCTTCGTGGTGCAGAACAATCAATTCGCGATCAGCGTGCCCCTGGATAAGCAGATGGCCTGCCGCACCATCGCCGACAAAGCGATCGGCTACGGCATGCCCGGCTTCTACGTTGACGGCAACGACGTCGCGGCCATGTTCGCGGTCATCTCGGCGGCGGTCAACCGAGCCCGCAGCGGCGGCGGCCCGACCCTGATCGAGGGCCTCACCTACCGCATCGAGGCGCACACCAACTCGGATGACCCCACCCGCTACCGCAAAACCGCCGACGTCGACCTGTGGCGCAGCCGCGACCCGATCGAACGCCTGGAGAAATACCTCATTGCCCAGGGGGCGTTGTCCGAGGAAGAGCGCGCTTCCGTCGCTGCGGCCGCGGAGGCGCTCGCAGCGACGACCCGCGAGTGCATGACGGAGCAGGCGGTGGTCGATCCGCTCGAGCTGTTCGAGCATGTCTACGCCACTCCCCGCTCCGCCCTGGCCGAGCAACGCGCCTTTCTGGCGGCCGAACTCGACGGCGACGCCGACGCATCCGCTGGTGAATACGAAGAGAGCACCCGATGAGCCCCCAGCAGACCCTCGAGACCGGAACAGCTGTGCGCGCTCCGGACAACCTGACCATGGCCGCCGCCCTCAACGCGGCCATTCGCGACGCCATGGTCGACGATCCGACGGTCGTGCTGTTCGGCGAAGACGTCGGGCCGCTCGGCGGCGTGTTCCGGGTCACCGACGGCTTATACGCCGAATTCGGCGAGACCCGGGTGAGCGACTCGCCGCTGGCCGAGGCCGGCATCGTCGGAACGGCGATCGGCATGGCGATGTACGGCCTGCGCCCGGTGGTCGAGATGCAGTTCGACGCGTTCAGCTACCCAGCGTTCCAGCAGATAGTGTCGCACGTGGCGAAGATGCGCAACCGTACGCGCGGCAAGATTTCGCTGCCGATCGTCATTCGCATTCCCTACGCTGGCGATATCGGCGGCGTCGAGCATCACTCCGACTCCTCCGAGGCGTATTGGACGGCGACGCCCGGGCTGACCGTGGTGAGCCCGTCGAACCCGGCCGACGCCTATTCCATGCTGCGGGGCGCCATCGCGAGCGACGACCCGGTGATTTTCATGGAGCCGAAGAGTCGCTACTGGAACAAAGCGGAGCTTTCCCTGCCGGTGCAGACCGAGCCGCTGAACCGGGCCGTCGTGCTACGGGAGGGCAGCGATGTCACGCTCATCGCCTACGGTCCGACTGTGAAGACCGCCCTCGCGACGGCCGAACAGGGCGCGGCTGAGGGGCTCTCGATCGAGGTCATCGACCTGCGCACGCTGTCGCCGTTTGATGACGAGACGGTGGGGGCATCAGTTCGAAAGACCGGCCGGGCCGCGATCGTGCACGAGGCCGCCCAGTTCGGCGGTTACGGCGCTGAGGTGGCCGCTCGCCTGACCGAGCGCAACTTCTTCTATCTGGCCGCGCCCATTCTGCGCATCACCGGCTTCGACATTCCGTACCCGTCACCCAAGCTCGAGGAGTATTTCTTGCCGACCCCCGACCGAATCCTCGCCGCGCTGTCGACCTGGGAGTGGTCCTGATGAGCCGCGAGTTTCTGCTGCCCGACCTCGGTGAAGGACTGACCGAGGCCGAGATCGTGGCCTGGCTGGTCGCTCCCGGCGATACGATCGCCATCGACCAGGCCGTGGTCGAGGTTGAATCGGCCAAGTCGATCGTGGAGCTGCCGTCGCCCTACGGCGGCGTCGTGGCAAGCCTGTTCGGCGAGCCCGGCCAGGTCATTCATGCCGGGCAGGTGCTGCTGACCGTGACCGACGCGACTGATGACGCTTCAGCCGGTGTTGTCGACGTTCCGGACGCCGCGGCGACCGTCGTGGCGGTCGAAGGCTCCGGAGCCGTTCTGGTCGGCTACGGCACGACCGAAAGCACCCGGCCGGCGCGCAAGGTAGCCGCCGGGCGGTTCGGCACCCCGCGGGCAGCGGATGCCCCGGCACCGGCTGCATCGACGCCGCCCGTCGCCGTTGCGCTGGCCGAGCGCCCCGCCGAGGTGGCGGCATCCGTTTCTGCAGCCATCGATTCGTCCAGCACGGTCGACCCGATCCGCCACTCCCCCGTCGTGTCTCCGATCGTGCGCCGGCTGGCGCGCGAGAACGGGTTCGACGCGAGCGCGCTGGCCGGGAGCGGGCACGACGGTCTGGTGCTGCGCAGCGACGTCGAGGAACACATTCGCGCGCTCACCGCTCCGGCCGTGGCTGTCGATGTGGCTGTCGAGGTGGCAGTCGATGTGGGTATTGCGACGCCGCCCAGCACTGTCGACGCGGCGAGTGCGGATATTCGCATTCCCATCACCGGCCTGCGCAAAGTCGTGTCGCAGCGGCTGACCACGTCGCGTCGGGAGATTCCCGAGGCGACGATCTGGCTCGACGTCGACGCGACCGCCCTGTTCGCCGCGCGGGACCAGCTGCTCGCGGCGACGGATGAGCGGTTCAGCGTGACGGCGCTCATCGCGCGCTTCGTGGTGGCCGGGCTGCGCCGGTATCCGGTGCTCAATTCCTCGGTCGACACCGCGAGCCAGGAGATTCTCCAGCACGGAGCCATCAACCTCGGCATTGCGGCGCAGACCTCACGCGGGCTGATGGTTCCCGTCATCCACCGTGCCCACGCGATGAGTACGCGACAGCTGCGCGATGCCCTCGCCGCGCTGGTCGCACAGTCGCCCGACGGCACCTTCTCGCCGAGCGCGCTGACCGGGGGAACCTTCACCCTCAACAACTTCGGATCGCTCGGCGTCGACGGTTCGGCCGCGATCATCAACCATCCCGAAGCGGCCATTCTCGGCATTGGGCGCATGATCGAGCGGCCGTGGGTGGTCGAACACGCACTCGCGGTTCGCACCGTCGTAGAACTCTCCATGGTGTTCGACCATCGGGTCTGCGACGGCGGAACGGCCGCCGGGTTTCTCACCTATGTGGCCGGCTGCATTGAAAACCCGGTGAGCCTGCTCGCCGACCTGTGAGCTCGG
Source organism: Cryobacterium sp. Hh38 (assembly GCF_004403235.1). Lineage (NCBI taxonomy): Bacteria > Bacillati > Actinomycetota > Actinomycetes > Micrococcales > Microbacteriaceae > Cryobacterium > Cryobacterium sp. Hh38. The sequence goes on along the minus strand of NZ_SOHD01000002.1, from coordinate 141,883 downwards.
GGCGTGTCCTGAACGCCCACGATTCTGGCATCGGTTACTGAGTGATGTTTGTTGGCGTATAGGCTGCTGAGTGACACGGGGTGCTCCGCACAATGCGCGAGCTGAGATGAATACCCGTTGAACCTGTCTAGTTAGCACTAGCGAAGGAATGTCACGGATGACTGATCAGACCTCGAATATCACGCCGCGCACCACGCCTCGGATTCTCAGTATCGCCGGCACCGACCCGACCGGCGGTGCCGGCATCCACGCCGATTTGAAAAGCATCGCGGCCAACGGCGGGTACGGCATGGCAGTAGTAACAGCTCTGGTCGCGCAGAACACACGCGGGGTGCGCTCGGTGCACACCCCGCCGGTCGCGTTTCTGCGCCAGCAATTGAACGCCGTGAGCGATGACGTGACCATCGATGCCGTGAAGATCGGCATGCTCGCCGAAATCGACGTGATTCACGAGGTGCGTTCCTGGCTCAATGCCCACCGTCCTCCGCTCGTCGTGCTCGACCCGGTGATGGTGGCAACGAGTGGTCACCGGCTGCTCGAACCCCAAGCGGAGCAGGCGCTGCGTGATCTGATCCCCCTCGCCGATCTCGTCACACCCAACGTTCCCGAGCTGGCCGTTCTGCTCGCAGAACCCACAGCGGCAAACTGGGCTGCGGCCATCGAGCAGGGCAAACGACTATCAGCCCGCACCGGAGTAACTGTGTTGGTGAAGGGGGGTCATTTCGACGAAACCATCTGCCCTGACGCCCTGGTCAACACCCACGGGCTGCTGGCACAGAGCGTTGTCGAGTTTGCTTCGCCGCGCATCGCCACCAAGAATACCCACGGCACCGGATGCTCGCTCTCCTCGGCAATGGCCACGGTACAGGCGCGAACCGGGGACTGGGCTGCGTCTCTGGCCGAGGTCAAAGACTGGCTTCAGGATGCTCTGACCCATGCCGACGACCTCGAGGTCGGTCAGGGCCATGGCCCGATCCATCACTTTCATCGGCTGTTCGCAGGCGCGTCGGTCGAGTCGGCCACACCAGCTGATTCGGTGAAGTTCAGTGCGACACTGTGGCGCGATGTCGAGCAGATTCGCACGCAGATCTTCGATCTGCCGTTCATTAAGGATCTCGGTACTGGGGTTCTGGCCGAGCGAGATTTTGCGTATTACCTCGCTCAGGACGCGCTCTACCTCGCCACTTACTCGCGCGTTCTTGCGCGCGCCAGTGAGATCGCGCCGAGCATACACGCACAGCGGTTTCTGGCCGATTCGGCACGACGGTGCCGCGACGTTGAGTTGGAATTGCACAGAAACTGGCTGGGGCAACGGGACGTGTCGTCCGAGGCCGGCCCGGTAACGGCTGGCTACCTGGATCACTTGCTCGGGCTTGCTGAGGGCGGAAACTATGCGGTGCTTCTGGCGGCGCTGTTGCCCTGTTTTTGGCTCTATGCGGATGTCGGTGAGCGGCTGCACACCGACTTTCTGGCGCGCACCGAGACAGCAGTGCATCCATATGCCGCGTGGCTCCAGACCTATGCCGATGAAGAATTCGCCGCGGCCACGAGGGAAGTCATCGCGCTCACCGACGCCGCTGCGGCGACGGCCTCTGCCGCGCAACGCTCGGCGATGCGCCAGGCGTTTGCCACCTCGTCACGGTTTGAGCTCGACTTCTTCGACGCCCCTCGGCATTCTGTGTTGGCCTGAGATGACCACGCCAAACTCGGTACTGTGTGCGTTATCAGCCCAGCGCGGGCAGGCTGGCCAGAAGTCGCTGCGCGGCATCCGTCGGGTCGTTGGCGTCGGTGATCGCGCGCACCACAACCACTCGAGTCGCGCCAGCATCGACGACTTGGTTGATGTTGCTGAGGTCGATGCCGCCGATGGCAAACCATGGCAGCTCGCTGTCGGTGGCTGCGCTGCGGGCGGCCGCGTAACGCAGAAGCTGCGTTCCGACCGCCGCTCGACCGGGTTTTGTCGGTGTGGCCCAGACTGGGCCGACGCAAAAATAGTTAAGATCGTTCGCGGCCAGTGCTGCATCCACGTGTTCGGTAGTGTGTGTGGACAGGCCGATCACGGCGGCCGGGCCGAGCAGGGTGCGAGCGGAGGCCACCGGCAGGTCTGTCTGGCCTACATGAAATACCGGAGCGCCCGTCAGGCTGCCAATATCCGCCCGATCGTTGACGGCCCAGAGTCGTGCGTGCTGGTCGGCAACCGAGCGCAGAATTTCGAGATATTCGAGCTCCTCGGCGGCGTCGATATTTTTGTCGCGAAGCTGAATAATGTCGACCCCACCAGCGAACGCCGCCGCCACGAAGTCAGCGAAATCGCCACGATCCTTCCGGGCATCGGTGCAGAGATACAGCCGGGCTTTTGTCTGGTCCATGCGACCAACCCTATGGGCCAAGTTCGAGCGTCCGTGCCAGCGCAGAAAAACGGTGCGCACCATGAATGAACGAGTCGTGAACCGCACGGTCGACGTCGCCGTGATCGGCGGTGGCATTATCGGGCTCGGCATTGCCTGGGCTGTTGCGCACTCCGGCCGCACGGTGGTCGTCATCGATCCGGACCCCGCCGGCGGCGCAACGTACGCTGCGGCCGGAATGCTCGCGGCGGTGAGCGAATTGCACTACCAAGAAGAGGTGTTGCTCGAGCTCATGCTCGCCTCCTCGGCGCTGTATCCGGCGTTCATCGAATCACTGGGGCCCGAGCATCACCTAACCGGGTATCAGAGAACTCACACCATGACTGTTGGCGCTGATTCGGCCGACCGGCAAGCGCTGGCCGACCTGCGTGGGGTGCAGCTCGCCAACGGGCTAGCCGTCGACCCGCTGACCATTCGCGCGGCGCGCGTGCTTGAACCGCTTCTGAGCCCTCACGTTTCCGGTGCCTTCATGGTGGAGCAGGATCATCAGGTCGACCCGCGCCGGCTCGCCGAGCGCATCCAACTCGCACTTGCCACGCTGGCGAAAAGCCGCCGGTGGGGCCACGACGCCCTGATCCGGGTGAATGCCATGGGGCTATTGCACGACGATTCCGCGGATGCCTCATCTCGCGTCACCGGTGTCGCCCTGGCTGATGGCGGAACGGTCAGTGCCGCCGAAGTAGTTGTGGCCAATGGCCTCGCGGCGGCCATGTTGAACGGGCTACCAGAGCGACTGACCATGCCACTTCGACCGGTTTACGGCGATATTCTACGGCTTCGGGTGCCGGTGCACCTTCGGCCGTTGCTCACCTGCACGCTCCGCGGGCTGGTGCACGGCGTGCCGGTCTATCTGGTTCCACGATCGGACGGAACGGTCGTGATCGGAGCCACCCAACGCGAAGACGGCTCCACTGCGGTGTCGGCTGGTGGCGTCTATCAGCTATTGCGTGACGCCCAGGTGTTGCTGCCGGCGGTCAGGGAGCTCGAGCTGATCGAAGTAACCGCTCGCGCTCGTCCAGGAACGCCCGATAACGCGCCACTGCTTGGCCGGGTCTCGCGAACCGGTAAGGAAACACCAGGCAGCGACATCCCCGGGCTTATCATCGCCACCGGATTTTTCCGCCACGGCGTACTGCTCACCCCGGTAGCTGCCCATTACTGTCTTCAGCTCATCGAGGGAAGTGCCGACCAGCGGTGGGAGCGCTTTCGGCCCCACCGTTTCTCTGCAACCCGACCGTCAGCATCCGTTTCCCTACAAGGAGTTGTCAGCTCGTGACCGAATCCAGGCCCATTTATATACCTGCCAGCGCGATCACCGTCAACGGCACAGAACGAATTGTTCGGCGCGGCAGCACCGTGACCGACCTGGTCGCCGAGATCACCGGTCGCCACATCGCAGCGGATGGCCGTGCGACCGACAAACAAGGTCTCGGCGTGGCAGTTGCACGCAACCGTGAAGTCGTTCCACGCAGCCAATGGTCGGGCACCGTGCTCACGGCCGGCGATGACATTGAAATTGTCACCGCAGTTCAGGGAGGTTGACCGTGGAAACCGAACAACTCACAATCACTGACAGCCTGGTGATCGACGGCGTGCAGTTGAATTCACGTCTAATCATGGGTACCGGCGGCGCACCGAGCCTCGAGGGCCTCGGCGCGGCCCTTCACGCCTCCGGAACCGAGCTCACCACCGTCGCAATGCGGCGTCACAGCGTGACGACGGCCGGATCGCTGTTCGATCTTCTGGTCGATCGCTCCATTCGGGTACTGCCCAATACCGCTGGCTGCTTTACCGCGCGCGAAGCCGTCTTGACCGCACAGCTGGCGCGGGAAGCCCTCGAGACCGACTGGATCAAACTCGAGGTCATCGCCGATGAGCACACCCTCCTTCCCGATGCGGTCGAACTGCTGGACGCGACCGAACAGCTTGTCGCGCGCGGCTTCAAGGTTTTCGCCTACACAAATGACGATCCCGTGCTGGCCCTTCGCCTTGAGCATCTCGGTGCCGTCGCCGTGATGCCACTTGGGGCTCCGATCGGCACCGGGCTCGGCATCCTCAATCCGCACAATATCGAGCTGATCGTTTCTCGTGCCGGCGTTCCCGTGGTGCTGGATGCTGGAATCGGCACCGCATCCGACGCTGCGCTCGCGATGGAGCTGGGCTGCGATGCCGTGCTCCTGGCCACGGCGGTGACGCGCGCGCAGAACCCGGCACTCATGGGCGAAGCCTTCAAACATGCGGTAATTGCGGGTCGGCTGGCGTCCCAGGCTGGCCGGATTCCGAAGCGTGAACTCGCCTTGGCTTCATCGACGATGAACGGGAGGCCCGACCTATGAGTGACGTGACACTCTTAGCACCGCTCGTCGAACCGGGCGACGAGCTAACTGCCGCGGAACTCCAGCGGTACTCGCGCCACATTCTCATTCCCGAAATGGGTATTGTCGGCCAACGACGGTTGAAGAATGCGCGGGTGCTGGTGATTGGCGCCGGCGGTCTCGGTTCACCGGTACTGCTCTACCTGGCGGCTGCGGGGGTGGGCACCCTGGGTGTTATCGACAATGACACCGTGGACCTGAGCAACCTGCAGCGTCAGATTATCCACGGTGTTGCAGACCTCGGTCACTCGAAACTTGAGTCCGCTGCCGCGGCGGTAGCCCAGCTCAACCCACTCGTGTCGATTCACCGGCACGATGTTTGGCTTGACTCGGCGAACGCTCTGGACTTATTCGCCCAGTACGACCTGATCGTTGACGGTGCCGATAATTTCGCCACTCGCTATCTGGTCAGTGATGCCGCCGCGATGCTCGGCAAGCCCTGTGTCTGGGGATCCATCCTGCGTTTCGACGGGCAGGTCAGCCTGTTCTGGAATGAGCACGGCCCCACCTACCGCGACCTGTATCCAGAAGCCCCACCGGCGGGCTCCGTGCCCAACTGCGCAGAAGGCGGAGTGTTCGGGATGCTCTGCGGAACGATCGGCTCAACGATGGTCGCCGAAGCCGTGAAATTGATCACCGGAGTCGGCCGCACGCTTCTGGGCCGGGTCGTGCTCTTCAACGCGTTTGACGCGTCGTGGCGCGAACTCGCCATTGCACGCGACCCCGCCAATAAACCAGTCACAGAGTTGATCGATTACGACGTATTCTGCGAAACAATGCCCGCATCGAATCAGGTCGACGACGCGATCTCCGTGCACGAACTCGCGGCTATGCTCGAAAGCCGGAAGCGCGGCGCGCGTGACTTCGACCTCATTGACGTGCGGGAACCCGGGGAATTCGACATCGTGCATATTGCCGGGGCGCTGCTCATTCCGCAGGGCGGAATCCTCTCGGGGGAGGCACTTTCGTCTCTCTCGCGGGACCGCGATATCGTGGTGCACTGCAAGGCGGGTGCCCGCTCGGCTGCCGTTCTGGCCAAGCTGCATAGCCATGGCTACGACCGAGTGTGGCAGGTCGAGGGTGGTATCGACGCGTGGGTGCGGGAGATCGCAACGGTACTGCCGACCTGAACGAAGCCACCGGGGCGGTCGAACGCAAAGAAAACACCTTCGCAGGGGAATGCGAAGGTGTTATCTTTGCCACTCGCCGGTGTAGGGGCCGGGAAAGCACGATTTGGGGGCAGCGTGCGGCTGCGCTCGCTGAGGATCGGATTCCCCAGCGAGAGTCAGAACCTCAGGCGCTGACCGAGGCGGCGCGGGACGCGAACGCGCCGCGAACCGGAGAGACGCGCACACTCGTGTGGTCGCATCCCGAGCATTTGAGCAGGTAGACCGGGAGCGAGGTGCGCTCGGCGTGGGCCGGATTCGCGCTGAGCCGGGCTGGGGACCGGCAGAAGGGGCAAGTCATGGTCATACGATCTCCAGAGGTGTTGTTGTCGGCTGCACGCCCTTAGTCTGCTCCGCGCCCCGGCCCCGAAACAGTGCCAAAGGTCCCGTGCTGCGACAAAACCTCAGTTACCCGGATGCCGCGGCGCGCACCGGCCCGGTCTGGACGCCGCGTCGCTGCCATCGGGGCGCGGGCACCGGTGGGGGCGACGGTGCTGACGGTTCTGACGGCGCTACGCGGGCACCGAGCTGGTGCGGGTGCAGAAGGCGGTGCCGGTTGCCGGTGCGTTAGCGTTGACGAATGAGGGGATCGCGCGTGGGACCGGTTCGGCCAAGCCCGCGGCGGCCCATTCTGCTGCCGGCGGCCGTCGGACTCGTGGCGACCGCTGCCTACACCGTGTTGTCGGCGCTGCAGTGGCGCAGTTTCGCCGCTCCGTCCTGGGACCTCGGAATCTTCACCCAGCTGGCCCGGCAGTATGCCGGGCTCGAGGCTCCAATTGTGACGCTCAAGGGCGACGGATTCAATCTGCTGGGTGACCACTTTCATCCGCTCCTGGTGCTGCTCGCCCCGATTTTCGCGATCTTTCCGCACTCCTTCACGCTGCTGGTCGTGCAGAATGCGCTGTTCGGTCTCGCCGCTGCGGCCCTGACCTACGGCGCGATGCGATTGCTCGGGCCGGTGACCGGCACGCTGTTCGGGCTGGCTTTCGCCTTCAGCTGGGGCCTGCAGGGCGCGGTGGAGGCGCAGTTTCACGAGATCGCGTTCGCCGTGCCGCTCCTCGCGCTGTCGCTGACCGCGTTTCTGCTGCGCAAGTGGGTGGCCTGCCTGCTCTGGGCGATGCCGCTCGTGTTCGTCAAGGAGGACCTCGGCCTCACCGTTGCCGCCCTCGGCATCGTGCTGGCCGTGCGCAGCCGACATCCGTTTGGCGTGTGGCTCGCCGTCTGGGGTATCGGCTGGTTTGCGCTCGCGAGCCTCGTGATTCTGCCGCTGCTCAATCCGAACGGTGCCTGGGCCTACTCGAGCAGCATCGACCTGCCCGCTATTCTCAGCGATCCGGCCGCGTTGCTGCAGCCGCAGAAGGGGATGACGCTGCTGCTGCTTCTCGTGGTCGGCGGCGTGATTGCGGTGCGCTCGCCGCTCGCCCTCGTGCTACTGCCGACGCTGGCCTGGCGGTTTCTGTCCGATAACTCGGGCTACTGGGGTCCAACCTGGCAGTACAGCGCCGTGCTCATGCCCATCGTGTTCGCCGCCGCGCTCGATGGCATTGTGCTCGTGCGCATCAGTCGGCGGGGCTGGCTGCGCGGTTTCGGGCGGCGGGCGGCATCCGTTTCGATCGTCGCCGGTCTGGTGCTCGCGACGACGCTGCCGCTGTTCAAGCTGACGAATGTGTCGGCCAATTTTTCGACGGATCGCGCCGCTTCCGCGCAGGCCGCCCTCTCCGTTGTGCCCGACGGCGCCCGGGTCGAATCTGATATCGGGCTGATGAATTACCTGGTGGAACGAACGGATGTCTACTGGCTCGGCAACCAGAATCCGCTCCCCGACTATCTGGTGATCGACCGTCAGACGGGCGGCCTGCCCGGCGAATGGACGTCTGCGCAGGTCGTCGCCGAGGCCCTGCATCCCGGAGTCGGCTTCACGACGATCTACTCCGGCGGCGGCTACGAGGTCGCCCGCGCTCACTGATCCTGCTGGCGTGGCCGACCCTGTTCGGGGCCCGGTCTCTTTGGGGCCTATCTGTTCGGGGCCCGGTCTCTTTGGGCCCGGGCCCGGAAAGTGGGCCCATGATGGATCATGGACCCACTTCCCTAAGGTAGGCCCAGCCTGCAGATTGTGGGCGGGTTCCCGTCGCCGAGTGCCGTCAGCAGCGCGGCTGCGGATTCCGGGTGGTCGACCGTCACGGCGAACTGGTTGCCGCGACGTAGGTTGGCCACGAGGGCCGGGCCGCCCCTCATCACCACGGCCGTCCGCCCGCTCGTCAGCGGTAGCCCCAGCCGCCCGACCGCAGCGGGCTTAGGGTCTCGGCGAACGCTGATTCCACCTGATCGAGCGGCACCTGCTTCAAACGGATGCCCAGGAGCCGCGACACCACGCGCAGCCCCCGTCGGTCGACGCTCACCCGAACCTGCACAAAGCCCAGTGTGAACATCAGGATCACACCGAGGATCACGGCGGTCAGGACGGCTGTTGACGAGTCTTGCGCGTCATCACCGAGCAGAGCGATCACGGCGACGACCCCGCCCAGCATGACCAATCCGCCGATAACGGCCACGACCGGACTCGTCACCATCATGGTCCAGGGAACTTTCGAGCTCCCCCGATCACGTGCGGGCCGAGACGTCCGCCCTCGCACTCATCCGGTCCAATCACGGACGGGCCGGTTACTCCGGCCTGCCTGATTGCCAGCTCCAGCTCGCGAAAGCGCGTGAATGGTTGCTCCGCCGAGTGACGTAGCAATTCACCCGCTTATGCGGCCAGTTACAGCCTCGGGGAATCGCCCAGCGGGCGTAGCGCAACATGATCGGCAGTTGCACTTGACAAGTCAGAAATATTTCCGATCCTTTGTCAGTATAAAGTGAGATTCTCTCGCGTTAATGTACTTTTCGGGTTATAATTATGGATGAAGGAGGCGCCGACGCCATGACCCTCACCGCCCCGCCAGCAGCAGCCGGTTCGATCCCGGAGCCTGAAGGTTCTCGGGTGGCGGTGATTGACCAGGCCGGTGCGATTCTGGCGGGAGCGTTGGACGGGGTGCGGTTTGGTCAGCTCGACGACTCCGAGGCGGTCGCGGTATTGGCAGCCCTGGAGAGGCTGGGTCGCAAGGTTGATGGGGCAAGGCTGCGGTCGACCACCGACATTGGTGCGCGTGCCGAAACTGACCTCGGCAACGGCTCGTTGGCCTACAAGAACGGATGCCGCAACCGGGTCGAGTTCATCACCCAGCTCGCCGGCATCTCCGGCCGTGAGGCCAAACGTCGCCTGAAGCTCGGCGAGACCACGGTGGAGCGCACGCCTCTTGGCCTGCCCGTCCCCGCCCGGTACTCGGTCATCGCCGACGGGCTCGTCAGCGGCGACCTCGGGGTGGAATCGGCGGAGATCATCGCCACCGCCCTGACCGCATTGCAGGGCCGGGTTGGTCCGGACGACCTCGACCGCGTCGAACGCGCTTTGGTCGCGTCGGCGACTGGAGCGATCACGCCGGAAACTGCGGGGCTGCCGGGCGCGGGCATCCGCTTCGCTCCCGACATGCTGCGGGCGCAGGCGATGGAGTGGCAGGGGCGGCTCGACCCCGACGGCGCCGCCCCGGGCGACGATGTCGTGGAGGCGAAGAGCACGTTGACGTTTGGCGTGCTCCGCAACGGGCTCTACCCGCTGCGCGCCGACGTCACCCCCGAACTTCGCGGCATCATGGACACCTTCTTCGATACGTTCCTGTCGTCCCGGTCTCGCAGCCCCATCTTCGTACCCACCGAACTGCTCGAGAGCCGCAATAAGCCCGAGCTGGACGGTATCGACGGTATCGACGGGGTGGAGAGCATCCCCGGCTCGGCCGCTTTCGGCACGGAACCATTCAGCGCCGACCCATTCACCGGCGACCCCCGATTCGACGGCGACCGCCGCACCGCCGGTGAGAAACGCGCCGACATCCTCCGCGCCATCCTCGAGGCGGCCGCACGAGACCCGAAAACCCCAACCATGGGCGGTGCCGCCCCCACCGTCATGGTGCACATCAACGCCGTCGACCTCGACCAGGGCCGCGGCGTCGGCTGGATCGACGGCATCGAAGCACCCGTGTCGTTTCGCCGGGCGCAAGAACTCATCTGCGCAGGCGGCTACCAGCAGGTCCTCTTCGGTGAGAACCGCGACGTGCTCTACCTCGGCGACAAAATCCGCTGCTTCACCGCCAAACAACGCGCCGCGATCGCCGCCCGCGACGGCGGCTGCATCATCCCCGGCTGCACCATCCCCGCCCGCTGGACCGAAGTCCACCACGTCCTCCCCTGGGAACAGGGCGGCCCCACCAACATCGAAAACGGAACACTCTTGTGCTGGTTCCACCACCACACCATCAACACAAACGGGTGGAAAATCCGCATGGTCAAAGGCCGGCCCCAAGTGCTCGGCCCACTGCTGTGGGACCCGTCCCAAACCTGGCGACCCGCCCAGACTCACCGGGCCAATACGCCCAGCCCGGAACCACCGTTTAAGAGACAGTCCCCGCACGTGAGTTGAAGTGTGTTTCATGTGGCAGAGCAGTGCTGTTGGCGTAGCGTCCAGCGCTGAACGAGTCTGGCCCTTTCCTGAATTCGCCGTGGCCACATCCAAGTGGGTCGCAACCGCACGCGAGTGGCCTCGCGATGCGATAGTGGGCGCAAAGAGGGAGTATTCATGGAATGGGCTGCGATCGCTATTGGCACTGTCACCGCTTTAGCCGTGGTCTTCGTCTAGCGCTTGCGACGGGCGAGGAAGGCATCCATTCGGGCGAACTTGGCCTCGGATTCGAACAGAATCGACTGAGCAACGTTGTCGACGAGCGGATGCGCCGCCCGCGGAGCGTGGAAAACTTCTTTGGCCAGACGGGTCGCCAGAGGGTCCTGCGCGGCGATGCGGTCGGCCAGCGCGTGGGCGGCAGCGAGCAGGTCGTCGGGGTCGTGCACCTCGGTGACCAGATGCACGGCAAGGCATTCGGGGGCGCTCAGAATGCGTCCGGCCAGGATGATCTCCTTGGCCACCGGCTCGCCGACGAGCTCGGCCAGTCGCCAAAGCGCACCGGCAGCGGGCAGAATGCCGAGGGCTGTCTCAGGATTGCCGATCCGGGCGCTCGTGGAGGCGATGCGAAAGTCAGCCGCATAGGCCAGTTCGGCGCCGCCGCCGAGCGCCCAGCCGTCGATCGCGGCGATCACCGGCATCGGCAGTTTCGCAATGCGGGAGAACAGCCCGGAGTTGATGCCGAGCAGCGCGTCGTCGCGGCGCCGTTCGCGCAGCTGGGCGATGTCGGCACCCGAGGCGAAGACACCGTTCGCTCCGCTGATAATCAGAATACGCGGCTGCTGCTCCAGTTCAGCGCAAATTGCGTGCAGCTCATCGATCATGGTCTGGTCGATGGCGTTGCGCACGTCGGGCCGGTCGAGCTGCACGTGCACCCGGTCGGCGCGATGCTCAATCGTGAGAGTAGTGGGAATGTTGTTCATTGTGGAACGTCTCCGTTGAGGTCGGGGCTGGAATCGGGGTCAGTCGTGCCGGCCGGGAACACCCGCTTGTAATTGCGGCCGTCGGGCAGGGTCACCGTGCGGCTGACCAGGGTGCCGCGCCGCACCTGCAGGTAAATCGCCTGGGCGCTCACACCGCGTTCGGCCGCCGCCTCGGCGACGGACAGGCCGGGGAGGTCGGTCGGCACACTGCTTGGCCGCACGGATCGTTTGCGGCCGGCTTCGAGGCGGGCGCTGATCTCGTCGTCGGTGCCGCCCCAACGCCATTTGGCCGCCGGAGGCTTCAGTCCGGTCGCATCAGCGATCTGGTCCCACGACACGTCAGCAGCGAGGGCGCCGCGAACAGCGGCCAGGGTCGCCGGGTCCTGTTCGAGGGCGGTCTGCAGCGAGCGGATGGCGCGCAGCCGATCCAGGGGCGAACCAGCGGTATCCGTTTGCAGCGTCAGCACCCGCTCGAGCGCGGCCGCCGTGGTCGGCGCCAGAAACGATCCCATGCGTGGTCCCCCATCGAGTGTGCTGCGACTGGAGGCAGCAGCCCCATCTTGCCAGATCCAACGCGTCGTTTGAACAGATCACGCCAGCACGACGACCGAGTGCGGAGCCAGCTGCAGGGCGTTAGGCAGTCGGTCCTGCACAGCATCGCCAGCGGCGGCGAAGGACAGCACGACCTCTCCCCCGCTGGCCGGGATGTGCGCCGAACGCTCGCCGAGGTTGATCAGAATCTTGGTGCGGCCACGGTGCAGCCGCAGCCACCCCTCGGCCGCATCCAACTCGACGGCGATCTGGTCGAACCGGGGATCGGTGATATTGGGGTGGGTGCGGCGCAGCGCAGCCAAAGCACGGTAGAACTCGAGCAGTCGAGCGTGCTCGGGCTCGGCCAGTTCGTTCCAATTGAGCTTGGAGCGCTCGAACGTCGCCGGGTCCTGCGGGTCGGGGACGAGCGCCGGATTCCAGCCCATGCGGGCAAACTCGCTGATGCGTCCGGTGGCCGTTGCCGTGCCGAGTTCGGGTTCGGGATGCGAGGTGAAGAACTGCCAGGGTGTCGTCGCCCCCCATTCTTCCCCCATGAACAGCATTGGCGTATACGGCCCGAGCAGGGTCAGCGCCGCGGCAATTGCGAGCTGGCCGACATCCAGTTGGGCGCTGAGCCGGTCGCCGACGGCCCGATTACCGATCTGGTCGTGATTCTGGGATGCGACGACCAACCGCCAGGTGGGCATCCGTTCCCGGTCGATCCGGCGACCGTGGGTGCGCTCCCGAAAACTCGAATAAGTGCCGTCGTGAAAAAACCCGTGGGTGAGCACCTTGGCCAGGGCGTCGAGCGGCTCGAAGTCGGCGTAGTACCCTGAGGTTTCCCCGGTGAGGGCGACGTGCACGGCGTGATGAAAGTCGTCGCTCCACTGGGCGTCGAGGCCGTAGCCGTTCGCCTCTCGGGGGGTGATGAGGCGCGGATCGTTGAGGTCGGATTCGGCGATCAAGGTGAGTGGCCGCCCGGTCTCGGCGCTGAGTGCGGCGACCTCGACGGAGAGTTGCTCGAGCAGGTGGGTGGCGCTGCTGTCGCGCAGCGCGTGCACGGCGTCGAGGCGCAGGCCGTCGACGTGGTAGTCGCCGAGCCACATGAGTGCGTTGTCGAGAATGTATCGGCGCACCGGATCGGAGTGCGGCCCGTCGAGGTTGAGCGAGGACCCCCAGGTGTTACCGGCGGCCTCGCTCAGGTAGGGACCGAACTGTGGCAGATAGTTGCCGCTCGGGCCGAGGTGGTTGTAAACGACATCCTGAATGACGCCAATGCCACGCTGGTGGCAAGCATCGACAAAGGCCTGGTACGCGGCCGGACCGCCATAACCCTCGTGCACGGCGTACCAGAGCACACCGTCGTAGCCCCAGTTGTGGGTGCCGTTGAAGGCATTCACCGGCAACAGCTCGACGAAGTCGACGCCGATCGATTGCAGGTGATCGAGCCGGCTCGCGGCCGCCCCGAACGTACCCTCTGGTGTGAAGGTTCCCACGTGTAACTCGTAGATGACGGCGCCGGCCAGCTGCCTCCCGGTCCAGTCGGCATCCTGCCAGACATGCGCGGACGCATCGAAACTACGCGACGGGGCGTGCACCCCGGCCGGCTGCCGCCGTGATCGCGGGTCGGCGTACGGCCCGCGCCCGTCCACGATGAAGCCGTAGTCGTTCTCGGCGCGCACCGCCGGTCGAGCGGATGCCGGCAGTTCCCACCAGCCGTCATCGCGGGCGGTAAGTTCCAGCCTTCGCGTGCCCAACACCAGCTGCACGGTCTGCGCGTCGGGTGCCCAGACCTCGAATCTCTGCTCGTTCATGTGTGACGTCCGATGCGGTGGGAAGGGCGGTCTCGGTCGTCGGCAGCCACCAGTAACGCCACCGGATACCGGGCCAGCACATCGGCGACTCGCAGGCTCGGGCCGTCAAAGCGCTGGCGCGTGAACACATCGACGATGGTGCGACCGGCCACGGCAATGGTCGTGTCGCGCCAGCCGCCGGCCTCGTGCAACCCGATCGGCAGCCGCGTGGCCACGGTGATCGCTCCGCCGCGGTCGAACGCGACGACATGGCCAGCAGCCGGGCCGAAGGCGGGTACGGGCAGGTAGCGGGTGAACAGGTCTGACCGGTCGCCGCGCAGGTGCAGGGCGCTGGAGGTGACCAGCAGCTTGGCGGCGCCGGTCTCGTCGACCGGGGGGAGCCATCCGCTTTCCAGACGGGTCAGCAGCTCGCGGCGCAGCGCATAGTCGACCGGGCGACGATTGTCGGGGTCGACGAGCGAGGTCTCCCACAGCTCGCTGCCCTGGTAGACGTCTGGGACGCCCGGCATGGTCAGCTGCAGCAGCTTCTGGGAAAGCGAATTGCTCCACCCGGGCTGCTGCAGCCGGTCAACCAGTGCGGTGAGGAGATCGCGGGTCGGCCCCGACTCGACGGCGGCTGTGACGAGTTCGTCGAGAGCCGCTTCGAAACCGGTGTTCGGCTGGGTCCAGGTGGTCGACGTGCCGGCTTCGCGCGCGGCCTTGAGGGCGTAAGCGGCGAGCCGCTCCCGGCTGGCCGGCCAGGCACCCACGATCGCCTGCCAGAGCAGGTTCTCGAAGGGCGCATCGTCGAGCGGATGCGCTGCCCGCAGCTGGTGTAGCGCCTCCGCCCACTCGGCGGGGATCTCGGCAAGCACCGCAATGCGCGCCCGCACGTCTTCGCCGCGTTTGGTGTCGTGAGTCGACAGCGTCGTCATCGAGTGCGGAAAACCCGCCTGACGCGTGCGCTGCCGCTTGTGAAACTCAGCCACCGGCACGGCGAACTCGTCGGGATCGGCCCCGACCTCGTTGAGCGAGGTCAACCGACTGAACCGGTAGTAAGCCCGATCTTCAACGCCCTTGGCCATGACCATGCCCGAGGTCTGTTGAAAGCGCACGGCGGCCGGATGCCCCGGGTCGCCGAGCAGGGGCAGCAGCCGGTCGATCTCGGATTGAAGTTCCGGGCGGCGGGTAGCCGAGCGGCGGGCCGCCTCGCGCAGATTCTCCGAGCCAACGGGCAGGTACGAGCGATAGACCGGAAACCAGGCCAGCAGGTCGGCCAGGGCCTCGGCGGTCGGTGCCAGATTCCCAGTATCGCTCGGCACGAGTCGGGCGATACGCAGCACCTCGGAGCGCAGAATGCCGTCGGTCACGTCGCGCTTGTTGCGATAGACCAGGTCGGCCCAGTCGGTGGCGACGCCCTGCAGGCTGGCCTCGAGCGCATCGAGGGGCTCCTGGCCGGCCGGATCGACGAGCACCCGGTCGACGTCGGCGAGGGCGTCATAACCGGTGGTGCCGGCAGTCGCCCAGCTGGTCGGCAGCGCTTCGCGCCCTTCCAGGATCTTCTCGACCAGAACGTAGCAGCCGTCGGTGGCCCGCCGCAGGGCTTCCAGGTAGCCGGCCGGATCGGCGAGCCCGTCGGGGTGGTCGACCCGCAATCCCTGCACGAGGCCGTCGCGCACCCAACGCACGATCTCGCGGTGCGATTCCTCAAACACCCACGGCACCTCGACCCGGATACCAGCGAGGCTGTTCACCGCGAAAAATCGGCGGTAGTTCAACTCGGCGTCGGCGCGACGCCAGTTCACCAACTCGTAGTGTTGCCTGGAGTGCACATCGGCCGGGCTGGCACCGTCATTGTTGCTTTCGGCCGCCAGGGGAAATCGATTGTCAAAATAATGCAGCTCGCCGCCCACGATCTCGAGCCGGTCGAGTTCCGTGCGGCCATCCGAACCATCGTCGCCGAGAACCGGAATGCGAATCTTGCCATTGCCGAACGCCCAGTCGACGTCGAAGGCCTCGGCATAACGCGACTGCTGACCGTTCTGCAGCAGGTCCCACCACCAGGCGTTCTGCGCCGGGCTGGCGACCCCCATATGGTTGGGCACAATGTCTACGAGCACGCCGCACCCGGCCTGGTGCGCTGCCGTTGCAAGCCGGACGAGCCCCGCCGCACCGCCACGGGCCGGGTCGACCAACGAGTGGTCGACCACGTCGTAGCCGTGATCCGATCCGGGTTCGGCCTTCAGCAGCGGCGACAGGTAGACCCAGCCAGCACCGAGGGAGCGCACGTAGTCCACGATTTCGGCCGCTGCATCGAGGTCGAATCCGGCCGTGATCTGCAGCCGATAAGTGCTCAGCGGCATTAGGTCAGACCCGGGAGGGAGATCAACCCGGTGTTGCCCGCGAGTGACGCGGCCACCGAATGATCCGGGGCAGCTTCGGGTTCGTGATACGCGCGCAGAACCACGAGGGACCGACCAACTACCGTTTGAATGGCTCCGGCGGGACGGGCAACGGAATCGGCCCCCTCGCCGGCGGTGTCGACGACGATCTCCCAGGCCGGGGCGTACTCATCGGGCGGCAGCTTGAATTCGACGTCCTCGGCATCCGCGTTGAACAGGAGCAGAAAATTGACGTCGACGACCTCTTGCCCGCGCACGTCGCGTTCGCGGATTCCGTTGCCATTGAGAAACTTGGCCACCGTGCGGGCCAGATTCTCGTCCCAGTCTTCTGACGCCATCGGCTCGCCGTCGGTGTTGAGCCAGACGATGTCGGGCAGGGACTCCCCTGCCACCCGTTTGCCCGGGCGTCCGTCGAAGAACCGGCTGCGCCGGAACGTCGGGTGCTCGCGGCGCAGGCGGGAGACCGCCGCCGTGAACTCGATCAGTGGCAGGTCGGCTTCGTCCCAGTGCACCCAGGTCAGCTCGGAGTCCTGCGCATAGGTGTTGTTATTGCCAAGCTGGGTGCGGCCCAGTTCGTCGCCGTGCAACAGCATCGGAACCCCCTGCGACAGCAACAGGGTGGCAAGGAAATTGCGCGTCTGGCGGGCGCGCAGCCCGCGAATCTCGGGGTCGTCAGTAGGGCCCTCGACGCCGGAGTTCCAGGACCGGTTGTGCGATTCGCCGTCGTTGTTGTCTTCGCCGTTGGCATCGTTGTGTTTCTCGTTGTAGGACACGAGGTCAGCGATGGTGAAGCCGTCGTGCGCCGTGACGAAGTTGATCGAGGCCATCGGGCGCCGCCCTGAGTGCTCGTACAGGTCGGCCGAGCCGGCCACGCGCGAGGCGAACTCGCCGAGTGTGGAGGGCTCTCCCCGCCAGAAGTCTCGAACGGTGTCGCGGTACTTGCCGTTCCATTCCGACCACTGGGAGGGGAAATTACCGACCTGGTAGCCGCCCGGGCCGACGTCCCACGGCTCGGCGATGAGCTTGACCTGCGACACGATCGGGTCCTGCTGCACAAGCTCGAAGAAGGTGGACAGTTTGTCAACTTCGTACAGGTCTCGGGCCAGAGCGGAGGCCAGATCGAACCGAAAGCCGTCAACGTGCATCTCGAGCACCCAGTAGCGCAGCGAATCCATGATGAGCTGCAGCACGTGCGGGTGCCGAACATTGAGGGTGTTGCCGGTGCCCGTGTAGTCCATATAGTAGCGCTTGTCGTCATCCATGAGGCGGTAGTAGGCCTCATTGTCGATGCCCTTGAACGATAGGGTAGGCCCCATTTGGTTGCCCTCGGCGGTGTGGTTGTAGACCACGTCGAGGATGACTTCAATTCCGGCGGCGTGCAGGCTGCGCACCATGCCCTTGAACTCCTGCACCTGCTGACCGAGATCACCGGTGGAGGAATACGCGTTGTGCGGCGCGAAGAATCCGATCGAGTTGTAGCCCCAGTAATTGTTCAGGCCCTGCTCCATGAGGGTGCCGTCGTTCACGAACTGGTGCACCGGCATGAGTTCGATAGCCGTCACCCCCAATTTCTGCAGATGGTCGATGACCGAAGGATGCGCCAATCCCGCGTAGGTGCCCCGTTGGGTCTCCGGTACGGACTCCTGAAGCTTGGTGAGTCCCTTGACGTGTGCCTCGTAGATTAGGGACTCGCTGTATGGCGTGCGCAACGACCGGTCGCCGGTCCAGTCGAAGAATGGGTTGACGACCACGCCGAGCATCATGTGTGCCGCGGAGTCTTCGTCGTTCGGGGAATCCGGGTCGTCGAAGTCATAGGAGAACAGCGACGGATCCCAGTCGATGGCCCCGGTCGTAGCCTTGGCGTAGGGGTCAAGCAGCAGCTTGCTCGGGTTGAGCCGGTTGCCCGCTGCGGGGTTGTAATCGCCATGCACCCGGTAGCCGTAGCGCTGGCCCGGCTGCACGAGCGGAAGATAGCAGTGCCAGATATAAGCGGATGACTCGCGTACCTCGATGCGCGTCTCACCGCCGTCTTCATCAAAGAGGCACAGTTCGACTCGTTGGGCCGCCTCACTGAACAGGGCGAAGTTGGTGCCGCTCCCGTCAAAGGTTGCGCCGAGGGGGTAGGCGGTGCCGGGCCAGGTTTCCATGAGACTCCTCGAAGGGAAGGTGGGACACGGTCAGGTGCTAGTTGAGGGACACGGCAGCACCCGACGGTGGCCGCGCTTGGAAAATACGCTACAGGCATCCGCCGACATATCTGCCTTCCGCTCGAGCGGGAGTTGGTTGGGACCCTAAGAAGTCCCTCGCGGCGCTGGAGGGTCAGTCGCAGATCAACCCATCGGCCAACTTCTGCGGGCGGGCGTGCGCCGAATTTATGGGATCGTCGGCGATAGCCCGAACCCCATCGTGGATGCGGTTCGCCGAACCAACGGCTCGGCCAATTCATCGTCCGATCCAACGGATGATCTCGCTGAACACGCTGAACACGCTGAACACGCTGAACACGCTGAACACGCTGAACACGCAAGAATGGAGTCAGGCGCCGTCGGCGGTGCCACAACGAATGGAGCCACCATGACGGAATCCCAGCTCATAACTTTCTGGGGCAAGGCACGCGCACACATTATCGTGTCCCAGGCCGCCCCGACGTTTCTGCTGACCGCTGTCGTCGGCTTTCTCGCACTCGGACTGGCAACCGCTGACCCGGCCGTACGCATCGCTGCGGCAGGCATCCTGCTCGCCTCGGGTATTTTTGGTGCCCTTGCACAGATAAGTGCCGCCAACGAGGGTCTCGCCGTCATCGCCGACCTGCGGGCCCTGGAAGCGCCCAGCGCGCTCACCCGGTGCATCATTGCCATGGCGCCGTGGGTGAATGTCGTGCGCTACGTCACCCCGGCAATTTTCGTCATCGTTTACGTCGCCATTCTGGCGTCACTGTTCTTCAGCGCTCCCGCCATGCCCTTCGGCCGCTGAAGCAGCCGCCCTGGCGAGGGTTACGCCGAGCTCGCAACGCGGCGAGCACGGCGTGCGCGCCACCAGGCCCAGGCACGAGTGACGATCCGTTTGAGGAACGCACCCACCCGTCGAGCCGAGGCGAACTCCGTTCCAAGCACGGCGAGGCCCAGAAAAACGATGAGCCAGCCCGGCCCAGGCAGGGGGATCAGAATGACTCCCACAAGAATGACGAGGGTGCCCAGCAGGGCAACCGCCAGGCGATAGGCGAAGAGCAGATAAGCATGCCCATCAACCCAGGCCCGTGCCCGGCCCAACGCGCGACGCACCGGATGCCGGGGATCGGTGCCGGTGGCGATATCGCGGGAGAGGGCGTTAGACATGGCATTCAATCTATGACGCATGGCTGGGAAGACGCCGCCGGGAGTGGTCAGCCCGCCGATTCGCCGTCGAGGTAATACCAACACCCCGTCACCTTCTGAAAGCGGCTAACTTCATGTTGCTGCCCGGGAATACCATCCTGGCGATAGTGAGCAGTGAATTCGACGACGCCGTCGCTATCGAGCATTCCCCCGCTCTCGGTCCGCAGAATGTCAAGGCGACGCCAGGTGAGGGACGGGTCTAATTCGAGCGAGCTCGGCTTAGTGAGCGGATGCCAGGTGTCCAGCAGATACTGCGCGTGACCGAGTGCAAAGGCGCTGTAACGCGACCGCATCAACCACTGGGCGGTGGAAGGAACGGCCGCGCCGGCGTGAAACCGACCGCAGCAGGCGGAATAGGTGTCTCCGCTCAGGCAGGGACACCGCACATCCTCGTGCATAAAGCAGAACCTGTCTTAGTTGGCCTGTGCTCGTGAATAGGCCTCACGAACGGTCGCCGCAATGCGCCCGCGGTCGGAAACCTGAATGCCATTGGCCGCAGCCCATGCCCGCACGGCTTGAAGCTCGGCACGATCCGACTTTGATCCGCTGGCGGCTCGCGCTTTCGCGGGAACATAGCCAACTCTGCGGGCAACGTCGGCGTAGGGCTTCAAGGCTGCACGAAACTCAGCGAGATTCTTTTCTGACAGATCGACCTCATAGGAGTCGCCCTCAAACGCGAAAGAAACGGATGCCCCCGAGCCATTCTCGATAACGGAACCGTCGAGGTCGTCTAACAATTGAACGGTGGTCTTCTTCATGCTGTATATCTCCAATTTATGAGGGATGCATTCGGGACGCATATATTGAATTCGTGCTTGTGGGATCAACCACTAAGAGATTATCGCTGCCCAAAACTTTTTCCGATACCCGCCACGCGGTATTTCTTTGGCAGCTTTGAACCTGGCAAGGATGCCACTCTTGCCCAGCCAGGTCGGGGAGTCGACTAACTCTGGCACTCGGCCGCAGAAACTCACGAAAAAAACTCGTCATGAAGATTGCAACACTTTTTAGCCGGCTCCAAAAATACCGGGAGAGGGCACAAAAAAGCCCCGACACTGTCGGGGCTTTTTTATTCTGGTGGATCCGAGGGGATTCGAACCCCTGACCCCCTGCATGCCATGCAGGTGCGCTACCAGCTGCGCCACGGACCCAGATTGTCGTTTCGAATCTCTCCGAAACAACTTTGTTAGCTTACAACACAGAATGTGATCTGCGAAACCGAAGCTACTCCGCGACCTCTTCCGTGTCGCCTTCCGCGTCAACTTCGGCTGCCACTTTGGCCGGAATCCCGGTCGGAATCACCGGGCAGTCCTTCCACAGGCGCTCCAGAGCGTAGTACTGGCGCTCTTCCTCGTGGAAGACGTGCACGACCAGGTCGCCGAAGTCAACGAGGACCCAGCGTCCGGCAGCGCGTCCTTCACGGCGGAGCGGCTTGTGGCCGGCCTCGATTAGCTTGTCTTCGATTTCACCGGCGATGGCAACGACGTTACGTTCGGAGCGTCCGGTGACGATGAAGAAAATATCAGCCAGGGGAAGCGGATTGGACACGTCAAGCGCAACCAGATCTTCCCCACCCTTCGAATCGGCGGCGGCAACGGCAATTTTGAGCAGCTCGAGGGCGTGCGGCGACGTGGTCATAACTGAATCCTTGAGATTGTGCCGCGGGACGTGAATGCGCACGCGGCGATGATGGGGGGAACGGAGGGAAACGAGTCACATCGACGCGTCGGAGAAAATTGTGGGATCGATCCGCGTAGCGGCACTAGAAAATGCCCAACAGGTAGCCAGTCACGAAGAGAGCGAGAACACTGACCGCAAGGATCGCCGTCGTGATGACCAGAACCATGGGAAGCGACGCTCGCTGCTTCTTTGGCGGCGTCAGCATGCCGCGAGTCGAGGCATGCGTACTCACTGCGCGACTGGCACTGACCGGTGCCGAGTCGCCGCCAAGCTGGTCAGCATCGAGCTGGTCCATCATGTGGTCCATCTCGGACGAATCAAACAGATTGGGATGCGCCCCGGTGGAGCCAAGACTGCGTGGCAGATCGAAAGATCCCGTGATTATGATCTCACCGGTGTTGGAGATCGGACTCACGCTGGGGCCCTGATGCGGAATCGACGGCAGAATGAGCGCATTCGTCGTCGTTGGGATGCCGCCGGCGCCGATTCCGCGATTGATCAGTTCATCCAGCGACTGTTCGGGCGCGTGCACCGGCGTTTGCTCGCCCGAATCAACGGACCAGTGACCGACGGGCGGAGTCCAACCGGCGGGCTCACTCCGCTCCGATTCGATCTGCTCCGATTCGATCTGCTCCGGTTCCATCAGCTCGGCCTCGATCAGCTCGGCCTCGGGAACCGCGGCCTCGCGCGCGACCGGCGCTGACACCGTCGGCACGGCATCCTCTTGCTCTGATTGATTTTGACGCGCCTGCAGGGCTCGCAGTTCGCGGCGGCTGAGGGCGTGCTCGACGGCGGGAACCGCAGACGGGGGTGTCGGGGTTTCCGCTGGTGCAGTGGATGCCGCCGACTCGGCCGGTTCGCTGGCTCGGTCGGGCGTGTGGTGGCGACTGGACCGCCGCGCGACTGGGGCACTCCCCGGGGCTGCCAGCGCAGCTGGGCGTAAGGCTGCGGGGGTCAGCGCGGGCACGTCAAGAACGGGAACGGGCTCCTGATGACGCGCAAGTTCACGCGCCTGACGTCGGCTGAGCGGCTGAGGCTCTCCCAACGTCATGCCACACTCCGATACAGATGATGCTTTGAGATGTACTGGACGACCCCATCGGGGACCAGATACCAGACCGGGAAACCCCGATTGACCCGTGCCCGGCAGTCAGTAGACGAAATGGACAGTGCCGGAACTTCCAACAAGCTTACGTCCTGGTTGGGTAAACCCGAAACGCTCAGCTCATGCCCCGGGCGACTCACAGCGACGAAATGGGCCAGCTGCCACAGCTCGCGCACGTCTTTCCACCCGAGAATCTGCGTGATGGCATCCGCTCCGGTGATGAAGAACAGTTCGGCGTCTGGTCGTTCCTCGTGCAGGTCCCGAAGCGTGTCGATCGTATATGTCGGCCCGACCCGGTCGATATCGACGCGGCTGGTGGTGAATCGGGGATTCGACGCGGTGGCAATGACCGTCATCAGGTAACGATGCTCCCCGCCGGTCACGCCGCTTTTTTGCCAAGGTTGCCCGGTGGGTACGAAGACGACTTCGTCCAGGTCGAAGCTCTGCGCCACTTCGCTCGCGGCGACGAGGTGTCCATGGTGGATGGGGTCGAAGGTACCGCCCATCACGCCGATGCGCGGACGACGAACTGTCACGTTATGATCAGGCTTCTAGTGGCCACCGGTGCTGGAGCCGTGTCCGCCGTGCGCTGCCGCGTAGGCGTCGGCCTTACCACTGTGACGGTTGGAGACATCGCGAAAGCTCCACAGCACGATGCCGAGGGCGAGGAACAACACGGCCGCGACCATCGGGTAGGCAATCAGGGGCAGCGGCAGGGCGATGTGCTCGACCTCGGTCAGCACAGCAGTCACAAAGGACATCGGTTCTCCATTCAGGCACAACGACCAGCACGCTGCTCGAGCTGTTCAAATCAAATTATGGGTGCGACGTTTCACGCCGCCGTACCCATTCTAGCGGCAGCCAGCAGTGACCTGGCTAAAGCTACGAGCGCACCTGTCCGGTGCCGCGCACGATCCACTTGGTGCTGGTCAGCTCGGGCAACCCCATCGGGCCGCGGGCATGCAGCTTCTGGGTGGAAATGCCCACCTCGGCGCCGAAACCGAACTCGCCGCCGTCGGTGAACCGAGTCGAGGTGTTGACCATGACCGAGGCCGAATCCACCTCGTTCAGGAACCGCTCCGCGTTCTGCAGGTCGTTGGTAATGATCGACTCGGTGTGCCCGGTCGAATAGCGACGGATGTGCGCAATCGCCTCGTCGAGAGAATCCACGATCGCGACCGAGAGGTCGAGGCTCATATATTCGGTGGCCCAGTCATCGTCGGTCGCCGGGACGGCGGACGGGTAGAGGGCGCGGGTGCGGGCATCCGCGTGAATCGTCACCCCGGAGGCTTCCAGCTTGGCCAGCACGTCGGGCAGAAGTCGTTCGGCGGCGCTGCGGTGCACGAGCAGGGTTTCGAGGGCGTTGCAGACGCTGGGCCGGTGCGTTTTGGAGTTGTGCACGATGTCGATCGCCCACTGCTTGGTGGCCGTTTCGTCGAGGAAGATGTGCACGACGCCGGCGCCGGTTTCAATGACGGGAACCTGGGACTCGGTCACGACGGTGCGAATGAGGTTGGCGCTGCCGCGCGGAATGAGCACATCGACGAAGCCGCGTGCCTTCATGAGTTCGGTCGCGCCGGCCCGGCCGAAGGGATCGATGGTCTGCACCGAGTCGGGGTTGAGCCCGGCCGCGGCGATGGCGGCCTGGACGAGATCGATGAGAACTCGGTTGCTGTTCTCGGCGGCGGACCCACCGCGCAGCACGACAGCGTTGCCGCTCTTAATGGCGAGGGCGGCGAGGTCGACGGTGACGTTGGGGCGGGCCTCATAGATGACGCCGATGACGCCGAACGGCACGCGCACCTGGCTGATCTTGATGCCGTTGGGCAGGCTGCTGCCGCGCACGACCTGGCCGACCGGGTCGGTCAATAGGGCGATCTGGTCGACGGAATCAGCGAGAGCCGTGAGACGCGCCTCGTCGAGCTTGAGCCGGTCGAGCAGCCCGGCGGTCAGGCCGTTGGTCGCCCCAGCATCGAGGTCGATCTGGTTCGCCGTGACGATAGCCGCGACGTTCTCCCGCAAAGACTGGGCGATCAGCTTGAGCGCCGTGTTCTTCACCTCTGTCGGTGCCGAAGCGAGCGACAGGGAAGCGGTGCGAGCGGCCTCAAGGGTGGGCGTGAGCTGGGCGACATCGTTCAGTGACTGCAACATGCCCGCCAGTTTACCGGAGGGCCTGCCGAGAGACTATTTAGACTTTCTCAGCGGATGCGCTGGGCCGACGGTGCCGGCGAGGGTTCAAACCAGGTTCCGACCGGTTCGCCGCGCAACGCTTCGGACACGAGTCCGGTCGCGGTGACGAGCACGGCGGTTCCGGCCTGCGCGGCGATCCGGGCGGCCGTGATCTTGGTGCTCGCTCCCCCGGTGCCCACCCCGTTGACCTTGGTCGCGCCAAATTCCATGCCGATCAGTGGATCGCCGGAAGCGACGTGGCTGATGCGCTCGGCGCCGGGCAGGTGCGGCGGGCAGGTGTAGAGCGCGTCGACGTCGCTGAGTAGCACCAGCAGGTCGGCGTCGATCAGGATGGCTACGAGGGCGGCGAGTCGATCGTTGTCACCGAATCGAATTTCGTGGGTCGCCACCGTGTCGTTTTCGTTCACGATCGGCAGGATCCGCAACGCCATCAGGCGCTCCATCGCCCGCTGGGCATTGCCGCGGTGGGTGGCGTTATCGAGATCGCTCGCGGTGAGCAGCACCTGCCCTGCGACGATGTCATAGCGGTCGAGGCTGTCCTGGTAGCGAAAGATCAACAAATTCTGACCAACGGATGCCGCGGCCTGCTGGGTCGCCAGGTCGGTGGGGCGCTCCTGCAGCTTCAGGTACGGCATGCCTATGGCGATCGCACCCGACGACACCAGGATAACCTCGGTGCCGCGGCCATGGGCTTCGGCGAGGGCATCAACGAGCGGTGCGATCTGCCCGGAATTCTCGCCGCTGATCGACGAGGAACCCACTTTGACGACGATGCGCGCCGCCGAACGAACAAGTTCCTGCGAGCGGGCCCTCACTCGGAAACCATGAATAGTGCACGTATCAACGGACTGCAACCGCACATGTAACTGGTCCTCCGGCGAGAATTACGGACGCAACGGAAGCGACCAGAGGCAGTTTAGCGCAGCCGGGTCGGGCTCCCGATCCGGCTCAGAGTAGGGCGCGACGCTCTTCGCTGGCCGTCGGCTCGAACCAGGTGCCGACGTGCTCGCCGCGCAGGGCTGCAGCGGCCAATTCGGTCGAGGTGACCAGAACGGCGGTTCCGGCCTTGGTCGCGAGGCGGGCCGCGACGACCTTCGTGCTCGCTCCCCCGGTACCGACCCCGGTCGCTCCACTAGAGCTGAACTCGAAACCGTCGAGCGGGTCATCCGCCGCGATGAAATCGAGCTTCTCGGCGCCGGGCAGGTGCGGCGGCTTGGTGTAGAGCGCGTCAACGTCGCTGAGCATGATGAGCAGGTCCGCGTGGATGAGCGTGGCAACGAGTGCGGCGAGACGGTCGTTGCTTCCAAAGCGCAGGCCGTACACGGCGACGGTGTCGTTCTCGTTGACGACGGGCAGGATGCGCAGGTCGAGCAGACGCTCGAGCGCGCGCCGGGTATTGCTGCGGTGCGGCTCCTTGAGGGCGTCGCCCTCGGTCAGCAGCACCGTGCCGGCGGCGATGCCGTACCGGTCCAGGCTCTCCTGGTATCGAAAGATGAGCACGTTCTGACCGACGGCGGCAGCCGCCTGCTGGGTGGCGACGTCACTCGGACGTTCTTCCAGGTTCAGGAATGGCATGCCGGTGGCAACCGCGCCGGAGGAGATGAGCACGACCTCGGTGCCGCGACCGTAAGACTCGGCCAGAGCGTCGACCAGTAGGGTGATCTGGTCGGAGTTGTCGCCGCTGATCGACGACGAGCCGACCTTCACGACGACCCGTTTCGCGCTCGCTACATTTTCTCTAGCTAGGCCACTCACTTCTGTACTTCTTCCGTTGTGTCGTTCTCGCTGTCGGCGTCGACGTTTGTTTCGACCTCGACCTCGACCTCGACCTCAGTGTCGACCGGGGCGACGCTGCCGTCCGCAGCCACCGTGACGTCGGCGAGGCGCACGTCCTCGTTGTATTCCTCTTCACCGGTCTGCCACATTCCGGCTTCGCGCTCACGAATGAGTTCGGCGCGGGCCGATGACTTGGCATCCATCCTGCCGAAGTACTCCTCGCGGCGTTCGTTACTGGTACGACGTTTGGGCTCGTCAAGGCGGGCGTCTGTTCCGCGGGGAGCCGTGATGAGTTCGGCGGTCGAGGTGAGCGTGGGCTCCCAGTCGAAGACGACACCATGGCCCGGGCCGATGATGACGGTCGAGCCGGCGATGGCACCCGACTTGTACAGTTCGTTCTCGATACCGAGTTTGGCGAGTCGGTCGGCGAGGAAGCCGACGGCCTCGTCGTTGGTGAAGTCGGTCTGCTGGATCCAGCGTTCCGGCTTGGTGCCGAGGATGCGGTAGATGTTGCCGAAGGTGCCACCCTCGACCTTGATGACGAAGCCACCCTCGTCGACGGCCTTGGGACGGATGATGATGCGCGGCTTCTTCGCTTCGGCTGCAGCTGCCTCGACGCGGCCCTGTTCGACGACCTCGGCGAGGGCATAGTTGAGCTGCTTGAGGCCCTCGTGGGTGACGGTGGAGATCTCGAAGACGCGGTAGCCGCGGGCTTCGAGGTCGGCCTTGACGAAGGCGGCAAGTTCGCGGCCTTCCGGTACGTCGATCTTGTTCAGGGCGATGAGCTGGGAGCGCTGCAGCAGCGGCTTCTGGCCCTCGGGCACCGGGTAGGCGTCCAGTTCGCCGAGGATGACGTCGAGGTCGCTGATCGGGTCACGGCCGGGCTCAAGGGTGGCACAGTCGAGCACGTGCAGCAGGGCGGTACAGCGCTCGACATGGCGCAGGAACTCCAGGCCGAGGCCCTTTCCCTCGCTCGCACCCTCGATCAGTCCGGGTACGTCGGCGATGGTATAGCGCGACTCGCCGGATTCGACGACGCCAAGGTTGGGGTGCAGCGTGGTGAACGGGTAGTCGGCAATCTTGGGCCGAGCCGCGCTCATGGCGGCGATGAGGCTGGATTTGCCGGCGGAGGGATATCCAACGAGCGCGACATCCGCTACCGTCTTGAGCTCAAGGTAAACGTCGCCTTCCCAGCCGAGCGTGCCGAGCAGGGCGAAGCCGGGGGCCTTGCGCTTGGTCGAAGCGAGGGCAGCGTTACCGAGCCCGCCCTGACCGCCGGGCGCGACGACGAGGCGCAGCCCGGGTTCATTCATATCGAGCAGCTCGTTGCCCTCGATGTCCTTGACGACGGTACCGATGGGCACCATGAGCTCACGCAGGTCGCCGTTGTGCCCGTTGCGGTGGTCACCCATGCCGGGGCCGCCATTGTCGGAGCTGCGGTGCGGTGAGCGGTGGTAGCCGAGCAGGGTGGTCGTGCTCGGATCGGCCACGAGCACGAGGTCTCCGCCGCCGCCACCGTTGCCGCCGTCGGGGCCGGCGAGGGGTTTGAACTTCTCGCGCTTGACCGAAACGCATCCGTTTCCTCCATTGCCCGCTCGTAAATGCAGCGTCACGTGGTCAACGAATGTGGCCATGGAGTGCCCCTTTCAGGTGGCGCAAGAAATGCTTCAAAACAAAGGTGCTATGAAACGTTGTGCGGTAAATCGGTGCTGCGGTAAATCGGTGCTGTGTTTGATCAACACCGCGGAGAAACACGTCAGGGCGGACCGAAGCCCGCCCTGACGATGTGCTGAAAAGCACCGTACTGTGAAAACCTACTCGGCTGCCACCACGATGTTGATGACCTTGCGGCCACCCTTGGCACCGAACTGCACGGAGCCGGCTGCCAGGGCGAAGAGCGTGTCGTCGCCACCACGGCCGACGTTGACGCCGGGGTGGAAGTGCGTGCCGCGCTGACGAACGATGATCTCGCCCGCGCCGACAACCTGACCACCGAAGCGCTTCACGCCGAGGCGCTGAGCGTTCGAGTCACGACCGTTGCGAGTGGAACTCGCACCTTTTTTATGTGCCATCTGTCTATCTCCTCAGGCCTAGGCGATGCCGGTAACCTGAACGCGAGTGAGCTCCTGACGGTGCCCCTGACGCTTCTTGTACCCGGTCTTGTTCTTGAACTTCTGGATGACGATCTTCGGACCGCGAAGGTTGTTCAAAACCTCAGCGGTGACCTTGATCTTGGCCAGCGACGCCCCGTCAGAGGTGATCTTGTCGCCGTCGACGAGAAGCACGGCGGCCAGCTCGACGTTGCCGTCCTTGTCAGCCTTGATTCGGTCCATCGTCACGATGGTACCGACCTCTACCTTCTCCTGCCGCCCTCCGGCGCGCACAACTGCGTAAACCACTTTACGTACCAATCTCTGGGGAGCCCAAGGCTCCGAATCTGAAAATTCACTAGTGTGAATTGACTGCTGTAATTGACTGCAGCGTACGAACCGGCTGGCTGCGCACACTCAGAAAACCTTGGCATTTGCGTTGATTTTGCCTAACGCACACCAAGGGTTGACTTTACCTGATTCGCTACCCGCGGTCAAACCAACGGCGCGGCGTGTCTGAACCACATCTGAAACACGGTGCGGCTCGTAGACTTCGATCATGGCAATACTTATCGACCAGCCTAGCTGGCCGGCGCACGGAACGGTGTGGGCACACCTCGTGAGCGACTTGAATCTTGACGAATTACACGCCTTCGCCGCTGCCGCCGGCCTTCCGCGGCGCGGATTCGACCTGGATCACTACGACGTGCCGGAAGCCAACTACCACGAGCTGGTGGCCGCCGGCGCTCTCCCGGTCACCTTTCGCGAGATGATCGTGCGGTTGCGCGCCAGTGGCCTGCGGGTGACCGCTCGAAAGCGCCGCGGGCTGTAGCCGGGGCGTTGGCCACCCGGCAACTACTGCCAGGTGGCGTCGAAACCGAGCACGCTGCGGCGCAGCTCACCGGTCGCCACGTTCACAAACAGGGTCGTCGCATCCGTCGCCTGGGCATTCTCCGGGTAGCCGTCGGAGAGTTCGCTGTCTCGATTGGGCACCACCTGCACCGCCAAGTACTGGTCGTTGGGTGAGATCTCGAAGCCGATGATGGTTTCCAAAGCGGATGCCGGCGCGTAGACCGTGCGCGCCTCACCCCCCGCAACGAGGGACAGGTACTGCCGCACGGCACCGGTCGCCGGATCAAACTCGGCCACCCTCTGCACGTACCGGTCGGTCTCCGTATCCCCGTCTCCCCCGGCCAGAAACTTGAGCTCGGCCGTGTACCGCGTGGTGCCTTCCACGCTCTGCGGCACAATCGCCGACTCAGTGCCCCGCGAGAGATCGAGCACGTATTGGCCATCGCGGTCGGAGACGGCGATGCGCACCCCGTCGGGGGCAAAGGCGGTGAGGTTGGCAAATTGGCCGAGCGGTACCGGCGGGTCGAGCTCTGGTTCGTTCTCGAGCGGGTTGCCGCCGGACTGGTCGATCGGGTTGATCAGCAGCATGGTCGAGTCGTATTGCTGCGCGACGATATCGGCACGATTCGCCATGAATCCCCAAGTAGTGACGCTGAGTGGGTCACCGTTCAGATCGGCCACCGGAGTGGACGCGTTGGTGCGCAGGTCGAGGATGAACAGCACATTGTCGTAGCGGGGGCCCGCGGCATTCGCTGCGCTGGTGAATCGAAAGCCGACCAGGGACTGGCCGGGAGCGGCCTGCAAGGCGTGCACGATGCCAACTCCGGGCAGGTTGAGCACCTCGGCGCTGCCGTCGGCGTCGACCCGGTAGAGCGCGTTGGCCAGGTCGTCGTTGACCGTAACGACGGCCAGCTCCGTGCCCATCGGCACGAACTCCTGAATATTCGCGGCGGCAAAGGCAACGCTTGTTTCAGTCGAACCGACCGTGGTGCGAAGGATCCGGTCGAGGGCCCGCGCGTCGGCACCGACCGAAGGGGCGGCCCGGCTGAGGTAGTACAACGACGGTTCGGAGGTGCTGAACTCCGTACTGAAGGACGACTGGCGGTCAACGGCTGCCCCAGTAACACCCCGCACGGAGACGGCGTAGTCGGTGTTGTAGGCGAGCGGCTGGGGAAAGGAGATCACGACGGAGTTACCGCTCGTCGTCACCTGGAAGTCCGTGGCGGGCGCGATATCCACCTGGTCCGGCGTGACCTCGACGAGCTGACGATTGGTCGCGATAACCAGGCGCTGGTTGGCGGCGGAAACCACAGCGGTCGTGTCGACGTCGACGGAGGTGAGCCGGGGACCACTAATCAGGTTCACGGCGACAAGGGCGAAACAGGCCACGACCAGACCGCCAACGAGCAGCCAGAGTGCGCGACGAAACGGACGCAGTGCTGACTGCTGCTGCTGCGTAGCCTGCTCAATAGACATAGGGATCATTCGGCTGATCGACGGGAAGAATTTCGACCGGGGTAATCGCGAGCGGGTCGCTCGCCGCTGCGCTCGCGCTCACCTCGAACCGACCGGTGACCTGCACCCAGTCATCGACCTCGTACTCGGCCTGCCAGCCGGGCAGATAGACCGGGACGCCAATTGGCTGGGCGTCGACGGCGCAGCACGTCACGACGAACCGGGCGACGTAGAACACGTTCTCCGGGTCACCGGCATCGGGGGTCACAAACCCGGTGACCTGCGCGGTCTTATCGGAGTAAAAGGCTGGGTCGGAGGATTGCGCGAGCAGGGAGACCCATTCCCGTACGCTCAGCTTCTCGAAATCACCCGTGCCGATGAGTGCAGCCGCCTGCTCGGCATCCTCGTCGGTGCCGAGTCCGCCGGAGTTTACCTCGCGCTGGGTAGCGGTCGCGCTCGTCAGTGTGGTCGGCGGCAACACGACAATGGCGACACCCATGACGAGCAGCAGCACGACCCCCACACCGGTCAGGGTCGTTTCCACCCAGCCGGTACGTTCCACCGCGAAGTGGCGGCGGCGCGCGAAACCGGCGCTCACCAGCACGAGCCCGACGACCGCCATGGCGATCGTGAAGACGAAGTAGCGCGGGTGGATATACAGCCCGAGCTGACCGCTCAGGCCGAGCCACAGGGTCGCCACGACGACGACGAGGCTGAGCAAAACTCCCTGCCAGCGCTCAGCCCAGTAGCGGAGCGCCGAACCGTTCCTACGCAACATAGTTCACCAGCAATCCGAGCGCCGCGCTCATCAACCCCACCACCACTGTGATGTGCAGGAGCGTGCGACTCGTGAAAGTCGTGCGCATAAGGGCGAGCATCTTGACGTCGATCAGGGCGCCGAACACGAGGAACGCCACGATACCGCCGGGAAGAAAAGTGCTACCAAAGGACAGTACGAAGAAGGCATCGACGTTGGAACAGACCGCCACGATGAAGGCCAGGGCCATCATGGCCAGCACGGACCAGACCGGGTTGCTGCCGAGGGCCAGCAGCACCGAGCGCGGCACGAACACCTGGGTGAGGGCGGCCACGGCCGATCCGATGAACAGGGCCGGCATGATGACCGAAGTCTCGCGAATGAAAATCTCGGTGGTGCGGCTGAACCGGCTCTCACGGCCGCGCTCATGATCGTGGCCTGCACCGCCGTGGCCGCTGGTCGAACCAACCGCGCAGGCGGCAGCGAACCTCGTCGTCAGCAGGCTTTGGGGGTCTGGGTGCTTGCTGAACAGCCAGCCGACGACGTTAGCGATCAGAAACCCGCCGAGCAGCCGGGCGACCAGGATGTGGCCGTCCCAGCCGAAGGCCTGGTGCGTGGTGATGATGGTGATCGGATTCAAAATAGGCGCGGCGAGCAGAAATGTGATCGATTCGGAGACAGTGAAGCCTCCCACCATGAATCCGCGCGCGAGCGGAACGTTGCCGCACTCGCAGACCGGAAAGAACATGCCGAGGAGAGAAATGGATGCCCGCCGCAAAATCGGATTGCGCGGCAGGTGCCGGGCCAGCACGCCGTGCGGCAGCCAGACCTGCACGACCGCGGACAGCAGAATGCCCAGAAAAACGAAGGGCACCGACTCGATGATGACGCTAATGGCGAGAGTGAGGGTGTCCTGTACCCGGTCGGGCAGCTGCCAGTCGGTGAGCTGCTCGTCGACGAAGGCCGGCGACAGGGCCCGCACGACGAAAACGGCGAGCACCACCAACACCCCTGCGGTGAGGCCGAGAGGCCATCGCCGCAGGAGCGGAAGCCGCCCGCCGATTACGTCGTCGCCCAACTCGCTGCTCGCGCCTACTCGCCGTGCGGCGGCTGGCTGGTGGCAGAGGCGGCGGACGCGACCGGAACCGTTCCGGTCGCGGTCAGAATGGCCTGGCCGGCGGCACCACCAGCGGTTGTGACGCGACGGCTGCGCGCGCGTCCCTGACCGGGCAGTTTCGGTTCTGGCAGGGAATCGAGCACGGAGTCCAACAGCTGGTCGGTGACCTGCTTGCTGGGGCGCCGCGTATTGCGGGTGGACTTCTGAACCGGGATGTCAAGAATTTCGACGGATTCCGACTGCTCGGGCGCGGGTGACTGCACGGCCGGCGCACCGGCTGCCAGGTTGCTGCGACCGCCACGGGTGCGGGGTGCTGCTTCCGTGGCGACCGACTCGACTGCCGGCTCGACTGTTGCCGCGGGTGCTGTCTCAGCGGCCGGGGCAGCGGATGCCGCTGGCTCGGCCGGCACGGTGTTCGCCGGTGCAGTGCTGGCCTGAGCGGTGCTGGCCTGAACGGTGCTGGCCTGAACGGTGCTGGCCTGAGCGGTGCTGGCCTGCTCCGCCTGGCGGGCGCGGGCCTGTTCGGATCGCGACTGCTGGCCGCGCCCACCCTGGCCGCGCGAGCGCGACTGGCGACCACGCGAACGCTCGGTGCCCGTCGTCGGGTCGCCCGGTTCCGTGCTGACTGGCTCGGCTGTCGACTGATCCGCTGCTTCCGGTTGGACTCCGGCCTGCGCGGTACCGGCCTGCGCGGTACCGGCCTGCGAGACCGCAGGTGCCGGAGCATCCGGTGCGGTCACGATGGCGATGGAACCGGTGCGGGTGATGGTGCGGGCGGCGATCAATGCGAGGGCATGCTTGGCGTCTTCGGTTATGCCGTGCGTGCCCGCCCCGCTCTTGGGAGCGTCGGACGACGAGTTGGAACCCGCGTGCTGGTCGCGGTTGGAGCCGTCACGCTGGCCGGAGTTGTGCGCGTTGTCACCGTTGCTCGTGCCCCCGTTGCTTCCGCTCTTGGTGCGCGGGCGTCGTTCCTGCGGCGGCTGCGCCGTCTGGCGGTGCTTGATGACCGGGTCGTGGTGCACGATGATGCCGCGGCCAGCGCAGGCCTCACAGTTCTCGCTGAACGATTCGAGCAGCCCGAGGCCCAGCTTCTTGCGGGTCATCTGCACGAGTCCGAGCGAGGTGACCTCGGCCACCTGGTGCTTGGTGCGATCCCGGCTGAGGCATTCGATCAAGCGACGCGACACGAGGTCGCGGTTGCTTTCGAGCACCATGTCGATGAAGTCGACGACGATGATGCCGCCGATGTCGCGCAGGCGCAGCTGGCGCACAATCTCTTCGGCCGCTTCGAGGTTGTTCTTGGTGACGGTCTCTTCGAGGTTGCCGCCGCTGCCGACGAACTTGCCGGTGTTGACGTCAACGACGGTCATGGCTTCGGTGCGGTCGATCACGAGGGATCCACCGGACGGCAGCCAGACCTTGCGGTCGAGGGCCTTTTCGATCTGCTCCGAGATGCGGTACTCGTCGAAGGCGTCGACCTCGCCCTCGTGGGTTTCCACGCGCTCGAGCAGGTCGGGGGCGACTTGACTGAGGTAGTTCTCAATCGTCGAGCGCACGTCGGGGCCGGCCACGACCATCCGCTGGAAATCTTCGTTGAAGACGTCACGCACGATCTTGACCAACAGGTCGGGCTCGCTGTGCAGCTCGGCGGGCGCCTGCGCCGACTCGACCTGCTCTGCTATGTTCGCCCACTGCAGGCGCAGCCGGTTGACGTCGACGGTGAGCTGCTCGTCGGTGGCGCCCTCGGCGGCGGTGCGCACGATGACGCCGACGTTGTCGGGCAGAACCTCCTTGAGGATCTTCTTCAGGCGGGCCCGCTCGGTGTCGGGAAGCTTACGGCTGATGCCGTTCATCGACCCGTTGGGCACGTAGACCAGGTAGCGGCCGGGTAGCGAAACTTGGCTGGTGAGGCGGGCACCCTTGTGGCCGATCGGGTCTTTGGTGACCTGCACGAGCACCTTGTCGCCGGGCTTGAGCGCGAGCTCGATGCGGCGGGCCTGGTTGCTGGTGCCGGAGTTCTCGGCGGCGGCGTCCCAGTCGACTTCACCGGAGTAGAGCACGGCGTTGCGGCCGCGTCCGATGTCGACGAAGGCGGCTTCCATGCTGGGGAGCACGTTCTGCACCCGGCCGAGGTAAACGTTGCCGATGAGCGAGGCGTCCTGGTTCTTGGCGACGTAGTGCTCGACCAGCACGCCGTCCTCGAGCACGCCAATCTGGATCTTGTTGTGCTTGGCGCGCACGACCATGAGGCGGTCGACGGACTCACGACGGGCGAGGAACTCGGCCTCCGTGATCACCGGGCGACGACGTCCGGCATCGCGGCCGTCGCGACGACGCTGCTTCTTCGCTTCGAGCCGGGTCGAGCCCTTGATGCGCTGGGGTTCGGTGATGAGTTCGGGTTCGCGCGGCGCGCGCACCTTGACCACGGTGTTGGCGGGGTCGTCGGTACCCGAACGGTTCTCGTCGCCGGTGCGACGACGGGCCCGACGACGAACCGTCGTGGACTCTTCTTCCTCGTCGTCATCCAGCTCGTGCAGTCCCTGCTGCGATTGCTGCTGCGACGAGCGGATGCCGGTGCGCGCCGGCAACGGCAGAATCTCCGGCGCCTGAAACAACAGGGAGAACGACGGGCGAACCTGGGCCTGGGCCTGACCGTCCTTCTGGTCGTCCGTCGTCTTGGCGCGCTCTGGCGTGGAGTCGGTCATCTGCTGCGCTCCGGTGACGTTGTTGTACTCGGCGATGGTCACCTTGTTAATCGGAGGCTCCGGCGGCATTGCGGGCGCTTCGATGGCGGGCGCTTCGGCTGCTGGCGCAACGGTCGGCACAGTGACCGGCGTCTTCCGGGTTGACTTGCGAGTGCCGAACAGGCTCTTGCGTTTTTTGTTTTCGTTGTCTTCCACCATCGCTGGTGCGCTCCTTGACCGCTGTGAATGACCGCGCCATCCACCGGTTACTCTCTCGTGCGAGGTCTCCACCTGCGTGAAATCCCCGCGAATCTTTTACTGCTGCACCCGGCTTTGACCCCCGGTGTAAATTCGGGGACCTGTGCTCTGGCTGCTAATACTGCGGGTCGTGGGACCCTTCTACTGGGCGACTTTTGCCCATTAAGCTCTGTACTCGTTAAGCACTGTGGCGTCTGCTTGAGCGCGGCTCAACGACTACCAACGATTATCGCATGCAATCGCACTAAGCCACGCCGTGCGGGTGGCATAATCACAAGAGTGCCGCAGACAGAGCGTTATCACCGTCCAACGGGGCTGGCCTTTTTCCTGATCATCGCCGGAATCATCGCGTTTGCCGCCGCATTCGCCCTCACGCTGGACAAGATCCACCTGCTGGAGGATCCCAATGCGCAGCTCAGCTGCAGCTTCAGTGTGTTGATTGGCTGCGCGACGAATCTGTCCTCGCCACAGGGCGCCGTTTTCGGTTTTCCGAACCCGCTGATCGGGCTCGCCGCCTGGAGCGTCGTGATCACGATCGGCATGGCCATTCTGGCCGGCGCCCGGTTTGCGCGCTGGTTCTGGGTCGGCTTCAACGTCGGTGTGCTCGGTGCGATCGTGTTTGTGATCTGGCTGATCGGGCAGAGCATCTTCGTGCTCGATGTGTTGTGCCCCTGGTGCATGGCCACCTGGGCGGTGACCATTCCGGTCTTTTTAGCCGTGACGCTGTACAACTTCAAGGTCGGCAATCTGCCGGGTGGGGCATCCGTTCGCCGCGCGGCTGCTGGGGCTTATTCGTGGATGTTCGTCATCACGATCGTCTGCTACATCGTGTTCTTCATCGTTGCCCAGGTCAATATGGACGTGCTGAACCGCCTGTAACGATAACCAGAAAAGGCCCCCGTCTTCTCGAGACGGGGTCCTTTTAGATGGTGCCTAGTCGAACCAGAGCGCGAGTTCACGCGCGGCGGATTCGGGCGAATCGGAGCCGTGCACGAGGTTCTGCTGCACCTTGGAACCCCAGTCGCGGCCAAGGTCACCACGGATGGTGCCCGGAGCGGCGGTCGTGGGGTCTGTGGTTCCGGCCAGGGCGCGAAAGCCTTCGATGACCCGATTGCCGGCAACGCGGAACGCGACGATGGGGCCGCTCTCCATGAATTCGACGAGGGGCTCGTAGAAGGGCTTGCCCGCGTGCTCGGCGTAGTGCGCGGCGAGCAGTGAGCGGTCGGGTTCGACGAGCTTCACGTCGACCAGGGAGTACCCCTTGGCCTCGATGCGCCGCAAAATTTCGCCGGTCAGGTTGCGGGCAACGCCGTCGGGCTTGACCAAAACGAGGGTTTCTTCAATCGGGGTGTTCATTCAATCTCCTTGTGTTGATCTGGATGCGTGTGATCTATTCGGGAGCCGGTGACCATGCAGTAGGTCCACATGGCGGCAAACAGGGCGCCGACAAAAAACATGGCCGGGGTGACGAACCCGGTGGCGATAATGATCGCCTGCAGCGCCCAGCCGATCGGGTACGACCAGCGGTAGCGGAGCAGTGGGATCAGGGCGACCATGGCCGCACAGAGCAGCACGCCGCCGATGATCACGCCGAGCGGTGCGACCGGGCCGGGCTCGGTCGCCACGGACACCAGCCCCAGGGTGACGACGCCGCCCAGAAAGACGACGATGGTCTCGAAACCGAGCAGAATCGTCGCGAGCGACCGCTTGACCGAGCGCGGACCGCTCACTTCTCCATCCACTCACCGGCGGCGGCGAGGATGATCGCGTCGCCGACTAGCACGATCGATCCGGTGACGAGCACAGCACGCTTGGGCGCCTCGGCGGCCCATTCACGGGCGCTCTCCAGGGCACCGGCCAGGTCATCGAAGCGGAAGGTGATCTGGTCGCTGGTCCACTCGGCAATGTTGTCGGCGAGGTCGTCCATGCGCACAGCCCGCTCCGAGTGCGGCTCGGTCACGTAGAAGCGGTCGACCTGCGGCGCGAGCGCAGCGATGATTCCCTGCGCGTCTTTCTCGGCCAGAATTCCCACGACCACGGCGATTTCGTCGAAGTCGAAGTACGCCTCGAGGGCTGTTGCGAGGGCTGTGGCACCGTGCGGGTTGTGCGCGGCGTCCACGAGCACGGCCGGTTCGATTCCGACAAGCTGCAAGCGGCCGGGAGACGTCGCCGTCGCGAGGCCCTCGGCGAGGAGATCGCTGGCGAGGGCCTGGCTGCCGGCGCCGAGAAACGATTCGACGGCGGCAATGGCCACGGTGGCATTCTGCGCCTGGTGGGTGCCGTAGAGCGGCAGGAAAAGTTCGCTGTAGGTGCCGGCCAGGCCGCGCACCGAGATGACCTGCCCGCCGACGGCGACGGTGCTCGAGAGCAGTTCGAAGCCCTCATTCTCGAGGGCCAGCGTTGACTCGGTCAGTTGCGCTGCGCGATTAAGTTCGGCCTGCACCTCAGCGCTCTGCGCCGCCGAGACCACGGATGCCGCCGGCTTGATGATTCCGCTCTTGGTGCGGGCAATCTCGGCGACGGTATTGCCCAGGCGCAGCGTGTGATCGAGGGCGATCGGGGTGAAGACGGCGACCTGGCCGTCGGCGACGTTGGTGGAATCCCACTCGCCGCCCATGCCGACCTCGATCACGGCGACATCCACCGGCGCGTCAGCGAAGCAGGCGAATGCCAGCACGGTGAGCGCCTCGAAGAAGGTCAGCGGCGCTTCGCCGGCGGCTTCAAGCTCGCCGTCGACCAGCTGCAGGTAAGGCTGGATGTCGGTCCAGTTCGCGGCGAGGATCTGGTCGCTGATCGGTTCGCCATCGATGACGATGCGCTCGTTCAGCCGGACCAGGTGCGGACTGGTCAGCAGGCCGGTGCGCAGACCGTAGGCGCGCACGATGCTCTCGACCATACGACTCGTGCTGGTCTTGCCGTTAGTGCCGGCGATGTGAATGATCGGATACGACGTCTGCGGGTCGCCGAGGAATTCCAGCGCCCGACGCGTCGGTGCGAGACGCGGTTGCGGCTGGGCCTCGCCCACCCGCAGCAGCAGGGCGGCGAAGACGGCGTCGCCGGCTTCACGAAAAGCATTGAGCGGAGCCGGCTGGTTCATCGGCTCCTCATCGTCACCGCGACCGGTGATGCTCTTCCAGCCGGCAGTGTCGTCGTCGGGAGTGCCCTCAGCAGGGGCGTTGGTGTCAGACAAGGATGGCTCCATTCACGCGTGCGACGGCAACAATGACGGCGCCCAAATTGACATAGTGGTCGGCTTCAAAGCGCACGTAGTGTTCGACCGGCGCGCCGACGCGCGCTTCGAGCCACTCGGACGGCAGGTCGGCGGAGAATTCGCCCTGCGACGGGCGATGGGTGCTGAACGTCGTGGCGAGGGTTTCGTCCGCGACGTTCACCCCGAGGGCCAGGTCGAAGGAGTCGGCATCCGCTTCATTCTGAAACAGCAGATCGAGACGGATGCGGTCGCTCACCTGAAAACCGGCCGATTTGCGGGTGTCCTGCACGGCGCGAATGAGGTCGCGGGCAAAGCCCTCGGCCTCGAGTTCGGGCGTGGTGCTGGTGGCGAGCAGGGCGAACCCGCCGCCGGGCAATAACGCCAGCGCGGTGCTGCCGTCACCCGCCTCGTTGTTCGCTTCGAGGGTCAGTTCGAATTCCCTCGGCTCGAGGGCGATGCCGCCGGCCGTCACGATGCCGTCGGTCTCACTCCAGTCGCCGGCGCGAGCGGCCTTGATCACCTGCTGCACCTGCTTGCCGAGGCGGGGACCGGCGGCGCGGGCGTTGACTACGAGTTTGCTGGTGACGCCGTACGCGGCGGCACTGTCATCTTCGAGCTCGATCAGGGTGACCGTTTTCACGTTGAGTTCGTCGCGGAGGATGCCGACGAACGCAGCGAGAGCGGACGTGTTTCCGGTGACGACGGTGAGGTTGGTTAGCGGCAGACGCACGCGCAGGCCGGCCTGTTTGCGCAGCGACAGCACGGTGCTACTGATCAGGCGCACCTGGTCCATCGCGGTGACGAGTTCTTCGTCGGCAGGGAACAGGGCGGCATCGGGCCAGTCTTCGAGGTGCACGCTGCGGCCGCCGGTCAGGCCCTGCCAGATGCGTTCGGTGACGAGCGGCAGCAGCGGAGCCGTGACCCGGCAGACGGTTTCCAGCACGGTGTAAAGGGTGTCGAAGGCTTCGTGCGAGGTGGCACCGGCAGCGGCGCCGCCCCAGAACCGGTCGCGGGACCGGCGTACGTACCAGTTGGTGAGCACGTCGGCGAAGTCGCGCAGGCGGGCGGCGGCGACCGTGCTGTCGAGGGCTTCGAGGTCGCTCGTGACGCCGACGATGAGGTCGCGGGTCTTGGCGAGCAGGTAGCGGTCGAGCACGTCGGTCGAGTCGGTACGCCAGGTGGCGTCGTAGCCGGCGGTGTCAGTGGACGCAGACGCGTTGGCGTAGAGGGAGAAGAAGTACCAGGTGCTCCACAGCGGCAGCATGACCTGGCGGGTACCCTCACGAATTCCCTCCTCGGTGACGACGAGGTTGCCGCCGCGCAGCACCGGTGAGCTCATCAGGAACCAGCGCATGGCGTCGGCGCCATCGCGGTCGAAGACCTCGTTGACGTCGGGGTAGTTGCGCAGCGACTTGCTCATCTTCTGGCCATCGTTGCCGAGCACGATGCCGTGACTGACCACGTTCTTGAACGCCGGCCGGTCGAACAGGGCGGTGGAGAGCACGTGCAGCAGGTAGAACCAGCCGCGGGTCTGCCCGATATACTCCACGATGAAGTCGGCCGGGTTGTGCGCTTCAAACCATTCCCGGTTCTCGAACGGGTAGTGCACCTGGGCGAACGGCATGGAGCCCGAGTCGAACCAGACGTCGAGCACGTCCGTGATGCGGCGCATGGTGGACTGGCCGGTGGGATCGTCGGGGTTCGGTCGGGTGAGTTCGTCGATATACGGGCGGTGCAGGTCGGTCGGGCGCACCCCGAAATCGGCTTCCAACTCGTCAAGCGAGCCGTAGACATCCGTTCTGGGGTAATCGGGGTTGTCGCTTTTCCAGACCGGAATCGGGGAACCCCAGTAGCGGTTGCGGCTGATCGACCAGTCGCGGGCGTTGCCGATCCACTTGCCGAACTGGCCGTCTTTGACGTTCTCCGGAACCCAGTTCACCTCTTGGTTGAGCTCGACCATGCGCGGGCGAAAGTCGGTGACGCGCACGAACCAGCTCGACACGGCCTTATAGATGAGCGGGTTGCGGCAGCGCCAGCAGTGCGGGTAAGAGTGCTCGTAGCTGGCCTGGCGCAACAGCCGGCCGTTGGCCTTGAGCAGCGCGGTGAGCGGCTTGTTGGCGTCGCTCCAGAGCTGGCCGGCCACCTCGGAAATGTCGCTGAGAAACTTTCCCCCGTCGTCGAGGGAGAGAATGACCGGGATTCCGGCGGCCTCGCAGACCTTCTGGTCCTCCTCGCCGTAGGCGGGAGCCTGATGCACGATGCCGGTACCGTCGCTCGTGGTGACGTAGTCGGCGACGACGAAACGCCAGGCCTGCTCGGTGCCCCAGACTGCGGTGT
Organism: Cryobacterium sp. Hh38; assembly: GCF_004403235.1. Lineage (NCBI taxonomy): Bacteria > Bacillati > Actinomycetota > Actinomycetes > Micrococcales > Microbacteriaceae > Cryobacterium > Cryobacterium sp. Hh38. The sequence goes on along the minus strand of NZ_SOHD01000002.1, from coordinate 100,850 downwards.
CGGCGTAGTAGTCGAACAGGCGGTCATAGCCGACACCGGCGAGCTCGGTCCCGGTAACAGTGCGCGAAACGGATGCGACGGCGTCCGCCGCCGACTCATAGCCCAGGTCCTTGGCATAGTTGCCGACCAGGTCGATGGCGATCAGGTATTCGGCGCCGAGTACTTCTGCCGTGGCATCGGCGGCCTCCCGCAGCACCTCGGCGTCCGGCGTGCCGTTCGGGCCGGCCGGAACGATGGCATAGGTGATGTCGGGGCCGACGGCGAGGGCCATGTTGGACGGCAGGGTCCACGGGGTGGTGGTCCAGGCCAGGGCACGCACCGCGGTCAGGCCGAGGGCTTCGGCCTTCGTGCCGATCAGCGGGAACGTGACCGTGACGGTCTGGTCCTGGCGCATCTTGTAGACGTCGTCGTCCATACGCAGCTCGTGGTTGGAGAGCGGGGTCTCGTCTCGCCAGCAGTAGGGCAGCACCCGGTAACCCTCGTAGGCGAGGCCCTTGGTGTGCAGCTGCTTGAAGGCCCAGATCACCGATTCCATGAAGGTGATGTCGAGGGTCTTATAGTCGTTCTCGAAGTCGACCCAGCGGGCCTGCCGGGTGACGTACTCTTCCCAGTCCTTGGTGTATTCGAGCACCGACTCGCGGGCGACGGCGTTGAAGGCAGCGAGGCCCATCTCTTCGATCTGGCTCTTGTCGGTAATGCCGAGCTTACGTTCAGCCTCGAGCTCAGCCGGCAGACCGTGGGTGTCCCAGCCGAAGCGGCGGTGTACTTGCTTTCCGCGCATGGTCTGAAACCGGGGGAACAGGTCTTTGGCGTATCCGGTGAGCAGGTGCCCGTAGTGCGGCAGCCCGTTGGCGAACGGCGGGCCGTCATAAAAGGTCCACTCTTCGGCGCCGGCGCGTGCGTCGATCGAGGCCTGGAAGGTGTCGTCGTTCTTCCAAAATTCCAGCACCTCGCTCTCGAGCGCGGGAAAGTTCGGTGACGGAACGATGGCCTCGGCGGGCGTGCCGTGGGGGGTCGTGTTGCGGCTCTTGGGGTACAAAATGCTTCTCCTACCGGGACGGGTCACTGGGGCCCTGCTCCACGAGGACGAACGATTCTGTAGAAATCGCCGCGGTACCACCTCGCTTGCCGCCCAAAACCGCCGGGCGACCGCTTGTTCACAGGCTGTAACGGGCCCGACTCGTTCGGTTCTACTGAGCTGTCCACCCGAAGGTGGGCATCCGTTCTTCCGAAGACTTCCCGGTGATGGCCGGGTCACTGTCATCCACTTTTGATTGTACTGGAGTGGGACGGCGTTAGTGTTATAGGTCGGCCCATTCGCACGATGGGTCGGTTCAGTTGAGACCAACTCGGCAATGGATGAAAGAGTTTGTGAATGTCTGCTCCCCACCGCGTTTCCACGCGCACCGCTCGGTCATTCGGAGGGCTCGTCGGCCTGGTCACCGTCGGCCTGCTGGTCGCCGGCTGCACGCCGACCACCTCGAACGACCTCGTCGGCGAGCCGCAAAGCGGCGGCACCCTCACCTACGCCTCGGGCGATGCCGAACCGAGCTGCCTCGACCCGCACGTCGGGGGCAATTTTCCGCAGGGAATGATCAGCGCGCAGTACCTGGAGTCGCTGGTTTCGCGCGATTCCGCCGGCCAGATCATTCCGTGGCTGGCCGAGACCTGGACGCCGAGCGCCGATGGCCTGACCTGGGACTTCACTCTGCGCGATGACGTCACCTTCACCGACGGCACGGTCTTCGACGCCGCAGCCGTGCAGGCGAATGTCGCCCACCTGCAGGACCCCGAAACGCTCTCCTCGACCGGTTACCTCGCCCTCGGCAAGGTCGCCAGCACTGAGGTTGTCTCCCCCACCGTGGTGCGTTTCACCCTGACCGAACCCGACAGCGCTCTGCTCGAGTCGCTGTCGCAGGTCTGGCTCGCGATGGAATCCCCCACCGCGCTCGAGCGCAGCCAGGACGAGAACTGTGCCACCCCGGTGGGCACCGGCCCGTTCCGTGTCGACAGCTGGGTCAAGCAGAACGCGATCACCCTCGTGCGCAATGATGACTATGTTTCCCCGCCGGCGGATGCCGACCACAGCGGTCCCGCCTACCTCGACAAGGTGATCTGGCGATTCATTCCCGACTCGGCCTCCCGCTATGCCGCGCTGCAGTCCGGCGAGGTCGACGTGATCGACAACGCCCAGCCCGACACCATCGTGCAGGCCGAGCAGAGCGACTCGATCGAGCAGCTCGACTCGCCGCGCCCCGGCGCCTCCAACCGCATCGAACTGAACTCGGGTCAGGCACCGTTCAACGATGTGCGCGTTCGTGAGGCGTTTATCCGCTCGGCCAACGTCGACGACGCGGTGTCGAGCCTGTTCCAGGGCACCGCCACTCGGTCGTACTCGGCGCTGTCGAGCGTTGAGGCCATGGGCGTGTCGAACGAAGCCCTGTTCAACTACGACCCGTCGGCCGCCGCGGAGCTGCTCGATGCGGCAGGCTGGCGTGAGACGGATACCGACGGCTACCGGGTCAAAGACGGCGTGCGACTCTCGGTGGAATTTCCGGTCAGCACCAACCAGTCCATTCCGGCCGAGCAGAGCGTGTTCGAACAGATCCAGGCCACGGCCAAGGAGACCGGTTTCGAAGTGAAGCTCGCCCCGATGGATCTCTCCAGCTGGTATGCCGCGCTCGCCACCAACGACTACGACGCCGTGAGCGCGCCGTATACCAAGGTCGGCCCCGACGTGCTGCGCATCCTGTATCACTCCGATAGCATCGTGCCGGCCCCGAGCGGGTACTTCGCCAACCTCGCCCAGGTCAACGATCCCGAGATCGACGAACTGCTCACGACGGCGGCCCGAACCGCGGATGAAACAAAGCGCACGTCGCTCTACGCCGAAGCGCAGGACCGCATTCTGGCGGGCTTCTACATTCTGCCGCTCTACGACCAGCAGAACCACTACCTGCTGCGCAGCGACGTCGTTGGCCTGCGCACGCTGCCGACCGTGGCCGTTCCCACGCTGTACGACGCGTGGCTGAACCGGTAGCGCCGACCGATCGCTCCGGGCCGCGGGCGCTCGGCCGACTCGGCGTGCGTCTGGGCGGAGCGGTCTTCGTGCTGTGGGCCGTGGCATCCGTCACTTTTTTTGCGGTGCGGTTGATTCCCGGCGACCCGGCTCAGGCTGTGCTCGGCGGCCCGGGGTCGCAGGCCTCCCCCGAAGCACTCGCTGCGGTCACCGCGGAGTACGGCTTCGACCAGCCCGTTTTCACGCAGTACCTGGTTCAGCTGGGACGCCTCGCGACCGGTGACCTCGGGCGTTCCTACGCCCTTAATATGGAGGTCGGTCCGCTCGTTCTGGCCCAACTCGGGGGCACCCTGCTGCTCGCCGTGCTCGCCCTCGGCCTGGCCTGGATGATTGCGCTGGCCCTGGCCACCTGGTCGACCCGCGGTGGTCGGGTCGCTGCCCGGGTGGGGTCGAGCCTCGAAATCGTCGCGGCGGCGATGCCGCATTTCTGGCTCGCGACCTCACTGATCGTCGTGTTCAGCATCTGGCTCGGCGCACTGCCCCCGATCAGTACTGGCGGGGTGGCCGGACTGGTCTTACCGGTGCTCACCCTGGCCATTCCGCTGGCCGGTTTTCTCGGGCAGATCATGCGTGAGTCCCTCATGATCGCCCTGGAGAGCCCGTTCGTGCTCTCGGCGCGGGCGCGTGGCGAGGGTGAGCGCGGCGTCCGCTGGATCCACGCACTGCGTCATGCCTCCCTGCCGGCGATCAGCCTCTCCGGCTGGGCCTTCGGCTCACTGATCAGTGGCGCGGTCGTCGTCGAGACCATTTTCGCCCGCCCCGGACTGGGCCGCACCCTGCTGAACGCGGTCACCCTGCGCGACGTTCCGGTGGTGATCGGCGTCGTCATGATCGTCGCCGTCGCCTATATCCTGATGACTTTGCTGACGGATGCCGTCAGTCGCCTGGTCGATCCCCGGCTGCGACTCTCGTGAGCGATCTCGAGGTACAGGCCGAACTCGCCGTGCGGTCCAGCCAGTCCTTTCGGCAACGACGTCTGGGAGTGGCCGAGGGCGTGGCCGGCTTGCTCGCCCTCCTGTTATTGATCGCGGCAGTGGCGCCGCAGTTTCTAGCCCCTGGCGATCCACTCGTCATCGACCCGCTGGCGGCGTTTTCGCCACCGACCTTCGCTCACGGTTTCGGCACCGACGAATCCGGCCGCGACATCTACACCCGGGTCGTGCACGGCACCCAGTACTCGCTCGTGATCGGTATCGCCGCGACCGCGATCGGTCTGGGGCTCGGCGCGATGCTCGGAACTCTGGCCGGAATGCTCGGACCCATCGTCGATTTCACCGTGAACCGGGTTCTCGAGGTATTGTTCGCGTTTCCGGGTCTGCTGCTGGCCCTGCTGTTCATTCTGGTGTTCGGCCCCGGCGTGGCGACGGCGACCATAGCGGTCGGGCTGTCCACCGCCCCGGGCTACGCCCGCATTATTCGCGCGCAGCTCATCGCCGTGCGCGGGGCCGCCTTCGTCGAGGCCGCGACCGTGCTCGGCCGCACCCGCTGGCAGATATTGGTGCGTCATATTCTGCCGAATACGCTCGCGCCGTTGTTCGTGCTCGCCACCCTCGGAGTGGGCCAGGCGATCGTCTGGGCCGCAACACTGAGCTATCTCGGCCTCGGTGCCGAACCGCCGACCGCAGAGTGGGGCGCGATGCTCTCGGCCGGACGTACTTACATCACCTCGGCCTGGTGGATGAGTTTCTTTCCCGGTCTGTTCATCGTGCTCACCGCCGTGACCGCCACCGTGCTCGGCCGCAGCATCGACCGTCGAATGCGGCACGCATGAGCGCCACCGCGGCGCTGACCGTGCACAACCTGCGTGTGGGCTTCGGCGCGACCGAGTCGGTCGTGAACGGAGTGTCGTTCGAGATAGCGCCGGGCGAGTGCCTCGCCATCGTCGGCGAATCCGGCTCGGGCAAGAGCGTGACCGCGCGCAGCCTGCTCGGACTCGCCGGCGGCAACGCCCGGGTGCAGGCCGACCGGCTCGACCTCGGCGGGCGCAGCGTGCTGGGGCTGACCGACCGGGCCTGGCAGTCTCGGCGCGGCAAGGACGTCGGCCTGGTGCTGCAGGATGCCCTGGTTTCGCTCGACCCGCTCCGGCCGATCGGGCGGGAGATCGCCGACTCGCTGCGGCTGCACACGACCCTCGGCGCCGCGGCTCGTGCCCGCCGGGTGGTCGAACTGCTCGATGCCGTCGGACTGCCCGACCCGGCTCAACAGGTACACAAACTGTCCGGGCAGCTTTCCGGCGGTGAACGCCAACGCGCCCTGATCGCGGCGGCGATCGCGCTGGGCCCGCCGCTGCTCATCGCCGACGAACCGACGACGGCGCTCGACGTGACCGTGCAGGCGCAGATTCTGGCGCTGCTCGAGCAGATCAAACTGAGCGGCACTGCCCTGCTCCTGATCAGCCACGACCTCGCGGTGGTGAGCCGCATCGCCGATCGGGTTGCGGTGATGCACAACGGCCGGTTCATTGAATCCGGCCAGACCGAACAGGTTTTGGGTTCCCCACAGCACGAGCAGACCCGCCGCATGGTCGCCGCGGTTCCGGCGGACAAGCCGCGCGGAAGCCGGCTGAGCCCGCTAGATTCCCCCACCACCCAAACTGTTCCTCGCTCCCCGGCTCCGGCCCCGAACGCCACGGAGCAGGGCGAAATCGTGCTCGAGGCCATCGGCCTGACCAGGAGTTTTCGGCGTCCCGACGGCAGCCGGCAGCTCGCCGTCGACGACGTCTCGTTCGCACTGCACCGGGGTAGCACCCTCGGCATCGTCGGTGAATCCGGCTCCGGAAAAACCACGACGGCTCGCCTGATGCTCGCACTGCTGAAACCGGAACAGGGCGAAGTAGCGCTGTTTGGCCGGCCGTGGAGTTCGATCGCCGAGAAGGACCGGCGGGGACAACGACCCGGCATTGGGGCGATCTATCAGGATGCCCTCGGCTCGTTCGATCCGCGCCGCAGCGTCGCCGAGATTCTCGCGGATGCCCTCGGTCCCGCGCTCACCAACTCACGGGGTTCGCGGCGGTCCCCGCAGAGCCTTGCCCGGCTCACGACTCTGCTGGACGAGGTCGAACTGGCCGGAACAGTACTGCCGCGGCGCCCGCTCGAACTTTCCGGCGGACAGCGCCAGCGTGTCGGTATCGCCAGAGCACTGGCCGGGCGTCCCGAAATCCTCATTTGCGACGAGCCCGTGTCCTCCCTCGACGTGAGCGTTCAGGCGCAGGTGCTCGATCTCCTCGACGACGTGCAGCGGGAACGCGGACTCAGCCTGATCTTCATATCGCACGACCTCGGGGTCGTGCAGCACATCAGCGACGAGGTCGCCGTGATGCGCAGCGGGCGCATCGTGGAGAGTGGTCCTGCGGCGCGCGTATTCGCCGCACCGCAGCATCCGTATTCGGTGCAATTGCTCTCAGCTGTACCCCGACTACTCGGGTAAACACCTGCCGACGCGCCCTACCGCTCTGCCCGTTCGGGGAAAAAGAGCCGATCGGGTAGATTAGACGGGCAGACTTAGGCACCTCACCACCGACACGGTGCCGCATACGAACCGGAGAGCTATGACCACCGCCGATCGCGCCGCAGACAATCGAGTGCCAGAGAAACCAGCCCTCGAAGGGCTCGAAGCTAAATGGGAGTCCCGCTGGGAGACCGACGGCACCTATCGCTTCGCCCGGGAGAACGCGACCCGCGAGACGATCTACTCGATCGACACTCCCCCGCCGACCGCCTCCGGCTCGCTGCACATCGGCCACGTGTTCTCGTACACCCACACAGATGTCGTCGCCCGCTTTCAGCGCATGCGCGGCAAGAACGTGTTCTACCCGATGGGCTGGGACGACAACGGCCTGCCCACCGAGCGTCGTGTGCAGAACTACTACGGTGTGCGCTGCGACCCATCGCTCGGCTACACCGACGACTTCGTTCCGCCGTTCGAGGGCGGCGATGGCAAAAGCGTCAAGGCCGCCGACCAGCTGCCGATCAGCCGCCGCAACTTCATCGAACTGTGCGAAACCCTCACCAAGGAAGATGAGAAGCAGTTCGAAGCGCTGTGGCGCACCCTCGGCCTCTCTGTCGACTGGACCCAGACTTACCGCACCATCGGCCAGGAAGCCTTGTTCACCTCGCAGCTGGCTTTTCTCGGCAACGTCGAACGCGGCGAGGCATACCAGGCGATGGCACCGACCCTGTGGGACGTCACGTTCCGCACCGCGGTCGCCCAGGCCGAACTCGAAGACAAGGACATGCCGGCCGCGTACCACCGGGTGTCGTTCGCAAAGCCCGACGGCACCACGATAGAGATCGAAACGACCCGCCCCGAGCTGATGCCGGCCTGCGTGGCGCTGGTGGCGCATCCGGATGACGAACGGTACAAGCACCTGTTCGGCACCACGGTGACCACCCCCGTGTTCGGCGTTGAGGTTCCGGTGCTCGCCCACCACCTCGCCCAAAAGGACAAGGGCTCGGGAATCGCCATGATCTGCACCTTCGGCGACGTGACCGACGTCGTCTGGTGGCGGGAGCTCGATCTGCCCAACCGTGCAATCATGGGCTTCGACGGTCGCATCATGGCCGAAGTGCCAGAGGCGATCACCTCCGAAGCCGGCCGTGAAGCGTATGCGCAGCTCGCCGGCAAGACGGTGTTCGGTGCGAAAGCGGCCGTGGTCGAGCTGCTGAAAGCCAGCGGCGACCTGATCGGCGAACCCAAGCCCATCGTGCACGCGGTGAAGTTCTTCGAAAAAGGCGACAAGCCGCTCGAAATCGTCTCGACCCGCCAGTGGTATATCCGCAACGGTGCTCGCGACGAAAAGCTGCGCGCCCGCCTGCTCGAGCACGGCACCGAGCTGGCCTGGCACCCCGAATTCATGAAGGTGCGTTACGAGAACTGGGTCAACGGCCTCACCGGCGACTGGCTCGTCTCGCGTCAGCGCTTCTTCGGCGTGCCACTGCCGGTCTGGTATCCGCTCGACGCCGACGCCAACCCGGTCTTCGACCAGCCGATCGTCGCCACCCGCGACCTGCTGCCGGTTGACCCCTCGTCGGATGCCGCCCCCGGCTACACCGAGAGCCAGCGCGGCCAGGCCAACGGTTTCGTCGGCGAGGTCGACGTGATGGACACCTGGGCCACCTCCTCGCTCACCCCGCAGCTCGCCGGCGGCTGGGAGCGGGACCCGGAGCTGTTCAACCTCGTCTTCCCGTACTCGCTGCGACCGCAGGGCCAGGACATCATTCGCACCTGGCTGTTCTCCACCCTGCTGCGCGCAGAGCAGCAGCACGGCAAGTCACCCTGGCAGCACGCCGCGCTCAGCGGCTTCATCGTAGACCCCGACCGTAAGAAAATGTCGAAGTCGAAGGGCAACGTGGTCACCCCGGCCGACATGCTCGAAAAGCATGGTTCCGATGCGGTGCGCTACTGGGCGGCATCCTCTCGCCTGGGCACCGATGCGGCCTTCGATCCGCAGAACCCGACGCAGATCAAGATCGGCCGTCGCCTCGCCATCAAGATTCTCAACGCGAGCAAATTCGTCTCCATGTCGCAGGGCAGCATCGACGCCCCGGTGACCGAGCCGGTCGACCAGAGCATGCTCGCCGGCCTGACCGCCGTCGTCGCCCAGGCCACGACCGCGTTCGAGAACTATGACCACGCTCGGGCGCTGGAAACCACCGAGAGCTTCTTCTGGACTTTCTGCGACGACTACCTCGAACTGGTCAAGGAGCGCGCCTACGGCGAGCCCGGAACCGGTCAGGCTTCCGCTGTTGCTGCGCTGCGCACCGCGCTGGCCACCCTGCTGCGCTTGTTCGCACCGTTCGTGCCGTTCGCGACCGAAGAAGCTTGGTCTTGGTCGAATGAGGGTTCGGTGCACACCGCGCCGTGGCCCGTCGCGGCGGACCTGCTCGGCAGCGATGAGGTTGCCACCGGCAACATCGCCCTGCTGGATTTGGCCAGTCGCGCGCTCACCGGCATCCGTCGGGCTAAAACGGATGCCAAGGCCTCCCAGAAGTCCGAGCTGGATTCCGCAGTGATCTGCGGTGCACCGGCCGAAATCGCGCTGCTTACCCTGGCCGCCGCCGATCTCAAAGCGGTCGGCCGAATTCAAGAATTAACCTTTGTCGACGGCAGCGAACTCGCCGTGACCGACATCGTTTTCGCCACCGTGTTGGAAAGTTAGGAAACCAGATGTCAGTTACCGTACGCCCGCTGGGTGACAAAGATTTCTTCCCCTGGCTGGGCCTGTTTGAGGGTTACAGCGCGTTCTACGCGAGCGAGTTGACCGACCAGATCGCGCTGCAGGTCTGGAGCTGGATCATCGACGCGAACAACTCTCTCGACGGTGCCGTCGCGGTCAATGACGCCGGCGACTTCGTCGGTTTCGCGCACTACCGCACCGTGCCGCGCACGCTCAGCGGCGATCATGCACTCTTTCTCGATGACCTGTTCGTGGCCGAGGATTCCCGCGGCCAGGGCGTCGCAACGCAGCTGATGGATTTCACCAAGTCCTACGCGCGTGCGCGAAAGCTGGCCCAGGTGCAGCTGCTGACCGCCGCCGACAATGCCACCGCCCAGGTGCTCTATGACCAGGTCGGCACCCGCACGGACTGGGTCACCTACGAGATCGACGTCTAAGTCATGCAACTCGGCACTCGCTGGTCGCTCGGCGGCACCCTGCCCGCCGGCCTCCCCCACGTCGTGGAAATCGCCCTGCACACCGTGGAGGAGGACCTCGCTGCCCTCGCCGTGGACACCAGCACCTGGCGCTGGACACTGACCTGGCTGGAGTCCAAGCCGGTGATCGAGCTGGACGATGGCACCATCATTCGGTTCAACCCGGTCGATGACAGCGCCACCATCACGCAGCCGTCCACCAACACGGATGACGATGACGAGGAGTGGATCTAACCCGTAACTCCTGGGTCAATCCCGCGCAAGAATTTCGCCGTGCGGTATGCCGAACCACCCGGTCGGATCGCGCAGCCACACGCGCCAGGCGGCCGCCATCCGTTTGAGATCGGCCAGCTCGGCCACGCCGGCTTCGATGGCGTGCGCCGCGAAGCTCGACTCGGTCACGCGCACGGCCCAGGATTCTCCCCACCATTCCCGTTCGGCATCGGACGCGAAACACCACATGGAGGCACTACTCGTCACGCTGGTGAAGCCCGCCGCCAAAGCCCACGCTTTCAGCGAGCGTCCGGCGTCCGGGTCACCGCCGTTCCAGTAGTGCACCTCGCGGTAGACCCGCATCCACTCGGTGAGACCATCGATCACGGGAGCAATCATCACTCCCCCGTAGTCGACGTCACGGGCGGCGAAGACGCCGCCGGGCCGCAGCACTCGCCGAATCTCGGCCATGGCGGCGACGGGACGGGCCAGATGCTGCATCACCTGGTGGGCGTGCACAATGTCAAACGACGCATCCGGAAAGTCCAACGCGTAGATATTTCCGACCTGGAACTGCGCGTTGTGCACTCCCGCATCGGCGGCCAGCCCGGCTGCACGCTCGACGATCTCGGACGACGCGTCCAGGCCGACAACTCGGCCGGGGGCGATCCGACGGGCCAGATCAACCGTGATCGTGCCGGGTCCGCAGCCGACATCCAGCAGCACGCCGCCGGCTGCGAGCTCGGGAATCAGATAGGCGGCCGAGTTGGCCACCGTGCGCCAGGTGTGTGAGCGCAGCACGCTTTCGTGATGACCGTGGGTGTACTGGTCACGTGGAGCGGACTCGGAGCTCGCGGTCTGGTCTGTCATGGTCAGATCCTACGACCCCGCGGCAGCCTGCGGCTGATTTGCGCGCCGCGCGCTGGCGAGCGTGCTCGGGCCGGTCGCTAGTCTGGGAGTATGGCTTCCACCGCGAACAATCCCTTCTTCGCCCGCAGTACGCTGCCCTACCAGCTGCCGCCCTTCGCGCAGATTGCCGACGCCCATTACCGGCCGGCTTTTGTGCAGGGCATGACTGACCAGCTCGCCGAGGTCGCTCTCATCACCGGCACAGCGGATGCGCCCACCTTTGAAAACACGTTCGTCGCCCTCGAGCGCAGCGGGCAGACCCTGGGTCGGGTTGCCGAAGTCTTCTTCAACCAGAGTTCGTCAGACTCCAGCGACTTCACCAACGACCTCGAAGAAGAACTCGCGCCGTTGCTGGCCGCCCACGCCGATTCGATCCGACTCGATCCCGCACTGTACACGCGCATCTCCGCCGTGCACTCGCAGCGAACGAGCCTGAGTCTCGATGCCGAGTCGCTCTATCTGATCGACCGCTACTACACCGAGTTCACGCTCGCCGGAGCCGGGCTCGACGATGAAGACAAGCGGGCACTGCGTGATTTCAACTCACGCCTGTCGACCCTGACCACCCGCTTCGAGAAGAATCTGCTGGCCGATACCAACGAACTCGCGTTGGTGATCGACGACGTGGCCGAGCTCGCCGGGCTCACCGACGGCGAGATCTCGGCTGCGGCTGAAGCGGCCGCCGAACGCCGCCTCGACGGTAAATACCTGATCAGCCTCGTTCTGCCCACGTCGCACCCGTACCTCGCGAGCTTAACCAACCGGAGCGTGCGGGAACGGTTGCTGACGGCGAGCCGGGCCCGCGGCATCCGTTCTGATGAGGCCGGAGCCGGCAACGACAACCAGCCGCTCGTGATCGAGATCACGCACCTGCGTGCCCAGCGCGCCAGCCTGCTCGGGTTCGACAGCCATGCCGCCTACGTTACCGCCGACGAGACAGCCAAGACTCCCGGCGCCGTCTGGGATCTGCTCGGCGGCCTCGCCCCGGCCGCCGCCCGCAACGCCCTCGTGGAACAGGCCGACCTGCAGGCCGTGATCGATGCCGAAGGCGGTGGCTTCGAGCTGGCGGCCTGGGACTGGGCGTTCTACACGGAGAAGGTGCGCCGGGCGAAGTACGACGTCGATACCGCGGCGATGCGCCCCTATTTCGAACTCGAAAGCGTGCTCGCCAACGGAGTCTTCTTCGCGGCCCAGCAGCTCTACGGCCTCAGCTTCACGGCGCGGCCCGACCTGGTCGGCTGGCATCCCGAAGCACGCGTGTTCGAGGTCAGCACCGACGACGGCACCGGTATCGGATTGTACATCGGCGATTTCTACACCCGCGATTCTAAGCGTGGCGGGGCGTGGATGAATTCCCTCGTCTCGCAGTCCGCGCTGCTCAGCACGGACACAACCGTGGTCTGTAACAACCTCAACGTGTCCAGGCCGGCAGCTGGCCAACCCACGCTGCTCACCTATGACCAGGTCACCACGCTGTTTCACGAGTTTGGCCATGCCCTGCACGGGCTGCTCGCCCGCGCGACCTATCCCAAATTCTCCGGCACCAACGTGTATCGCGACTTCGTGGAGTTTCCCAGCCAGGTCAACGAAATGTGGATGCTCTGGCCCGAAGTGCTGGCGAACTACGCCCACCACTACGAGACCGGCGAAGCGATGCCGCAACACCTGGTAAGTCGCATCCAGGCGTCCTCGGCCTTCAACGAGGGATTTCTGACCAGCGAATACCTCGCCGCCGCGCTTCTCGACCAGGCCTGGCACCGCATCGACGCCGACACGGTCGTTACCGACGTTGCCCAGTTCGAAGCGGATGCCCTCGCCTCGGTTGGACTCGACAATCCTGCCGTGCCCACCCGTTACGCGAGCACCTACTTCGCGCACACGTTCTCCGGCGGTTATGACGCCGGGTATTACTCCTATATCTGGAGTGAGGTGCTCGACGCGGACACGGTCGAATGGTTCAAGGAGAATGGCGGGCTAACCCGCACCAATGGTGACCGTTTTCGTGATCGGCTGCTCGGCGTCGGAGGTACGAAGGACCCGCTTGAGGCCTACCGCCACTGGCGCGGGCGCGACGCAGCGTTGCAGCCGCTCCTCGACCGCCGCGGCCTGAACTAGGCTGAGGCATCCGCTCAATAGACAACTTTGGTGGGTGCGGACCCGCCGGCACCCACCAAAGTTGTCCACTGAGCCGGGTCCATGGTCGTCTACGCACCGAGGGGCCGCCGCCAGCCAAGCCAGAGCATAAAGATGCCACCGACCACGAGGCCCCAGAACGCCGACCCGATGCCCACGATTGTAATGCCCGATGCGGTCACGAGAAAGGTCGCCATCGCGCTGATGCGGTGTTCCGGTTCTTCGAGCGCGCTGGTCACACTCGTCACAAGCGCACCGAGCAGGGCCAGACCGGCGACGGCAATGATCAAAATGGGCGGCGACGCCGCAACGAGGGCTGTGGCTAGCCCTGACCCGAGTCCAAGCACGAGATAGCCGAAACCCGATGCGACCGTGGCAATCCAGCGTTTCGACGGATCGCGGTGAGCATCCGGACTAGCCATGAGGGCCGCCGTGATGGCCGCCAGGTTCATATTGTGCGCGCCGAAGACCGATCCGAGCATGGTGCCGATCCCCGACCAGACCAGCACCGAACGCGGCGGCGGCCGGTAGCCGAAGGTTGAGAGCACGGCGAATCCGGGAACGTTTTGGCCCGCCATGGTCACGACGAACAACGGCAAGCCGAGGCTCACAATGACGAGCGGATCAAAAACCGGCGCGACGAAGACCAGACCGGGAGCGGATGTCGGTGCTGACAGCCAGCCCGTTCCCGCGGTTATGCCGATACCGATCGCCGCCACGACCATGGCCATCGGGACCGCCCAGCGCGGGGCCAGCCGGTAAAGCACCAGCCACACCAGCACGACGGGAATCGCCAGCAGCGGCTGTTCAATTGACGCCTGAATCGGCGCGAGACAGATGGGAAAGAGGATACCGGCCAGCATCGCGCCGGCGAGGGGCCTCGGGATGCTCGTGATGACCCGTCCGAGCGGCGGCCAGACGCCACAGAGCACGATGAGCGCACCGCAGACGAGAAAGGCGCCGACGGCAGCGCCGAAGTTGTCGGTCGTGGCGCCCGCCGCGACGAGGAGTGCCGCGCCGGGTGTTGACCAGGCAAATGAGATCGGCATGCGAAAGTACAAGGGCAACGCGATGCAGGCCAAACCGACGAGTAGGCACAGCGCCAGCAGCCCTGAAGACGCCTGAGCTTCGGAGGCGCCGACAGCGCGCAGCCCCGCAATCACCAACACGAACGAACTGGCAAACCCGGTGATCGCGGCGACAATGCCGGTCGAGATCGGCTGAAACACACCGGGGCTTGCGCCGGATGACTGCTCGCTCATCGTCGCTCCCCCGTGCGACTATTCAGCGGCCTACGCTGACTTCACCTGGCGGGTCTTGTGCAGAACCATTTCAGCGGGGGCATTGTTCAACACGGTGTCGCGGGTGATGATGACCCGCTCGACGTCGGTGCTGGAGGGCACCTCGAACATGACCGGGCCAAGCACTTCTTCGAGGATGGCGCGCAAACCGCGGGCACCGGTCTTGCGAAGCACAGCCAGGTCGGCAATGGCTTCCAGGGCGGGCTGCTCAAATTCCAGCTCAACGCCGTCGAGCTCGAACATGCGCTGATATTGCCGCACGAGCGCGTTCTTGGGCACGGTGAGAATCTGCATGAGCGCCACCTGGTCGAGCTGGGTGACCGTCGTGACGACGGGAAGCCGGCCGATGAACTCGGGAATCAGCCCGAACTTGTGCAGGTCTTCGGGCAGAACCTCGCTGAACAGGTTGATGTCGTCGCCCTTGATGTGCAGCGGAGCGCCGAAACCGATGCCCTTCTTGCCGGCCCGAGACGAGATGATGTCTTCGAGCCCGGCGAAGGCGCCGGCCACAATGAATAGTACGTTCGTGGTGTCGATCTGAATGAACTCTTGATGCGGATGCTTGCGCCCACCCTGTGGGGGCACGGAGGCAATGGTGCCCTCGAGGATCTTCAGGAGCGCCTGCTGCACGCCCTCGCCGGAGACGTCGCGGGTGATCGACGGGTTCTCGGCCTTGCGGGCGATCTTGTCGATCTCGTCAATGTAAATAATACCGGTCTCGGCGCGCTTGACGTCGTAGTCGGCGGCCTGAATCAGCTTGAGCAGAATGTTCTCGACGTCTTCACCGACGTAGCCGGCCTCGGTGAGGGCCGTCGCATCCGCTACGGCGAAGGGTACATTGAGACGCTTGGCCAGGGTCTGGGCCAGGTAGGTCTTGCCACAGCCGGTCGGGCCGATCAGCAGAATATTGGACTTGGCAATCTCGACATCGTCGTGGATCGCCTCGGCTGCGGTGAGCGTGGCACGAGACCGCACACGCTTGTAGTGGTTGTACACGGCGACGGCGAGGGCACGCTTGGCGGGTTCCTGGCCGATGACGTATTCCTCGAGGAAACCGAAGATTTCTTTGGGCTTGGGGAGGTCGAATTCACCGGCGGTCGCTTCAGAGCCGGCCTCGGCCAGTCGCTCTTCAATGATCTCGTTGCACAGCTCGACGCACTCGTCACAGATGTACACGCCGGGGCCGGCGATAAGCTGTTGTACCTGCTTCTGGCTCTTTCCGCAGAAGGAACACTTGAGCAGGTCGGCACTTTCGCCTATTCGGGCCATGTCCGCCTCCTCCATTGGTCTCGCTGCAATTGAGCCTAGCCTGTGCGTACGACACTTGCGTGCAGCGCGCCACAAACCGAAACGGCGCGGCGCCCGAAGGCGACGCGCCGCAGCGGTATATAGGTGTGCGGCTACTTTACCAACATCGGAAGGTTCTTGCGGCTGGTCAGAACCTGGTCGATCAGGCCGTACTCGAGGGCCTCGGCCGCGCTCATGATCTTGTCGCGGTCGATGTCCTTATTGACCTGCTCAACGCTCCGGTTGGAGTGGTGCGCGAGGGTCTCTTCGAGCCAGACCCGCATGCGCAGAATCTCGGCGGCCTGAATCTCGATATCCGAAGCCTGGCCGCCACCCTGCCCACCAACCGAGGGCTGGTGAATCAGGATACGCGCGTTCGGCAGCGCGAGGCGCTTGCCGGCGGTTCCACCGGCGAGCAGCACGGCTGCAGCGGATGCCGCCTGGCCGAGGCACACCGTCATCACGTGCGGGCGAATGTACTGCATGGTGTCGTAGATCGCCGTCATGGCGGTGAACGATCCACCGGGCGAGTTGATGTACATCGTGATGTCGCGGTCCGGGTCCTGGCTTTCGAGCACGAGGAGCTGGGCCATCACGTCATCGGCGGAGGCGTCGTCAACCTGCACGCCGAGGAAGATAATGCGGTCCTCGAACAGCTTGGCGTACGGGTCTTGGCGCTTGTAGCCGTAGGCGGTGCGTTCTTCGAAGGTGGGGAGGATGTAGCGCGATTCAGGTGCGCCGTTATTAGTCAAGTGCTTGGTCGAGCCGCCCATCGAGCTGTAGGCCGTTCCACCGAATGTGGGGATAGTCATGATTTCTTCCTGTTCAGTTTCGGCGGACTACTTGGTGGCGTCGGCGTCGGGGTCGGTGCCGCCGCCGCCGATGACATCCGAAGCGGATGCGCGGAGATGGTCGACGAAGCCGTACTCGAGGGCTTCCTGCGCACTGAACCAGTTGTCGCGGTCACCGTCGGCGTTGATCTGCTCGGGGGTCTTGCCGGTCTGCACGGCCGTGATCTCGGAGAGGCGCTGCTTCATGTCGAGGATGAGGCGAGCCTGGGTCTGGATGTCGGCGGCCGTGCCGCCGAACCCGCCGGACGGCTGGTGCAGAAGCACGCGAGCGTTCGGGGTGATGTACCGCTTACCCTTGGTCCCCGAGGTAAGCAGGAACTGACCCATCGAGGCTGCCATGCCGATACCGACCGTGACGATGTCGTTGGGTACGAACTGCATCGTGTCGTAGATCGCCATGCCGGCGGTGATCGAGCCGCCGGGAGAGTTGATGTAGAGGTAGATGTCGCGTTTGGAATCTTCCGCTGCCAGCAAGAGGATCTTGGCACAGATCTCGTTCGCGTTTTCGTCACGGACCTCTGAGCCGAGCCAGATGATGCGGTCCTTCAGCAGTCGGTCAAATACACCATTGGTGGGTGTCGGGTCGGCCATGTCGTGCTCCGTTTCAGTTGTCGCTTCTCAATGAATCTATCGGAGCGCGAGCGTCAAAATGGCTCTGTTCGCCCTCGGCAGATTACCGGCCATCGCACAGGTGCCCGGCAGCATGCAAGAGGCCGGCTGGCCAGCACTTCTGAAAAGTACTGGCCAGCCGGCCTTTCACGCACACAGGTACTACTTCTTGGCAGCAGCCTTCTTCTTCTTGGGCTTCTCGTCGGCCTCAGCTGCGACCTCAGCGTCAGCCTCGGCGGCCGGAGCTGCCTCGACTGCGCTGTCAGCAGCATCCGTTTCAACAGCCGTGTCGTCGCCGACCGGGCCGGTGAATTCACTCAGGTCGACCGGCTTACCGTTGGAGTCAACGACCTCGGCCTTGCCCAGAGCAATGGCGAGGGCCTTGTTGCGAGCGACCTCGGCCACCATCGACGGAATCTGTCCGTTGGTGTTGAGCGTCTGCACGAACTCGCTCGGGTCCATGCCGTACTGGCTGGCACCCTGGATGAGGTACTGGGTGAGTTCGTCCTGGCTGACCTTGACCTGCTCGGCTTCGGCGATCGTGTCGAGCAGAATCTGCTGACGGAACGTCTTCTCGCTGGCTTCGGTGACCTCGGCGCGGTGGGTGTCGTCTTCGAGGCGACTTTCGCCCTCGAGGTGACGGTTGACTTCGTCGAGGATGATCGCGGCCGGGATCGGAACCTCGACCGAGCCGAGAAGCGTCTCGATGAGACGCTCACGGGCCTGGCTGCCCTGGCCGAAGGCCTTGGACTTCTCAACCTGAACCTTGAGGCTCTCGGTCAGCTCGGCGATCGTGTCGAACTCGCTGGAGATCTGAGCGAAGTCGTCGTTCGCCTCGGGAAGCTCGCGCTCCTTGACAGCGATAACTGTGATGGTGATCTCGGCCGTCTCACCCTCGTGTTCTCCGCCCATGAGGTCGGAGTTGAAGGTCGTGGTCTCGCCGGCGCTGAGCGAGTCAAGCGCCTCGTCGATGCCGTCGATGAGGTCGCCGGAGCCAACCTCGTAGGAGATTCCGCTCGCGGTGTCAACCTCTTCGCCGTCGATCGCGGCGTTCAGGTCGATTTGGGCGAAGTCGCCGGTCTTTGCGGGGCGGTCCACCGTGATGAGCGTGCCGAAGCGGCTGCGCAGCTTGTCGAGCTCTTCGGCGACTTCCTCGTCGGACACCGCGACGGCGTCAACGGTGAGTTTGAGGCCGTCGTAGCTGGGCAGGTCGATCTCCGGGCGCACGTCAACCTCGATGGCGAGGAGCAGGTCACCGGAGAAGTCGGTGTTGCTCGGCCATTCGACGATGTCGGCCTCTGGACGGCCGAGCGGGCGCAGCTTGTTCTCTTCGACAGCCGCGCGATAGAAACCGTCGAGACCCTCGTTGACGGCGTGCTCCAGAACGGCGGCCTTGCCGACGCGCTGGTCGATGATTGCCGGCGGGACCTTGCCCTTACGGAAACCGGGGATGTTGATGTCTTCGGCAATGTGGCCGTAAGCATGGGTGATGGCTGGCTTCAGCTCGTCGGGGCTCACCGTGATGGTGAGCTTGGCGCGCGTGGGGCTCAGTTTTTCGACCGTGGACTTCACTCGAGACTCTCCTGTGTATTGAAACGGTGTGCTGCGGATAATGTCGGGGCGACAGGAATTGAACCTGCGACTTCTCGCCCCCAAAACGAGCGCTCTACCAAGCTGAGCTACGCCCCGGATCTACTTCGACCCATCGGTACTACTTTGTTGGGGAACCAATCCGTCGCGCACGCAATAGCTCGCGACACGCGGATTGACCTCATCCAGTCTAATGCACGCCTTTCGAGCGGATGCGTCCGCACTGGCAAACGACCCCCGGTTTCCTGTACTACGATATTCGAGTGCCCAGATTTTGGGCCTGGGGTCGTAGCTCAATGGTAGAGCCTGAGTTTTCCAAACTTATGACGCGGGTTCGATTCCCGTCGACCCCTCCGTTTAATGCACAAACACTGAGTTTAATGCAGAAACACTGAAAGCCGCCAGCTCAAGCTGGCGGCTTTCTCTCGTTGAGCGGATGCGGACAGCTAGTGACCGTGGGCCGGCGCGAGTGCCCGCGGCCCGCTCCCGACGGCCAGGTTCGACTGTGGAACAATGGCGTCGTGAGCGGTCGGCGGGGTGCCTGCTTCCTCGCCGGGCTCGACCACGACGAACTGGCCCATCATTCCGGCGTCCTCGTGCGAGAGCATATGGCAGTGGAACATATACGGAAAGTCGGGGTCGGTATATTCCGCAAACTGCATAATGAGTTCGTAGCGCACTCCGGGCTCGAGGTAGATCGTGTCCTTCCAGCCGGCCAGCTCGACGGGCGGCGGCTCGGTGCCCACCCGCAGCACCTGAAACTGCACGCCGTGCACGTGAAAGTTGTGGGGCAGCGGCATGGCGTTGTCGACGGTCCAGACCTCGGTCGCGCCGACCTCGATCGTCTCGTCGATGCGGGTCATGTCCATCAGCCGATTGTTGATCGTGTAACCGTTGAGGGTGAACGACCGGTCGACTGTGGCATCCGCTTGGTCGAGCGGTTCGATGCTCGCGAGGGTGCTGGCGGTCTCCCCGATGCTGCTGAGCGTGTCGGCGGCGCGCAGCTCCAGCACATCGAGGGTGTCGTCACCGGCGTTGCGCGTCGCGGCACTGGCTGAAATGCCGAGGTCTGGCGGGTTCGACTGCAGATTCACGGTCTCCCCCGGCACCAGCTCAACGAGCACTTCGGCGCGTTCCCCCGGCGACAAACGGATGCCGTCCATCGGCGCCGCCTCCTCCAGCAGCCCGCCATCGGTTCCGATCAGGTTGAAGGACCGGCCGTCACTCAATCCGAAGTCGTAAACCCGGGAGGTTGACCCGTTGAGCAGTCGGAGGCGCACCACCTCGGAGGTGACGTCGAGGTAGGGCGCGAGGGTGCCGTTGACGAGCAGCTGGTCACCGATCGGACCGATGTAGCCGCGCACGTCGGTGACGAACTGCCCGTTCTCGTCGAAACGGCGGTCCTGCACCACCACCGGAATATCGTCGACGCCGTAGCTGCGCGGCAGGTTTAGGGCTGCCTCCTCGTCGTCCTGCACGATGAAGACCCCAGCCAGACCCATCTCCACCTGGTGCTCGGTATCGCCTTCCGGGTGCGGGTGATACCAAAGGGTTGAGGCTGGCTGGTCAATCTCGAAGTTGGGGCTCCATTCGGCGCCGGGCTCGACCATCTGGTGCGGTCCACCGTCCATTTCGGCGGGCAGATTGGCGCCGTGCCAGTGCACGGTGGTGGCTACATCGAGGTCATTGTTGACGTTTATGCGCACGTTTTCGCCGCGCCGGGCGACGATCGTCGGGCCGAGGTAGCTGCGGTTGTAGCCCCAGGTCTCGGTCACGACGCCCGGAGTGAACTCGGTCGTGCCAGCCTCCGCCGTGAGGTCGAACACCCGCTCACCGGCGGCATTGACCGTTGATTCGGCGAGCGGCGGGATCGCCAGCGGGTTGACGAAGTCAACGCTGCCGACCGTGTCGATCACGCCGGCCCCGTCTTCGCCGGAACACGCGGTGAGGCCGAGGGCCAACACGACCGCGCCGACGACGCTCACAAAGGTTGCGACGCGACGACGGGGCCTGGCAATTCGGATCATGCTTCTATTTTCGCAGTCCACCCAGTGCGCTGACACCACAGGGACTCAGGCCTGGCAGCGCGGGCACCAGTACAGCTTGCGGGCGGCCATCTCTTCAAGCACTATGTGGGTGCCGCAGACCCGGCAGGGCAGCCCCTCCCGCTTGTAGACCCAGTGCCGGTCGGCCCGATTCTTCATGGCGAGTCGGTACGGCTCGCCATCGAGGCCGTCCATGGTCATCATCTGGCCGGTCGCCACCCCGATGTGAAGGAGGTGTGCCCAGTCGCTCCACAGGTCGCGTACGGTTTCGTCGCTGAGCGATTTTCCGGGCGCGTGCGGGTTGAGTCCCGCGCGAAAGAGCATTTCGGCGCGATACACGTTGCCGATTCCGCTGACCACGGTCTGGTCCATCAGCAGGCGGCCGATCGGCGTGGGCTTCTTGCGCACGACGCTGACGAAGCGCTGCTCCGCCTCCGGCGTATTATCCAGCTCGGGGTCGGGCCCCAGCTTGGCGATGACGGCCTCGACCTGGGACGGGTCGAGCACCTCGCAGGCGGTCGGTCCGCGCAGGTCGGCACACACCGTGTCGCTGAGCAGCCGCACCCGCACCTGACCGACCGGCTCCGGCGGGAAAGCGTCGGCGAGGTCGATCTCTTTCTCCTGCTCCGACATGCGCACCCGGGTGCGGCGGGGCGCACCGATGCTGAAGATCGAATTCTCCCCCGCGGCGTCAAACGTTGGTAGATCCGTGCCGTGCTGGTTGGTTTGCCCCATCCGGCCGTTGGCCGAAGCCATCGTGGCATCCATCTGAATCTCGCCGCTGAAATCCCACGCCCCATACATGCCCAAGTGGATGCGCAACCACAACCAGTGGTCGAACTCCAGAAACATCTGTTTGCCGACGGCGCGGGCATCCGTCACCGTGTGCCCGCTGAGCTGGGCGGCACCGATCACGAACCGTCCCTGCGGTGAGGAGACGGTGACCCGGTGACCGACGAAGTTGCGCTGAAACTGGCGGGTGATGCGGTGAACGGAGTGGCCCTCTGGCACCTCAGTTCACGACGCCGTCGACGTCTTTTCCGGCGATGGTTCCGGTCGTTTCATACTCTCCGAGCTGGTGGATACGACGCACGTGACGCTCCTCGTCGGTGAACGGCTCGGCGATGAACGCGTCGATGAAGCTGGTGGCTTCCTCGATGGTGTGCTCGCGGGCACCGATGGAAATAACGTTGGCGTCATTGTGCTCACGGGCCAGACGGGCCGTGCTGAGGTTCCAGACCAGGGCGGCGCGGGCACCGGACACCTTGTTGGCGGCCATCTGCTCGCCGTTGCCGGAACCGCCGAACACGACGCCGAGCGCTTCGATGCCGCTTTCTCGGTCGTCGACGGTGGCCTGCGCTGCATTAATACAAAAAGCAGGGTAGTCATCGAGGGCGTCGTATGTCTGGGGCCCGTGATCGACGACCTCGTGCCCGGCCGCACGCAGGTGCGTGATCAGGTGGTGGCTGAGGTCGAGACCGGCATGGTCCGTGGCGATGTGGATGCGCATATGAGCAGTCTATTTTGTGCTGGCCGACGTGCTGACGGCCTGGGCGAAAATAGGCTCGCGGGTTCGACTGCGCTTGAGTTCGAAGAATCCGTCGTAGCTCGCCAGCGCGACGACGCCGTCCCAGAGGGCCAGGGCCTGCTCACCCATCGGGGCCGGGGAAATGACCGGGCCAAAGAAAGCGACACCGTTCACCGCGATCACGGGCGTTCCGACGTCCTGGCCGACCCGGTTGATGCCGTCAAAGTGGCTCGCCCGCATCTGACGGTCGTACTCGTCGCTGTCGGCGTAGGCGGCGAAGCTGGCAGGCAGGCCGACCTCGGCGAGCGCGGCCGGAATGACCTCGTCCGGGTTCGTATTGCTGCCTGGGTGAATCTGCTGGCCCAGTGCGTCGTAGAGGGCCTTGACCATCGCCTGGCCGTGCAGTTCATTGGCGGCGGCGACGAGGCGGGTGTACTTGAGCGCCCGCGGAAAGAACGCCGCGTACTCCTCGCTCACCTGCTGATCTTCGTTAAGCACGGCGAGGCTCATGACATGCCAGGTCACCTCGAAATGACGCAGCCGGGCGACCTCGTCCACCCAGCGCGAAGTCATCCAGGCCCAGGGGCACGAGGGGTCAAACCAGAAATCCACAGAATCAGTCATGCAACCAGCCTAAGCGGGGGCGTGCGGTCCCGTTCATCCCCAAACCCGAGAATTCCCATTAGAGCAATGCCCCCCATTCAGGTATTGTCGACGGGTCGAAAAAAATCTGCAGTATGCAGTACAGCTCTACGTCGCAAGCACAATATCTCCCCGGGAGAAATTAACATGCCCATTGACCGAAGCACGCCCAACGCGAATTCCGGCGCCACGAGCGCCGCCGCGGTGAAGCCCAAAAAGGCTCTCCTGCGCCGCCGCATCTCAGTATCCGACGTCAACGTCGTCGACAAGCCCATTATGAAGCGCGCCCTCGGCGGCACCATCGTGGGAAACACCATGGAATGGTACGACGTCGGTATCTTCGGATACCTCATCACCACCATGGGACCGGTCTTCCTGCCAGAGGCCGACGCATCCGTTCAAACCCTGTTTCTGCTCGGCACCTTCGCCGCGACGTTCTTCGCCCGACCGCTCGGCGGCGTGTTCTTCGGCTGGCTCGGCGACCGGATCGGTCGCCAGAAGGTGCTCGCCACCACACTGATTCTGATGGCCGCCTCGACCTTCGCGGTCGGCCTGCTGCCCGGCTACGCGCAGATCGGCGTCTGGGCGGCGGTGCTGCTGGTGTTCGTCAAGCTCGTGCAGGGGTTCTCCACCGGCGGCGAGTACGCCGGTGCGACGACCTTCGTCAGCGAGCACGCACCCGACAAGCAGCGAGGCTATTTTGCCAGCTTTCTCGACATGGGCAGCTACCTCGGTTTCGCCATCGGAGCCTCGCTCGTCTCGGTGCTGCAGCTCACACTCGGTCAGTCGGTCATGGAAGATTGGGGCTGGCGCATCCCGTTTCTCATTGCCGGGCCGCTCGGCCTGATCGCCATCTACTTCCGTATGAAGATCGACGAATCGCCCGCGTTTCAGGCCACCCTCGACGCCCAGGAAGCCGCCCAGAAGAACCCAGTGGGGGCCACTGCCGAAACCCCTAAGGGCCCGATCCAGATCTTCAAGGCCTACTGGCGCAACATCATCATCGCAATGATCCTGGTCGCCGCCGCGAACACCGTCGGTTACGCGCTCACCTCCTATATGCCCACCTATCTCACCGAGAACAAGGGCTATGACGAGCTGCACGGAACGGCGCTGACCATTCCGATTCTCGTGATCATGGCACTGTGCATCCCGCTGGCCGGCCGCCTGTCTGACCGAATCGGGCGCAGGCCGGTGTTGTGGATCGGAGCCATCAGCACGGTGGTGCTGGCCTACCCGGCGTTCCTGCTGATCGGCATCGGTGACATCTGGTCGACGCTGTTCGGCCTAGCGCTTATTGCGTTCCCGGTCACGTTCTACGTCTCGAACCTCGCCTCGGCCCTGCCGGCCCTGTTCCCGACTGCGAGCCGTTACGGAGCGATGGGTATCTCGTACAACTTCGCCGTAGCCATTTTCGGCGGAACCACGCCGTTCATCATTGCGGCGCTCATCGTGGGCACCGGCAATGACATGATGCCGGCCTTCTACCTGATGGCCACCTCGTTCATCGGGGCGATCGCCATCTTCTTCCTGCGGGAATCGGCCAACCGCCCGCTGCCGGGCTCCATGCCAAACGTGAACACCGACGAGGAAGCGCACGAACTGGTGAAGACGCAGGACGACAACCCGCTGCTCGACACTGACCAGATGCCCTTCGACCACACCTACGAGCCGCCGACCATCGCCATT
The DNA here is from genome assembly GCF_004403235.1 of Cryobacterium sp. Hh38. Taxonomy (NCBI): domain Bacteria; kingdom Bacillati; phylum Actinomycetota; class Actinomycetes; order Micrococcales; family Microbacteriaceae; genus Cryobacterium; species Cryobacterium sp. Hh38. Next base: position 76,323 of record NZ_SOHD01000002.1, on the reverse strand, counting down.
CCCATTCAGGAACCGGCCAAGGTCTAGTTCAGTAGTTGCCGGCGGGCGTGGGCGGTTTCGATCGCGCACGCCCGTTTGTCGTCGGTTGAACGGATGCTCACAGTCGGCCCGCGTAGAATTCGCGGATGACCACTGCGCCCCACACCACTGCGCCCACCAACGCGAGTGCGGCCGAATCGAGTGCGGCGGCCCCCGAATTCGCCGGAATCGACCCGCACGACCTCGCAGTGACCCTGCGGGTGCTCGCCTCGCTGCGCGACGTGGACCCGGACAGCGCCGACTTCGTCACCGTGCGCCAGGCGACCGCCAAGATGTTCAAGTCGGTCAAGATGTCCAGGCGTCTGGAGAAACGCGCGGTTATCGCCGACGCCGATCGCAGCGTCATCGCCGCCACAGCGACCGGCGCCCCGACCCGCATCGACGACGAGACCCGCGGCTCCCAGCTCTCCCTCGGCACCAGCGCGGCGACGGCCGGCGAGCTGCTCGTTCCGCGCGCCTGCTATATCTGCAAGCAGAAGTACACCGTGGTCGACGCGTTCTACCACCAGCTCTGCCCGAGCTGCGCCCTCTCCAGTCACGCCAAGCGCGACGCTCGCACCGATCTCAGTGGCAAGCGGGCCCTGCTCACCGGCGGCCGCGCCAAAATCGGCATGTACATCGCGCTGCGCCTACTGCGGGACGGCGCTCACACCACCGTCACCACCCGGTTTCCGCGCGATGCCGTTCGCCGCTTCGCGGCGATGGACGATTCGAAGGATTGGCTGCACCGCCTGCGCATTGTCGGTATCGATTTGCGTGACCCGGCCCAGGTGATCGCGCTGGCCGATTCGGTTGCGGCCCAGGGTCCGCTCGACATTCTCATCAACAACGCAGCGCAGACCGTACGCCGCTCGCGCGGCTCGTACTCCCCGCTCGTCGAGGCCGAGGAATCTCCCCTGCCCGACGGGCCGCTGCCCGAGATCGTGTCGTTCGGACACACCAACGATGCGCATCCGCTCGCCCTGGCCGCGTCGGTCTCCGGTCACCCGCTGCTCGCGGTCGCGTCCGGTGCCGGTGCCCTCACCGCGGATGATCTCACCCGGCTGGCCCTCGCGGCGGGGTCCTCGTCGCTTGAGCGACTCGCCGCTGGCACCGCGATCGACGCCGGCGGTCTCGTACCCGACCTGCACTCGCGGAACAGCTGGACCGCGAACGTCGAAGACGTGGACCCGCTCGAGATGCTCGAGGTGCAGCTGTGCAACACGACCGCACCATTCTTGTTGGTGAGCCGTCTGCGGGCCTCGCTCACGGCATCCGCTGCCCGCCGAACTTACATCGTGAACGTGTCGGCGATGGAGGGCGTGTTCGGTCGCGGGTATAAAGGACCGGGCCACCCGCACACCAACATGGCCAAGGCCGCGCTAAACATGCTCACCCGCACCAGCGCCAAGGAGATGCTCGAAGACGGCATTCTCATGACGAGCGTCGACACCGGCTGGATCACCGATGAGCGTCCGCACCCGACCAAGGTGCGCCTGGCCGAGGAGGGCTTTCATGCCCCGCTTGACCTGGTCGATGGCGCGGCCAGGGTGTACGACCCGATCGTGCGCGGCGAAGCCGGCGAAGACCTCTACGGCGTCTTTCTCAAGGACTACCAACCGGGCGCCTGGTAGTCAGTCGAGGTCGAATGCCGCGGCGATGGCGGCACTCAGCCGCACCTCTTGTTGGGGCAGCAGAAAGCCAATCTGGCGGCCGAGGCTGGCGACCGGAATGGTCACGACATTGTCACAGCTCACCGCGCAGTCCTGGTCGAGGCCGTTCGCGGGGCCCACCGGGACTTCGGTCGACATGCCCCGCACGGTACTGGTGATCGGTGCGACGGTAATTCGGGTGAGGTGGGGGCGCACGAGTTCGCGGGTTAGAACGAGGACCGGCCGGGCCTTGTCGAGGTGCGCTATGTGAATTGCCCGCATCGTTAGGCGAGGTCAGACGGAATACTCGCGCCAAAGCTGGCGAGTTCGTCCAGATCGTCGGCTTGAGCGAAACGGTCGGTCAGAATGCGCACGTCGTGCAGGGCGAGTTCGCGTCGCCGTTCTCGTTCGAGAGCTCGAGTAATCACGGAAGCACGGCTACTTTCCCGCCCTTCACCCACCGCCTGGTCAAGGTATTCCACTAATTCGTCGGGCAGGCGCACCGCTATTTGTCGGCTCATTTCCTGAGCATACCATTATGGGATCCATTCAGGTATGCTCTCTTTTTGGCCACGGAATATCCAGGAAAGCACAGTTCATGCGGCAAAATGCCCGCTGCTAGGCTGACCGAATGTTACGCCGCAGTCGCATCGCGCCGACAGTTCTTCTCGCCATCGTGGCGCTCAGCGGATGCACCGCTCAGCCCCGGCAGAACTGTCAGAATCGCCAGCGACGATCGCACCGACGACAGCGGCGGCAGCGGCGGTGAGCGCCTACACCTGTGACGACATTGCCACCCTCGGTAACGTCGCCGAGGCAGTCATCGCCCAGTCCCGCTAGCTACCCGATCGAAAGGACTTATTCATGACCGAGGACACTTTCGACCGAGACGTCGTACGTTCCTTCAAACAGTTCATGGACCGCGTCGTCGCCAACGCGGATGACCGCGGCCGGTCCGCGCTGTCACCGCTCGGCGAGAAGGTCACCGAGCACCTCGGCGCTGACGCGTCGACCTTGCCGGTCGTGTCTGAGACCCTCGCCGATCATCGACTGGTGGATGCCGATATCGCCCTGACCGGCCTCAGCGGCCCCGACCCTGATGCATTGCTCGGCGTATCCGGCGGCCAGCAGCGGTTTCACTCCACCCTTTCCGAGCTCGTGGCCAGCCCGTTCCAGGGGTTCGGCCCCGGTCCGGTGGACTACTCGGCCAGGGCGACCGGTCCGACGTCGACCCGTCAGGTGGTCTCCTTCGGACTCCGTCTCCTCCACTTTGACGGACAACCGCTTGCGGTGCTGCAGCGCGCCGCGAACCCGCAATTCGGGCGAAACACCGCCGAACTCGAAATCATGGCGGTCGCGCCGGAGATCGTGAACGCCTTTCTGACTCACCTGCGCGAGCTCATGATCGAGCACAGCGTGCTGCGCGGGCAGGTGCTCTCATTCGTGCAAACCGAATACGGGTCCGGCGCCGGAATCACCTTTCTGGAACGCCCCCTCGTGCCCGCTGCGGCGATCGTGCTGCCGGAGGGCATCCTCGGCACCATTTCCCACCATGTCATCGGAATCGGTGAGCAACGCCAGGCGCTGCTCGCCGCCGGCCAGCACCTGAAGCGCGGCGTGTTGCTCTACGGTCCTCCCGGCACCGGCAAAACCCTCACCGTGCGCCACCTGCTGAGCGAAACACCGGGCATCACGGCCGTACTGCTCACGGGGTCCAGCATCGTGCACATCGCTGCAGCCGCAGAGATCGCGCGCACCTTTGCGCCCTCCATCGTCGTGCTCGAAGACATCGACCTGGTCGCGATGCAGCGCCACGCCACGCCGCAGCCGCTGCTGTTCGAGGTGCTCGACGCTCTCGACGGACTCGACGGTGACGCCGATGTGGCCTTCGTCATGACCACCAACCGGGTCGAAGTCGTCGAGCGAGCCCTCGCCGAACGGCCCGGCCGGGTCGACCTCGCCGTCGAGGTGCCATTGCCCGCGCTGGCAGAACGCGAGCGGCCGTTCCGCCGCTATGCCGAGGCCCTGCCGTTCGGCCCGGCCGCGCTTGATGCGGCTGCCCTGCGTGCGGAGGGCGTGACCGGGTCCTTCGCGAAGGAACTCATCCGCCGTGCCGTGTTGCGCGCCGCGCTCCGGTCCGAACCCGTTGACGACGACGATTTGCAGGTCGCCCTCGACGATTTGTTGTCAGCGGGTGCGGCCCTGACCCGGCGACTCCTGGGCACAAGCAGCGGCGAAAATGAGCGCTGGCAGCCCGATGATGAGCCAGGCGACGGGCCGAACGGCGGCAGCTACGTTCCACTGCACGGTGCGGCGGCCGTAATGACGCGCCAATTCGCCTCCTTCAGGGCGAGCGGTAGCACCCCGCCAGTCACGGTCAAGCCACCCGCCGACGTCCAGGGCGCACCTGACCATACCGACGAAACTCACTGACCGGCACTGACCGGCACCGACAGACCCTGACGAGTTGTCGCCGAACCTGCAGATCTTTTGCTCACTCTCACCAGGATGACCAAAGCCACGCCCTAGCCAGCGCGGCAACCAGTCATGGTTAGGCTTAAGGGGTGCGATGGCGCCACGAGCGCCAAAGCCTCACAATCGTGAACCGAATTGGAGAACCAAGTTGCCTGGAGAAAATCTCACCCGCATCGAAGCCCAGGAGCGCGCCGCGCTCGTGACCGTCGCGAGCTACGACGTCGTGCTCGATCTCACTACCGGTCCAACCACCTTTGGCAGCACCACCACGGTGCGCTTTATTGCGACCCCCGGCGCCTCGACCTTCATCGATGCCATTACTTCCACGGTGCACTCGGTGACCCTCAACGGCGGGGCGCTCGACCCGGCCGTCGTGAGTGACGGCATCCGTATTCAGCTGGACGGCCTGCAGGCCGAAAACGAGCTCATCGTCGTCGCCGACGCGCTGTACACCAACACCGGAGAGGGCCTGCACCGCTTCGTCGACCCGGTCGACAACGAGGTCTATCTCTACAGCCAGTTCGAGGTGCCCGACTCTCGCCGCGTCTTCGCCGTGTTCGAGCAGCCCGACCTCAAGGCGAAATTCGCTTTCACCGTCACCGCGCCGAGCAAGTGGCAGGTCGTGTCCAACTCAACCACCCCCGAGCCGACCGACGCCGGCAACGGTGCCAGCACGTGGGCGTTCGCACCGACCCACGTGATCTCGAGCTACATCACCGCCCTCATCGCCGGCCCATACGCCGTCGTGCGCGGCGAACTCGTTTCGAGCGACGGACGCACCATCCCGCTCGGTGTGTTCAGCCGCAAGAGCCTCAGCGAATATCTCGACGCCGACTACATCCTCGAGAAAACCCGCCAGGGCTTCGCCTACTACGAGGAGAAGTTCGGCTACGCCTACCCCTTCGACAAGTATGATCAACTGTTCGTGCCGGAGTTCAACGCCGGCGCCATGGAGAACGCCGGCGCGGTTACCTTCACCGAAACGTACATCTTTCGTTCCAAGGTAACCGACGCCATCAAGGAACGCCGCGTCGTCACCATTTTGCACGAGCTCGCCCACATGTGGTTCGGCGACCTCGTCACCATGACCTGGTGGAACGACCTCTGGCTCAACGAGAGCTTCGCCGAGTGGGCGTCGACCATCGCCACTGCCGAGGCCACCGAGTGGCATGAAGCCTGGACCACGTTCGCCGTCATGGAGAAGAGCTGGGCCTACAAGCAGGACCAGCTTCCCTCGACCCACCCGGTCGTCGCCACAATTCGCGACCTCGACGATGTGCTCGTCAACTTTGACGGCATCACCTACGCCAAGGGTGGCTCTGTACTCAAGCAGCTCGCCGCCTGGGTCGGCATCGACGCGTTCTTCACCGGCGTCGGCTCCTACTTTCAGAAGCACCAGTGGGGCAACACCGAGCTTTCCGACCTGCTGGTCGAGCTCGAGGCTGCCAGCGGCCGCGACCTCAGCGGCTGGGCCCAGCTCTGGCTCGAGACCGCCGGCGTCAACACCCTGCGCCCAGAGATCGCCGCAGACGAGACGGGCACGATCACCGGCTTCACTGTGCTGCAGACTGCGGCCGCCGACTACCCCACGATTCGCCCGCACCGCCTCGCGATCGGTTTCTACACCTTCAACGACGCGCAGAAGCTCGTGCGCACGCATCGCGTCGAGCTTGACGTTGACGGTTCGACAACGGATGTCCCCGCTCTCGTCGGCCAGAAACGCCCAGACCTGATTCTGCTCAACGACGACGACCTCAGCTACGCCAAGGTGCGCCTCGACCCGGTTTCGGAGGCCGTCGCGCTCGAGCACCTCTCGGCTATTGAGAGCCCGCTCGCACGCGCCCTGGTCTGGGGTTCGGTCTGGGACGCCACCCGCGACGCCGAAACCACGGCCCGCGACTTCGTGCGCCTGGTGCTGAACAATGTCGCCACCGAAACCGAGTCGACCACGCTGCGCACCGTGCTTGGCCAGGTCGTGCTCACCGCGAGCTACTACGTGGCGCAGCCGTACCGCGAAGCCGTCACAACCGAGGTCGCCGATGCACTCTGGGCGCTCGCACAGGGCGCGGCGGCGGGAAGCGATGCCCAGTTCCAGTTCGTGAAGTTCTTCGCCTCCGTCGCAGCCACCCCCGCGCAGCTTGAGAACGTGGCTGCGCTGCGTTCGGGCAGCACCGTGCTCGATGGCCTGACCGTCGACACCGACCTGGCTTGGGAGCTGCTCACCGCTCTCGTGGCCGGTGGCCGCGCTGACGCCGCTGAGATCGACGCGGCCCTCGCGGCCGACAACACGGCGACCGGCGCACAGTCGGCTGCCCTGGCCCGGGCCGCACTGCCCACTGCGGAGGGCAAGCTCGTCGCCTGGTCGTCGCTGATCGATGTTGACACGGCTGCGACGACCATCGTGCGCACGACGGCCGCGGGGTTCCTGCGGGTGAACGACTCAGGCCTGCTCGAGCCGTTCGTCTCGACCTACTTCGAGATGCTGCAGCGAGTGTGGGAGGCGCGCAGCTTCTCGATCGGCGAAAAGCTCGTGATCGGCCTCTACCCGGCACCGCTGAACAACCAGGCCCTCGCCGACGCGACGAAGACCTGGCTCGACGCGAACCCCGAGCCGGCCGCTCTGCGTCGCCTCGTGGTCGAGAACCTGGCCGGAGTCGAGCGCTCGCTTCGCGTGCAGGCTCGCGACGCCGAATAGTTAGCACCAACGAGCACTGCGAACCCCGCGACCAGCCAGGTCGCGGGGTTTTCGCGTGCGCCGACGCGTTCACAGCTAATCGAGAGGATGCCGCTGCCTGCGTTCTCTGCACCGGGTTGCGCTGGCCGCGTGGGTGATCGGTCACCAGCGACCGGGGCTACCTCCCGGGTACCGCCGAGGCCCCTCGGTAGACTGGCTTGGATATGAACTGGGAAACTTTCTGGGCCAACCTCGCCACCTCCATCGCTGGTATTCCGTGGACCGATTACGTCGGAAAGATTGTCGCCATTGCGGCAATTATCGTCGTCGCCTTCGCACTGCGCTGGGCTCTGCAATTCGTGATTCGCCGGGTCGTGCAACAGATCGTCTCTGGCGTCAAGAAGAACCAGAAGGTCGACGACACCCAGGCGCTGAACGTCTCCCCCCTGGCTGCCGTGCGCGTCGTGCAGCGCTCGCGCACACTCGGCGCGGTGCTGGCGAACATCGTCAACGTGTTCATTCTGATCACTGCACTGTTGCTCATCGTCACGACCCTGAACAAAGACATCCTCGGCTCCTTCGCGCTGCTGACCGCGGCGATCGGCGCCGGCCTCGGTTTCGGTGCGCAAAACATCGTCAAGGACATCCTCAACGGCTTGTTCATGGTGGTGGAGGATCAGATCGGCGTTGGCGACATCGTCGACGTGGGATTCGCATCCGGTGTCGTCGAAACGGTCGGAATTCGCATCACGCAGGTGCGCGATGTCGACGGAACGCTCTGGTTCGTGCGCAACGGTGAGATTCTGCGGGTCGGCAACATGTCGCAGGGCTGGGCCCGCGTCATCATCGACCTCGCCATCCCCTACAGTTCCGACGTGGAGGCCGTGCAGGACGAGCTGCTGCGCGTCGCCAGTGCCCTGGCCTCGAGCCGCAAGTGGCGCGCCTATATCCTCGAAAAGCCGGAGATCTGGGGCCTCGAGTCGATCACCGCCGAAGCCCTCGTCACCCGGCTAGTGGTCAAGACCCGGGTCTCGGCCAAGTGGGACTTCGCCCGCGATCTTCGCCTGCACATGAAGAAGGCCCTGGACGGCATGGGCGTTCCGCTGACCCCGCTCAACAGCGTCGTCATGACCACCGGCGACGGCACCATCGACGGCTCGACCGTTGAACCGGTCGAGGGTGCCCTCGACGCGGCCGAAGAGGCCGCGGCAGCCGTGCCCGACGTCGTAGCCGGCGTGCGCACCGGTCCGGTCGCGGTGCGGAAGCCCCGCGGGCCGCGCAAGGCCAAGCCCAAAGACGTGCCGGCTCCGATGAAGGCACCAGACCCCGAAGTTCGCGGCGACGGCATTGACTGACCCGTACCGAAGAGAAAGCTGCACCGAATGACCTCTGAACGACACCCGACCGATCAGCCCGCCACCCCCGCCGGCGTGCACCTGCGCGATGGCGAGAACGGCCCTGCCGCGGTGTCGACGTTCTTCGACGAGGTCGGTGGAACGCCATTCTTCGAAAGGCTCGTGCACGATTTCTATGTGGGCGTTGCGACCGACCCGGTGCTGAAGCCGATGTATCCCGAAGAGGATCTCGGCCCGGCCGAACACCGGCTGGTCATGTTCCTCGAGCAGTTCTGGGGCGGTCCAGGCACTTACAGCGAGCAGCGCGGTCACCCGCGTCTGCGCCAGAGGCACCAACCGTTCAAGGTCAATCCGGATGCCCGCGACCGGTGGCTGGGCCACATGAAAGTCGCCGTGGGCGCGGCTAACCTGCCACCGCTGCAGCAGGGCATCCTCTGGGATTATCTGGAACGTGCAGCTTTCGCGATGGTGAACAGCTTCGAGGACTAGGTGTACCGAGCCGACGGCGATAGCTCCACGGTGCTCGGTGCGTTCGGGCAACGACTTGGTTTTGGGGTTTTACGAGTACCTCGGCTACGAGGACGCCAGCGTGCAGGTGCGCTCCAAATGGTTGATCCAGCCGACAAACTAACCGGGCTGGGCCTGTTACTGTGCGAGCGACTCGGCGGCCGCGCAGGGGCTCGCCGTTGGATCGGCGCGGTGCACGCTCGTGGCCAACGCGCCGAGCAGCCCGGCCAGCCGGTGGGCGTCATCGTCGTCCATTCCGGAGAGGATGCTGGCTTCCACAGCGGCAACGCGCGTCTCGTACCGAGTGAGCACGCTCAAGCCCTCTGTTGTGGCCCGAATCTTTCGGGCCCGACGATCGGTGGGGTCGGGAATGCGTTCCACCAGCTTGGCGTCCACCATGCCGTCGAGCAGGTAGGTCAAGACCGTGCGATCGATGGCGAGGTGCGCCCCGATGGCTTGCTGAGACGGCAGGTCTCGGTGAATGACGGTCGACAGCACCTGATAGCAGCGCACTCCCCCGGGCAGCCCCACGACAGCGGTCTCCAGCTGACGCTGATAGCCGCGCAAAACCATCGCGAGGTTCCACCCCAGATCTCCCGGCACGGTGGCCGGCAGAATCGATTCGGAAGTCATGCCAGCCATCCTATCCCAAACCATGCGGTTGCATAGATATTCTTAGCGTCATATGATCTGTAAAGCATCATATTTCGACGGGAGCAGCGCGATGAGCAGTCAAAGTGCCAGGAGCAGTCAGCAGACCACCACCATCGGCATTCTGGGCGCCGGGCGGGTCGGAACAGCTCTGGCTCGGCAGGCGCTGAAAGCCGGTTACCAGGTGTGCATCGCGACCACGCAGCCCGCGGCGGACAACGCGCTACTGGTGGACATTGTGGCCCCCGGGGCGGTGGCGGTGAAATCAAGCCAGGCCGCGGCATCCGATCTGGTGGTACTGGCGATTCCACTGCACAAGTACCGCACGCTCAACCCCGGCGAGCTCGCCGGCCGAATCGTTATCGACGCGATGAACTATTGGGCACCGGTCGACGGCGTGTTCGATGATTTCGAGCGCGACTCGCGCACAACGAGCGAGGTCGTCGAAGAGTTTCTGCGCGATGCCCGGGTGGTGAAGTCGCTCAACCACATCGGTTACCACGAGCTCGAAGAAGACGATAGGGCCGCGGGCGCGCCGATGCGACGAGCGCTCGCCCTGGCCGGTGACGACCTCGAAGCCAAGGCAGTCGTCGAAAGTTTCATCGACCGACTCGGCTACGACGCGATCGATGCCGGCCCCCTCGCCGCCGGCCGCTCGTTTGAGCCGGCCACCGAGATCTTCACCGGCAGTCACACCGCGAACCAGCTTCGCGCCCTCATTCAGAAGGCCCGTCCGCTCGCGGTCGCTGCCTAAGCCACTCACACAATGGAGAACACCTTGGAAATCGGCGCCTACAGCTTCGGTGACACTCAACGGGGCCCCGACGGCAGCTCGCGTTCCACCGCGGAGGCGACCAAGAACCTGTTCGACGCCATCGTGCACGCCGACCAGGCGGGGTTGGACTATTTTGGCATCGGTGAACACCACACCGTCTCCATGCCCGCCTCATCACCCGGCGCGATCATCGCCGCGGCCGCTGCGGCGACGACTCGGATCAAACTCGGCAGCGCCGCCAGCATTATTGGAACGGATGACCCGGTGCGGGTGTTCCAGCAGTTCGCCACGGCAGACGCCATCTCCGGCGGCGGCCGCATCGAGATCACGGCCGGCCGCGGCTCCTCGGTCGAGACCTTTCCGCTGTTCGGCTACGAATTGAACGACTATGACGAGCTCTACGCCCAGAAGCTCGACCTGCTGCTCACGCTCAACAACAGCTCCACGGAGAACGTGACCTGGTCGGGAACCGCGCGTCCCTCGATCCCCCAGCTCGACGTCGTGCCGCGTCCGGTGCAGGGCTCCTTGCCCATCTGGATCGCCACCGGCGGCAGTGCACCGTCGTCGGCCCGGGCCGGGCGCCTCGGCCTCCCGCTCGCCTACGCCATCATCGGCGGGCAGCCGCACCGGTTCGCGCCCCTCGCCAATCTCTACCGGCAGTCAGCGGCGCAAGCCGGCCACAGCGGCGACAACATCAAAGTCTCGGTCGCCACCTTCGGCCTGGTAGCTCCGACCAAGAAGGAAGCGGTCGAGCGGATGTATCCGGGCTGGGTCAACCTCAACGTGGAGATGGGTCGGCTGCGCGGCTGGCCAGCGCCGCAACGAGGTTCCTACCTGGCCCAGGTCGACGCCCCCAATGCCTACTTCATCGGCGACCCGGACGACGTTGCTGAACGCATCGTCGACCTGCACCGGCACCTCGGCCACATGCGGCACTTTTTGCAGGGCGACCACGGCGGGCTCCCCCAGGAACACCTGCTTGAGTCCATCACCCTGCTCGCCACCGAGGTCAAGCCACGCGTGGAACGGCTGCTCGCCGCTAAATAGCAGCAGACCGATCCGGTCCGAAAACAGTTCTCCCACACTCCCTAGAAGTAATGTATAGTCGCCATACATATACTCGCCAGTGATTTAGGGAGCGCGATGTCGGTAGCGATGAGCCTCCTGGCCATGGTGGCGCAGGGACCCCGCTACGGCTACGAATTGCGGGCCGAGTTCGATCGCAGAACCAGCGCGCAGTGGCCGCTCAACATCGGCCAGGTCTACAAGACGCTGGATCGCCTGGAACGCGAAGGCCTGGTCGAGAAAAGTGCGAGCACGGATGCCGATGGGCACGTCTACTATGCGGCGACGCCGGCCGGCCAGGACGCGTCGCGAACCTGGTTGCAGCAGGCCGATCCACTACCCTCGGCCGCGCGCGATGATCTCGCGATCAAGCTCGCCATTGCCGTGACCCTGCCCGGTGTCGATGTGGCCGCGCTTCTGCGTGCGCAGCGCCACGCAGCCATCAGTCGGCTGCAGGAACTCACCCGCCAGACGGGTGGCGGTCCCGTTCTGACCGCGCAGGATCTGGCCACCCGCATCGTCAGCGACGCCGCACTCATCGCGGCGGAGACGCAACTGCGCTGGCTCGACCAGGTATCCGCACGCGTTCGCGACGCACTGGCTCGGGGCATTCCCCTCACCGTTCCCTTCAACACCGAACGGCCCCGACGTGGACGTCCCCGCTCGACCTCCTCCATACCCTCGAAGGAACCACGATGACGCAGGCTCTGCAACTGATCGACGTCTCCCGCGACTTTGGCTCCGGCGCCCTGCGCGTGCGGGCCCTCGAAAACGTCAACCTCACCGTGCGGGCCGGTGAATTCGTCGCCGTGATGGGGCCGTCAGGTTCGGGTAAGTCAACCCTGCTCGATATTGCCGGCGGCATCGAACGACCCAGCCAGGGCGATGTGCTCATCGACGGAGTATCGCTCGGTTCGCTCGATTCCAACGCCCTGGCCATGGTGCGGCGGCGATCAGTCGGGTTCGTCTTTCAAAAGTACAACCTCATCCCGATTCTCACGGTGCTGGAAAACGTTGCCGTTCCGATGGAGCTCGATGACTGGCCGCGCGGGCGAGCGCTCGAGGCGGCGCGTCAGGCACTTGACGAACTCGGCTTGCAGGGCGTTGCCGATTTTTACCCGGAAAATCTGTCGGGGGGACAACAACAACGAGTCGCGATCGCTCGGGCAACGGCGGGAAGCCCCCGACTGATTCTGGCCGACGAGCCGACCGGCGCCCTCGATACGATCACGGGCGAGGCCATCGTGCGCCTCATTCGCGACCGAGTCGACGCCGGGGCGGCCGCCATTGTGGCTACCCATGACCATCGGTTGGCAGCCTGGGCAGATCGCGTCTTCACCCTCGAAGACGGCCGCCTGTATGCCACGGAACAGGCTCAGCGATGAAATGGCTGGGACGCTGGCGGTTCGCCGGTCGGATCGCCGTGCGGGACATCCGTCACAATCGCCTGTCGGCTGCGCTGAGTGTGATTGCCATGGCGATACCGGTCAGTGCGGTGGTGGCCGTGGCGGTCGTTGCACCGAACGTCAGCCCAGTATTCGACGACGGCACGAGCTCCGAGTCTGGGTCGGCCGCCGGCATGATCGCGGTGGCGGCGTACTTCGCCGTGCTGGCCCTGCTGCTCGTGGGCGCAATGGTCGCGGCCGCGATGATCGTCTCCGTGCGTCGCAGCGAACGGATGCTTGCCCTCCTCGCTGCTACCGGTGCGCCGCGAAGCATGCTCGCGCGTGTGATGACGGCACGGGGGCTTATTTTCGGAGCCGTGACGGCCGGCACCTCGGTCGTGATCGGGATCGCCGCGGGCAGCACGATACTCCTGGCCGGAGGCACCGTCATCACCCGAATCGACGTTGTTGCCATCGTTCTGGTCGCCATCGCGACCATCGGGGTGGGCTGGTCGGCGTCGCTGACAGCGGCGGTGCGGGCATCCGGAATCAACGTTTCCACGGTCTTGCGAGATGCCCCGCGGCCGGCGCGATCAGCGCCGCACGTAGCCCGAGCCGGCCGCATTGTGATGCTGACCGGTCTGGGCGCTCTGCTGCTCGGTTCTGCGCTCGGGATTGCCGGGCGCGCTCTGCCCGCAGGGCTGTTCGCTAATCTGCTGCCGTACCTGAGCGGAATGCTGGCTGCGCCAGCCGCGATCACGATTCTGGTCGGCGCACTTCTCGCGTTTCCCGCCGTGATTCGGTGGGTCGGTCGGGTGCCAGCACTCCTTCCCGGCGCGGCCGGACTCGCAGCGCGCACTGCGGCTCGGGACGCGGAGCGAAGCGGGGCGCGTTCGGGCGCTGCCGCGGCATCCATCATGCTCGTGACCTTCCTGGTCAGTTCCTATCTCACATTCTTTTCCGCGAACGATGCGTGGTCGGTCACCGACCACGACTGGCAACTGCAACGAGATCAGGTCGCTGTCGACCTGATCGTGCAGGAGCGCGGGAATCCGAGCGAGCGTGGAGTCGCCGACAACCCAGAAGCCGTCGCCTCGGCCGTTTCCGACGGTGTCGATGCGACCGACGTACGAGTCATCGATGGCGTTCTCGGCCCCTTCTGGGGAACGCCCGTTGACGACGATGAAGGCTATAGCGGTCGTCAAGCAATGATCTTTCCGCCGGAGGGACTCCCCCAGCCCCAGATTGCCACCGACGGCATCTGCGCCCAATCGTTCGAGCAAACCGGTGTCAACGAATCGCTCTGTGCGCCGGGGCCCTACGAACAATTCGAACTTTCACCGACCCGACCCACGATCTGGGTCGGCGATGCTGCCGACCTTGAGCTTATTTTGGGCCAGACGACGGATGCTACCACCCGCGCTGCCCTCGCCGCTGGCACGGTCATCGTGCTCAATCCCCGCTACATGGCCACCGACGGCAGCGTCACAATTCACTGGTGGGGCGCGAAGCAGTTCGTCGCGGAAGATGAACCGGGCGAGTTTTTGCCTTCCGGTACGCCGCTGAGTTCCGTGCGCCTGGACGGCATCACCGTGCCGATGGACCATCAAGTCGGGTACGGACTTTTCCTGAGCCCGTCCGCGGCCGATGTGGCGGGGCTCGTTCCATTGCCCGCTCGCGTTCTGGCACAAGCGCCGCCTGGCCTGAGCTACACCACGGTCTATGCCACCGATCTGCGCGTCTTCTCGGAGTATCTATTTCTCGAACTCGAAACGGGGCCGAGCACCGGTGACCGAGCCTGGTTCTGGGGCGCTGTCATGCTCGCAACCGGTCTGGTGCTCGCGATCGCGATCGCAGCGATCGGGCTCTCCCGCAGCGAAGGCCGCCAAATTGACCGGACCCTTGCCGTACTCGGCGCGGCCGACGGACTGCGCCGACGGATCAACGGCTGGTACGCCCTGTTCGTCGTCGGCACAAGTTGCCTGATCGGCACCTTCTGCGGAGTGCTTCTGGTCCTCGCCTTCTCTGTGGCGATGTTCTCGCCGCCCGTCATCCCCGTTCTTGCACTCGCGATCATCGGGCTCGGCGTGCCGCTGGTCGTCGCGCTCGCTGCCCGCATCCTTCCCGTACGCTCACAGACGGATGCGCGCCGCGGCTGAGCCCTAATCCCCCAACGCAATCGGATGGGGCGTGCGCCTGCCTGCACTTGGATTGCCGTCGCGGGGCGGCGTGCGATTTACTGGGGTGATGACCACAACGGATGCCGCAGCACGCGCCAGAGACACCGGCGCGCACCGCCCGCCACGACCGAGCCGCCAAAGCCAGGTCCGATGAGCGCGGTCGAAGTCGCCCTGACTATTGCGGCAGCACTCGGGGCCGGCCTGACCGGAGGCGTCTACCTGGCTTTCTCCTTTTTGGTTCTGCCCGCCTTCCGCACGCTTCCCGCTGCGCCCGCCGTGTCCGCCATGCAACGCATTAACGTGAGCGCGGTTCGAGCACCGTTCATGACGGTCTTTTTTGGCGGCGCCGCAGCATCCGTTGCTGTGATCGTGGTGCAACTCACGTCAAACGTGCCTGCCGGACCCACGCGAATCCTTGGAGCGGTTCTGGCCCTGGCCGCCGTCGTGATCACCGTGGTGCGCAACGTTCCGTTGAACAACGCCCTCGTGAGCGTCGACGCCAATTCACCCGGCCTGACGGCTGCCTGGCAGTCCTTCGACCGGAGCTGGTCCCGGGCCAACTATGCGCGTGCCGCCGTGTCCGTCGCTGCCGCTGTCGCTCTGATTTTTTCGCTCACCTGACCGGCAACACCGGGTCAGCGAGCACCTGCGGTTAAATGGGACCATGGCCGGAACCTGCGTGTACACGATCGGGCATTCGACGCATCCGCTGGATGAGTTCGTTGGAATGTTGAAGGCCAATGGTATCGAGCGGCTCATTGACGTGCGCAGCGTGCCGGGGTCTCGTCACAATCCGCAATTCGGGGAGAGCGAACTCGTCACCAGCATGCCGGCGGCCGGTATCGACTACCAGCGACTCACCGCGCTCGGCGGGTTACGGCATACCCCGGTCGCAGCGGCAACGATCAACGGCGCGTGGCGCAACAAGAGCTTTCGTGCCTACGCCGACTACATGCAAACCCCCGAATTCGTCGGCGGCATCGACGAATTGATTGCGCTGGCGAGCACGCAGACGGTGGCCATCATGTGTGCAGAGGCCGTGCCCTGGCGTTGTCACCGATCGCTGATCGGAGACGCGTTGCTCGCGCGCGGACTGCAGGTGGCCAACGTGATGAGTCGCACCTCCACCACGCCGCACACGCTGACCAGTTTCGCAAAGGTCGAAGGTGACCGCGTCTGGTATCCGCCCGAAGATTAACTCTCAGGCCAGATTACTGGCGGCCCGGTTTGTAGGCCGAGACCGACGAGGCATCCGCTACCCAAAATCGCCAGGGGAAGTTCGTCGCGCTGCCGCCGGGCCCGCTGACGCCCACGCGTGGTCCGGTCAGATGCGGCAGCATCACCGCGTCGTCAGGCACAAAGAATGTCCATTCTCCGCCGAACAGATCGTCACCATCGTTGGCCAGGGTCGCCCCGAAGGCTTGGGCAACACAGCCAGGCCCTCGCGCCAAGCTCCGATCGAGAAGCGGAACTTTTCGTGGCTTGCTTTCTCGGCGGCTGCGGGCGATGTCGGCTCCCTGCAGCACGTCCCCGGCCCTGATGAGGCAACCGTAGGGCTGGCCTGGTTCTCCGGCGACGAGGTTCAGCGCGTGGTGCATTCCGTAGGTGAAGTAGCAGTACAGGTGCCCGGCTGGACCGAACATGGTCTTGTTCCGATTCGTCATACCCCGATAGGAGTGCGCGCCGGGGTCGCGTTCACCGGCGTACGCCTCGACCTCGGTTATTTGAATGGCTACAGTGCCGTCGTCATCCGTGCGTTGCAGGATGCAGCCGAGAACTTCGGGTGCGAGTTCGAGCACCTCGCGGGCAAAAAATGCCCGGTCGGCGGGGTGGAATCCCTCTGGCACGTTCACTCCAACAGTGTACGCAGGTCCCTGGCACGATAGCGTGGGTCGTGGGTGAAGCGGGGTTGTTCACCTCGACAGTTCTGGGGGCTCTTATCCGTAAATCATTTGCTTTAATCGCCATGCTCGCTCTGGCCGGTGCCTTGTCGGCCTGCACCGCCGCATCACCCCCAGCACCACCGACCGTCGAACCGGTAGCGTCCGAAACAGCGGCAGCAGACCCCTCCCGCATTCTCATCGGTGCTGAGACCACCGACGTCGTTGATGAGGGCGGAACCGTGCTGCTCTCACTCCGCTATTCCGAGAACGGTGACGAAGCCGTGGCGGCCGTCATCGACCTTCTCGGCGAGCCAGAAGCCACTCATCATCAGGATGGCTCCAATCACTACCCCGAGATGGATGGGACGTCGTGGGGCGGTTTCGACGTCGTGGTGAACCGTTACCGGAGCGAGCGACCGTCCACCGACGCGGCCATCCCCTACCTGCCCGCATTTAGCGTGCAGGCCACGGCGGCCACAACAGCCGGTGGCATGGCCATCGCCTCGGTCGACGGCACAAGCGTCGGAGATGACTTTGACGCTGTCTCTGCCGGGCAGGATGCGAACCGGGTGCACGTTGACGACCTCTTCGGCGTGCGCTCGGTGGCGCTCAACCTGCCCACCTCATTCCCCGGCATCGTCGTCGATCCCGGGATCGACATGGCCTACGGCGTCATTGGCCAAGCCGATCAGGGATCAAGCACCATCACCAAAATCGTCGCACCGAGTTTTCTGTTCTCGCAGGCCTAGTTCAGTCACTGGGGGGTCGTCAGGATCACCAGTTGCTGCGTGGCCCGAGTCATCGCGACGTAGCGGTCGACCGCTCCCTCGATGCCGGTGCCGAACGATTCCGGGTCGATGAGCACGACCAGGTCGAATTCGAGCCCCTTCGCCAGCTCCGGCGACAGCACCTTCACGCGTGAGTTCGGCGGGACGGTCGTCAGTTCGCCGATGATACAGGCGGTGCCATCGACGTGCTCGGCCAGCCAGCGCCCCAGAATCGATTCCAACGCTGAAACGGATGCATGCTCGACCGCAATCCCGCTGCTGCGGATCGACGTGGGCACGTTGGCATCGGGCAGCACCGAACGGATGACCGGCTCGGCCTCCGCCATCACCTCCTGCGGCGTGCGGTAGTTGATGCTGAGCGACGCCAGTGTGACGGTATCGAGCCCGATGCGAGCCAGCCGTTCCTGCCACGACTCGGGGAACCCGTGCCGAGCCTGCGCCCGGTCGCCGACAATGGTGAAGCTTCGCGACGGGCAGCGCGCCAGCAGCATTTGCCACTCGGCGTCGGTGAGTTCCTGCGCCTCGTCAATAATGATGTGCGCAAACGGGCCGGCCAGCAGGTCAGCATCAGCGCTCGGCAGTGCGGCATCATCGATCAGGCTGTTCTGCGCATCCTGTCCACGCAGCATCGACATTAGCTTCAGCTCGCTGTCGTCACTCTCGATGAGATCGTCGACGACCCGCGCCATCCGTTCCTGTTCGACGGCCAGGGTGGCTTCACGGCGACGCTGGCGCCGGGACTCCTCCGGGTCGCCGATGCGCTGTCGGGCCGCGTCGAGAAACGGGAGGTCGGCGCGGGACCAGGCGCGAGCATCCGTTCGCTGCAGTGTCTGCACTTCAGCCGAGGTGAGCCAGGGAGCGCAGAGTTTCAGGTAGGCCGGCACTGACCACAGGTCGGCGACCACGCCGGCCGGGTCGAGCAGTGGCCACGCCCGAGTGAAAATGCCGGTCAGCTCGTCATTCTGCGCGAGGGATTTGCGCAGCAGGTGCGGCGGCACGTCGTCGTGCTTGTCGATCAGGATGCTGAGCAACTCTTCCCAGACCTCATCGCGCGCTTCATTGTGCGGCGTGCCGGCGTCAGCCGCGTCGAACGCGTCGGCCCACTCGGCGGGGCTCAGCCACACATCGGACCACGGCGTCTCCACCAAAAGCGCCGCGGTGGGTGGCCGTTCATACCAGCGCACCGCCGCTTCAATCGACTTCACCAGCAAAGCGGATGCCTTCAGCCCGGCTGCTCCCAAAACGGCCTCGACCACGGCCGCAGTGCCCTCGGCGACGAGGTCGCGCAGGGTGCAGGTCTGCACGCTGTCTTCGCCGAGCGCGGGGAGCACATCGGCGACATAGGCCAGGTACGGCTGGTGCGGACCGACCACGAGTACCCCGCCCCGACCGTCGCCGAGGCGCGGATCGGAGTAGAGCAGGTACGCGGCACGGTGCAGGGCGACGACGGTCTTGCCGGTGCCGGGCCCGCCGTCCACGACAAGGGCGCCACGGGATCCGGCTCGGATGATGGCATCCTGATCGGACTGGATGGTGCTGAGCACATCGCGCATGCGGGGCGACCGACTGCTGCCGAGGCTCGCGATGAAGGCGGATTGATCGTCGAGCGCGGCGTTGGATTCGAGCCCGTCGGGGGTGAAGACTTCGTCCCAGTAATCGGTGATCTGACCGCGGGTCCACCGGTAGCGGCGGCGGCTGGCCAGTCCCATCGGGGTCGCATGGGTCGCACCGAAGAATGGTTCAGCGGCCGGGGAACGCCAGTCGAGCAGCAGGTGCCGACCGGCAGTGTCGGTGAGGCCGAAGCGGCCCACATAAACGGGCTCCTGGTCGTCGGTACTGACCATGCGGCCGAGGCAAATGTCGACGCCGAAGCGTCGCAGCACCCGCAGGCGGGCCGTCAGCCGGTGGATCTCCAGGTCGCGGTCGAGGGCGGCCTGCCCCGTGCCCCCGCGGGTCAGACGCTGGGCGTCAAGCCGATTGGACACCTCGATGATCTGCTGCTCGAGGGTCTGCCGAATGGCGACAAAGTGCTGCTCGTCGACGCTGATCAGCGTGGACTCGCGCTTGTGGGCGAGGCTGCCGGGCAGGTTGAACGCGGTCGCTGTGAGGTTCACGACACCAATCCTTTCGTGGCTGCGCGTGCGCCACCTGAATGTCAGCAAGAACAGTCGCGGTTCTATTCCGTGACGCGTGCGATGGCAGCGTCTATTCTGTGCGGCATGACTCGCTTTGTGATCGACGTGCCGACCCTGCTGCACATCGTGGCGACCGGCCTGCGTGTCGACGCGAGCCATCATCTCGTCGCGCCCAGCGTCATCCGTGCGCAGGCGCTGGCCCTGCTGTTTGCGGCCGTACGTGCCGGGGACCTGACCGAGGAGCAGGCACTCGAGCAGCACTTGCGCCTCACCGAACTGAAGAGGCGGCTGCTCGGCGACCGGGTATCGCGCCGCGCCGAATGGCGGATCTCGCGCGACCACGGGTGGGAGAACATGCACGATGCAGAATATATTGCGGTCGCCCGGTTGCAGGCCGACGCTCTGGTCACCGTTGACCCGGCGTTCGCGGCGAAGGCCGAAGGTCTCGTACCGTTCGCCGGTCTCGACGCGCTGACCGCGGTCTAGGCATTGTGGAAATCATGACACTCGAGCAGCTTCTGCACACGATTCGCGCCTTCGACAACGTTTTTGACCTCGCACCGGTTGAAGGCAGCGATGCTCCCGAGATCGCTTGGGGCGATCACTTCTTCTACTACGCGCCCGATGCCAACATCCCCAAAAGCGTGCAGCCGTACGCCACGATTGTGACCAAGGACTATCCCGGCGACGAGCACTCCCGCCTGAATCCAATCGGTCGGTGGCGGGTGAGTATCCAGGTCGGCCCGGCCAAATTTACCGCCCTCACCGGTGAGACCACCGGTGACTTCTCCGCCCGGGATTTCAGCGTTGCGGACGTGATCATGCCGCATCCCGTCTACGGTGCCTTGGGCTGGATCGCGGTCGTCAACCCTGGTCCCCGTACAGAGAACACGGTCATCGACCTGCTCCACGCGGCACACGACGACGCGCGACGACGACTCATACGTCGATCAAGCCTGACTGCTGAGGGCGAGTCTGCCGCGGATCGCTGAGTTGGGTCGTGCCCGCGCAGGCGAGCAGCCGCGGCGCTGGACAATCCGGCGGGCACTCGGCCATGATCAAAGGCATGGGGATTACGTCAGGAACTCCGAAGGGAACCGCTTCGCAGGGGGCGACCAGGTCGCGACGAGCGCGGTCGTGGCCGATGGGTTTCGGAACGGCCCGACGGCGCGGGCGTGAGGCAGCGAGCCTGGCTGCCGTGCTCGTACTTGCGTTGACGGCCTGTGCGCAGGCTCCACGAGGACAGGTTGAGCCGACTTCGGACTCACCGCCCCCGACCAGCCCTCCTACCGGCGCGGAATCTGCCGCGATTGGATTGGTCAACATCTGGCGCGTTTCGGGCGCAGCGGGCGAGGCAGCCGCTACCTGGTTGCGGATGGACGTCCCGGAGTTCCAGCTCTGGCGAGACTGCGGCATGATCCAAGGCTCGTGGCGGGCGAGCGAAAACCTGCTGCTTGCCTCCACGTACAGCGCCAGCGGTGAGTGCGTCACCGGGACCACCTTGCCACGAGTCGCCTGGCTCGAATCTGTCACCGGGTATCGGGCTGCCGGCGCGGGCTGGGAGCTCACCGATGCGAGCGGCGCAGTGGTCGCCACCCTCACCATCGATGGCAAGCCCGATGCGATTCCGACAGCGGCCGAGTTCTACACCGAGCCGCCCGTCATCACGGAGGCGATGCGCGAGACGTTGCGATTACCGGCCTCCCTGCCGCCCGAATTCACCCCGGCAACGCCTGACGGCCTCGTCGGACGGTGGGTCCCGATTTCTCCCAGCGGCGCAACCGATCCGCACGTACTGTTTGCGGCGGACGGTACGTGGACGGGCTCCGACGGCTGTAATGGTGGGCAGGGCCGCTGGGCCGCGGACGGGCACGGCGCGCTCCTCGCCACAGCCGGCGCATCGACCCTGATCGCGTGCGAAGGCGCGCCGGTGCCGTCTTGGGTGTCCGAGGCCAGAGTGGCCGCCGTCGATGGTGGAGTACTGCGGCTCCTCGACGCGGTCAGGGCAGAACTGGGGCAGCTCAAGCGATACTAATCGTCCCGCACGATCCGATCACGATCATGAAGCCGCGAGCGTGCGCGCCGTGCAGGGCATAGTGTTTTGCTATGTCAACACCGACGCGCACAGCTGAGCCGAAGCTTCGATGGGTACTGGCAAGCCTGCTGATCATTGCCGTCAATGTCGTGCTTCTAGGCACCCGCACGGGCGAGTGCACGGACTACTCGCCCGAGTCGGGGGCGGTGAGCACCTGTAGCAGCGGCCCACTGGTGGGAGTCCCCGGAACGTGGGCAATTGCAATACTCAGTCTCGTCGCTCTGGCCTATTTCGTCTATCGACTGGTACGCCGCCCCGTTGCGAGTTGAAGCTGGGACGGCCGATCACCAGCGCAGCACTAGACACTCGCTGGCTGCCGGACGAGCTCGTCGAGACCGCCACCGGCACGACGCGACCCAGTCTCGCCAACGCGCCCGACTTCGTCGGTCGAGCCCGTCGCGACCACCATAAGCACGACGTCCGCCGTCGGCACGACGTCCTCCGTCGGCACGACGTCCTCCAGCCTCTCGAATGCCAACAGCCGTTGGTCGAGCCTGCCGAGACCGCCATAAGCACGACGCGACCCAGTCTCGGCGTCTGGTCCAGCGGTGGCGCTACTTCTCCCAATGGGGTTTTTCTGCCGGGGTGGCGGCACGGTTCTGACCGGCGGGGCGCCAGGTTTGGGTGGGGTCGAAGAGGAGGGGGCCGCGCACCCAGGGACGTCCGTCTCGCATGTCGATCTCCCAGCCGGACGTCTCAATGCTGGCATGCCCGGCGTTGCAGAGCAGGACCGCGTTGTCGATATTGGTCCGGCCGCCCTTGCTCCAGGCTAGGACGTGGTGCGCCTGCGTCAGGTGCGGCGGCACCGTGCAGCCGGGGATGACACAGCCACCATCACGGGCCGCCAACGCCCGGCGCTGACTCGCGGTGAAGAACCGGTTGGAGTCGCCGAGGTGCAAAACCTGACCCTGGTGGCCGAACAGCACGGGTTGGTACCCGCCGGCGCAGAGGAGCTCGTCGACTTGTTTGACGGTGAGGGGGCCGTCGATGCCGTCGATCCAGCCAGCACCGCGCCCGGCGAGGAGGTCGTCGATGTTGATATGCACGAGCACCGTCGGTGCGGCCCCACCCATCGTCGGGGTTCCCGGCTGCCGAGCAGCCGCCTCAAAGACCGCACGGAGGATGCCGGCCTGCTTCTCACCGATCGAACGGACGTCGCCGGGTTCCTGCGGGCAGGGACTGAGCGGGGCGGGCTGGCCGGCGCCGAGCGTCTCACCCGCCTCACCCGTCGCGGCGGTGTTGCCCTGAGTCTGCTCGTCGCAGCCTTCGTCGTGGCCGTTCTGGCCGTTCTCTTCCTGCTCGATCGCCGTGGTCCGCGCGTCTGGGGCATCGAGTTCGACCTTTTCGGAGTCGGCGCCGGTTTCGGTGAGTTCGCTGACATCGCTGTCGGTGTCCTGGTCACTGCTGGTGCTGGTGCTGGTGCTAGTGCTGTCCTCGGTGGACGGGTCCGTCGCACGGAACGCGACCTTGGCGCGTGGAGCGGCGCCGGGAACGGGGTTGGCCGCGGCGGAAGAAAGGTAAGCGTCGAAGACGGTACTGATGATGGCACGGTCGAGGGTGGTCAGCCAGCCGTTCAGACTGTAGCCGCCGTTTACCAGCCCACCGAAAGAGAGCCAGCTGCGCCGTTCGGCGGTGGCCTCGCCGGGCGCGGACCCGTCGGGCGCCAGGCGCGCCTGCCACGCAATGCCCTGCTGGCGGAGCAAATCCGGCGCGAACGCGATCCCCGCGCCCGGGAGCCCCTCGGTTTCGGGCGTGATCGCACCGGAACCGCTCGCTACCAGCGACCGCTCCACCCGGTCGAGATCATCGACCAGCACCGACGGGCGCAGGCCGTCGAGGACGGACACGATCACTCGGGCCTGCTCGACGCCGAGCTCCCCGCCCTGCAACGCCTCCCCCACCACGGGATAGGTCGGTGTCAGGGGCCTGCCGAGCAGCATCCGCTCACCCGCATTCTTGCCCAGGCTGGCACGCTGCCGAACCTCGCTGCGGGAGATCCGGGCGAGGGTGGAGACCAACACGAGGCCGCTGCGGCAGCCCAGCCGACGCGCCAGGGACACCGCGCCGGAAGCTTCAACCTCGGTCTGCTGCGCCGTTTTCGCCGCAGCCTTCGTCGCCACGGCCTTCTTAGCCACAGCCGCATCAAAGTACTCGGAGCGACGGAGCACATCCGTCGTGGAGAGCACCCGGGCCCCATCAACGACCCGGCCCACACTCTCCAGCGCGAGCAGCATACTCAGGGATTCTTCATCACCAAGAGACCCGAACGACAGCCCACCCAACGCCGCCAACAACGCATCCCGCGCCTGCTCCACCGCCACAACAACGGGGTTCGAACTGGACTCACCGGGGTTTTCCATGAACATGGGCGCCATTGCCTCCTTCCCAATGATTCTACCCCGAATCGAACACAAAAGCGAGGAAAACTCAGGGAATTTCTAGAAACCAAAATTGACAGACTGATCGAATTGCTTCAACATCACGGTCTCTTCTCGCGGCAAGACTGCCGATGTCACTCATGAATCGCTGCCGCAGCGGTCAAGCGACCTCGAAGTAATAAACGATTTGTCCTCTCATATACGCCTGAGCCCCTGCACCCGCTCGTGCCCCGCGCACCAGCGCTCCGCCAATGCCCTATCGGCGACGCCCGACCGCGACGTTCGACGTAGTGGTCGACCGCTGGCATCCCGACGACACAGAGGGACTGGCGGCACGTCCGCGCGTGTTGGTACATTGCCAGCATGGGGAAAAACAGTGTGGTTCCAATTACCGTTGCCCTGATCCTTGCGCTGACGGGGTGTGCGGGCCCGGCGACGCCAGCTGCCTCGGGACCGTCGACATCTCCGTCGACAACACCGGCGGCCGAGCTCTCGTCGGCGCCCGCTTCGCGGTTCGACGTGACCTGCGCCGACCTGGTGTCGATCGCCGAACTGGAGGCGCTTTTCGGTGCGAACGACTACGAGCCACGATTGGACTGGGCACCATCCGTATCCCCGGTGAAGTATGCCGTGCAGAACACCGGTGGGTTGAGCTGCACCTGGGGCAATGACGATGTGCCCGTGGGTGGTATTCCCAATCCGGCATATGACGAACTGACCGTCCAGGTACTGCCCGATGCCACGGCCGCGCAGATCGAATTGCATGTGGCCGACCATCCGCAGGGTGACGCCCAGCCATTCGGAGACTCGTCCGGGACGACCTGTTTCGCGCACTCCGGCCTGTGCACGTCCAACATTGTCGTCGGCGAGGCCTGGATCGAAGTATTTCTGGAGGGGGCCAACGTTTCCGATCCGGCCTCCGACGCCGATGTGCTGGCGCTCGCAGCGCCGATCCTCCGCACCATCACCAAACGGGTCGCCACCGCCGCGGCCTCGAACACCACGCCGGCCGTTGCCGCAGTCGCTGCACGCACCGACTGCGAGGTAATCCTGCCGGCTGCAACCGTGCAGTCCGTCTTCCAGGCGGCCGAGCTGCCCGTGCACACCACTTACCACGGCGGCGGTTGGAGCGTCATGACCGGAGCGGCGACGCTCGCTGGGGTGACGCGCTGCATCGTGGGGCCCGCCGGTTCCGACGCAGCCCTCGCCAACCTGGAGATGCTGCCGCACGGTGCGTGGGCTTTCGATTCCGCTCAGGTGCAGAGCGGCGTCTGGGCGGCGCACGAGCCCGTCGATGTCGCGGGAGTAACCGAACAGGCCTATCTCCTGTGCCCGGTCGGCACGATCTCGGCCTGCTCGGTCGACTTCATCGTCGGCGATGACTGGGTGCGACTGGGCACGTTCATCAACGGACAACGGCCGGTAGAAGCCACCGACCGCGACCAGGTATTGGAGCTGGCCGGGCACGTCGCAGCCGCTCTGGAATGAACTAGCCGGCCGATCGAGGGCGGGTCAGCCCAGGCGGCGGGCGGCCTGCGCAGCGGACGCGTGGGCGGCCGCCAGTTCCTGGTGCTGCTTGGCGACCTCGTCGGCGGGGGCGCCGAATCGTTCGCTCAGCGTGCGGGTGGCCACGATCGTTTCGAGCGTCATTCCCAGTGCGTCCGCCAGAATCAGGCTGAGCGCGGGCAGTGCGTGATCGTCGTATTCCGTGGATGTTCCCGCGTCGTAAACCCCGCCGCGAGTCGAAACGAGCACGGCCGGGCGACCGGCCAGTGGCTGCTGGCTGGCTGGGTCGTCGAACGGAGCGGTCACCGCCGGCAGGTGGATGTAATCGATCCACGCTTTCAAGGTCGACGGCATCGAGTAGTTGTACAGCGGAACGCCGATCAGCAGCACGTCAGCGGCGACCAGTTCCGAGATCAAAACCTGCTGCAGGGCCTCCTGCTCCGCGCTCGGGTTCGCATCCACGGGGCGTAGCCGGGGCGGAAAGTGTAGCGCGGCATCCGTCAGGTGGGGCAGCGGTTCGCGATGCAGGTCACGGTGAACGACTGTGTGGTCGGCGCCGAGACTGCGCCAGGTATCGGCGAAGGTCGCCGTGATAGCCCGCGACCGCGAAGTCACGAGGTCTGCGGACGAGTCAAGCTGCAACAGTATGGGCATTCCCACAGCCTAGAGGACGGCAGCCCACCGCCCAGTGGTCACATCAGGCTCACGGCACCCATTGCCGTTCGTGGCACCCCCTACCCACGGAGTGCCGCGAGCGGCACTCACCTAGGGCGTGTCTCTTAACCCAGTGGGTTGGTTGTGAGAGCATTTAGATGTGACTCGCACCGTTTTCCTTACTGATTCGCAGTGGTCGATGATTGAGCAGTTGATGCCGCCTGCTGCGGCGAAGGGTGGCCGCCCCTTTCAGGATCATCGCCGCGTGGTGGAGGGGATCATTTACCGGTTTCGAACCGGGACTCCTTGGCGGGATTTGCCGGAGAGTTTTGGTCCGTGGCAGACGGTATGGAAGCGGCACCACCGGTTCAGCGGCGACGGCACTTGGGACAAGATCCTCACAGAGTTGCTGTCTCAGGCTAATGCCGCCGGGCTGATCGAGTGGGAAGCGTCGGTGGACTCGACCGTGAACCGGGCGCATCAACACGGCACGAACCTCGGCCGGGCCACGGGGGCAACTGTCAAATTACACGAATCTGCTTGTCGAGCCACCTGATCATGCAATTGGCCGGTCACGGGGTGGTTTGACCACGAAGATCCACGCGCTGTGCGACGCGAATATGCGTCCTCTCGTCCTTCTTCTGGGTACGGGGCAGGGCGGTGACTCGCCCATGTTTCCGCGCGTAATGTCGAGCTTGAGAGTGCCACGCCGCGGCACGGGGCGTCCTCGGACCAAGCCTGATCGCGCCATGGCTGACAAAGCTTATGCGTCAAAGGCGAACAGAAAGCTTCTGCGCGAC
This sequence comes from Cryobacterium sp. Hh38, assembly GCF_004403235.1. Lineage (NCBI taxonomy): Bacteria > Bacillati > Actinomycetota > Actinomycetes > Micrococcales > Microbacteriaceae > Cryobacterium > Cryobacterium sp. Hh38. The sequence goes on along the minus strand of NZ_SOHD01000002.1, from coordinate 49,347 downwards.
CGCGGTATCCAAGCCGTGATTCCGGAGAAATCCGACCACATCGCCAACCGCAAACGGCGGGGAGGAAAAGGCGGGGAGGAAAAGGCGGCCGGCCACCAGGATTCGACAAGGAGGCCTACAAGCGCCGCAACGTGATCGAGCGATGCTTTCAGGCGTTCAAACAATGGCGCGGCATCGCGACCCGATACGACAAGCTCGCCGTCAACTACCGCGGCGGAGTCATCCTCCGGACGATCACAATCTGACTCAATCCGTTAGGAGACACTAGGTGCAAGACAGAATTCTCATGTCCATTCCTCCCTAATGCCCGGTGCGTCTCCGCGCTGACACTCGTTGGGTGACAATGACGGATGATCTCCTAACGGTTCACGGGTCCCCACGCGACCAGTGCTGCGTTCATCGTTTGGTGGCGACTTTCGGACCGTGTACATACACACGATGCCAAAGGTAGACAACTCCCAAGGTGAAGGTGCGGCTTTCAACGAGTTAAAGAGCCACTCGGCGGCGAGGGTTTCTCCACCACTGGCGTTGTCACCCTCCCCCGGCTCGGCGGCGTCGGGAGAGCGATACTGTTTCTTCGAAACCAGTGGCATTTGACATCGTCCTCGTTTTTGCATAGTGTTCAGACCACCTGATCACCTGCTTTTCAGCGTAAAATCGCGGCATCACCTGGACTGCCTCGGACTGACTCATGAGCAACACCTTGAAACGAAGGCACACTTCGATGAAGAAGTTTATGAACGATCCCGCAGACGCAGTAACCGATTATCTTGTCGGCCTGGCTGCAGCTCACCCGACGACAGTGACCTTCGATGCCGAGCGACGCATTGTTGTGAGAACCACGCGCGCCAGAGCAGGCAAGGTCGGTCTGGTGGCCGGCGGCGGCTCCGGCTGTGAACCGCTGCACACGGGGTTCGTAGGCCACGGCATGCTCGACGCCGCCTGCCCCGGTGAAATATTCACGTCCCCAGTTCCCAAGCAAATTGTCGCCGCCACGCTGGCCGCTGACAGTGGTGCCGGGGTGTTGCATGTCATCAAGAATTTCAGTGGAGAGGTGATGAACTTCGGCATGGCCACAGAGCTGCTCGCCTTTGAAGGCATCGCAATCGACTCAGTGCTCGTCACCGATGACGTCTCCATCCCGCAGATGCCCGGAACTGCCGGACGACGGGGACTCGGCGCGACCGTGCTGGTCGAAAAGATCGCGGGTGCAGCGGCCGAACGTGGTGACGACCTTGCCTCCGTCACGGCAATAGCCCGCCGCGTCACTGACCGCGCTCGTACGTTCGGTGTGGGCCTGAGCTCCTGCACACCCCCACTTCGCGGAAAACCTATTTACGATTTGCCCGACGGCGAGATTGAATTCGGAATCGGTATCAGCGGCGAACCTGGTCGGGAACGAGTGGCCATGAGAGACGCGCACCAGATAGCCGACGCCATGGTTTCCGAGGTCGTGACCGATCTGCAGCCCTCCCCTGGCGCACAGCTGCTCGTCCTGGTGAACGGAATGGGTGCGACCCCGCTCAGCGAGCTGTACCTGCTGTACGGCGAGTGTGACCGGCTGATTCGCGCTCGAGGACTGGAGCCGGTACGCAGTCTGGTCGGAAATTTCGTCACCTCACTCGATCAGGCCGGAGCTGCCCTGACCATTCTGGAGCTCGACGATGACCTGACAGTTTTATGGGATGCGCCCGTGCGCACCCCCTCAATCACCTGGGGAGCAGAAGCATGAACGACCAGATCACCACGGCACAGCTGACCGCGTGGGTCACCGAATGTGCCCGCCTGATCAACGTTCACGCCGACGCTCTGAACGACCTCGATGCGACCGCTGGCGACGCCGACCACGGCTCCAACCTCGAACGCGGGTTCACTGCCGTGATGGCGATCGGATTCCTTGACCAGCTGGACTCACCGCGGGAACTCCTCAAACACGTGGGCTCCACAATCGTTGACGTGGTCGGCGGTTCCAGCGGCGCCCTCTATGGCACCTTTTTTCTGCGAATGGCTGTGACGAGCGGGCCGAACGGCGTGTTGGATGCTGCCGGTTTTGCTGAGCTGCTCCGCGCCGGTGGGCAGGGAATTGTGGATCGCGGCTCCGCCCAGGTCGGCGATAAAACGCTCTACGACTCTCTCGCTCCGGCCATCACTGCCCTGGACCAAGCGCTGGCGGCCGGTAACACGCTGGCCCGTGCATTGGTCAGCGCGTCTGCCGCCGCAGACGCCGGTCGGGACGGCACGGTGGCGCTGGCTGCCCGCAAAGGACGTGCAAGCTATCTCGGCGATCGAACCATCGGCTATGCCGATGCGGGGGCGACGTCGATGGCTCTGATCATTCGGGCCGCCATGACAACTCTGGGCTGACCCGTGCACGCTGCAAACACTCGAGCTTCTCGGGCATCTGCCGGGGTGGAAGTTGCCCTCGAAGCCGCAGCCGAACTGGCCGAAAGCCCCTGGTGGGACACCGAACGAGCCGAGTTGCTCTGGGTAGACATCTCGAAGGGTGAAATTCACCACTTTGACCCGGCATCCGGAACAGACCACAGCATCGCTGTCGGGCAACCGGTGGGAACCGTGGTCGGCCGCCGGTCCGGCGGCGTCGTGTGTGCGGTGCGCGACGGGATCGGCTACGCAGACTTGGAAACGGGTGCGTTCGAACTCGTTGCCCCCGTCGAAGCAGACCGAGCATCGAACCGGATGAACGACGGCGCCTGTGATGCAGACGGCCGGCTCTGGGTCGGCACCATGAATGCTGATTTAGTTCCGGGGGCAGGCAGTCTGTACCGCGTCTCTGCAGATCTGGCCGCAGATCGCATGGTTTCACCGGTTTCGATCTCCAACGGTCTGGACTGGAGCCCGGACGGTCGGACCTTCTATTACATCGATTCCCTGACCCGACAGATTGATGCTTATGACTTTGAACCCGGCGCCGGAACGCTCCGCGGCCGTCGCACCCTGGTGAAGACTCCCGGCCTCGTGGCCACCCCCGATGGCATGGCCGTCGACGCGGAAGGCTGCCTGTGGGTTGCCATGTGGGACGGCGGCAGCGTGCTCCGCTACAGCCCAGCGGGTGAGCTGTTGACGGTCGTTGACCTGCCGGTCACTCGCGTCACGAGTGTGGCCTTCGGCGGCGCTCGCTTAGATCAGCTTTTCATCACATCGGCCCGTGCAGGGTTGACACCTGAACAACTCATGCACGACGAACCACTCGCCGGCGCGATCTTCGCCGTCGACCCACACGTGACAGGACTAGCCCCGCACCGGTTCGCCGGTTAGAGCCACGGCCGGCGCTCAGCGGCCGGCCCTCAACGAATGACGGGTTCGGTTGCCGCGAGGAGACCGAGTTCACTGCGAAGGGGCATACCCTCCCAGTCCCCGGCGACCGTGCAGGCAAAGGCACCCACAGACACCGCGGTCTGCAGGCGCAGCGCTACAGGAGAGCCGCGATGAACTTCAGACAGGTAACCGGCGACGAATCCGTCGCCGGCACCGACGGTGTCTTCCACGGTGACAGTGAAGGCCACCTGGTCATAACTGACCCCGTCAACAAGGGCGAAGCAGCCACGATCCCCCAACTTAATGATCACTTGCCGCGGTCCCAGTTCGCCCAACAGACGGGCGGTCTCAGCCACACTGTCGGCACGCCCCACGGCGATCTCGGCTTCGTCTTCACCGGCGAAGACGATGTCGGCGAGGGCAACCAGGTCGCGATAGCTCTGCCTTGCCGCCTGGGCGTTCCACAACCGTGATCGATAGTTCAGGTCGAAGGAGACGAGCACTCCGGCGTCCCGCGCCAGAGACATGGCATGACGGGTGGCCTGTGCCGCTGATTCCGAGAGCGCCGGAGTGATACCGGTGACATGCAGCAAGCTCGCCTGACGAATGACGTCAGCCGGGATGTCTGAGGGCTCAAGCCGAGAACCGGCGCTTCCGGCCCGGTAGTACCAGACCCGGGTAGCGGTGGCCATCCGTCGTTCCTTAATCATGAGTCCAGTGGGGGCGTCCTCGTCAACGGTGATGATCGCGTTCACCCCTTCGGCGGCCAGCTCCCGCTGAATGAGGTCTCCCAGGCTGTCGCGGCCCACCCGACCGACCCAGGTCACCGGGGTACCCAGACGCTTCAGGGCAATCGCCACATTGCTCTCCGCACCCCCCATCCCTAGCTGCACGCTGCGGCTGAGGGCCAGCATGCCGGGTTGCGGGTCTCGAAAAAGCCCCATCGTCTCGCCGAAGGTCAGCACTCCTCCCGGTGTCGCGCCGGCAGTCATGACTCACTCCTGAAACCGCTCACCAGGTTCACGGCGTGTTCAGCCCGTTCTGCCAATTCGGTCAGACTGCCGCCGGAGAACGCATTACCGATCAGCGGTCCACCCAGCGAAACTGCCAGCGCTCCGGCCTGAAGCCAGGGCTCCACATCGGCCATCTCGACCCCGCCCGACGGAATGACCTGAATATCAGGAAAGGGACCACGAAGCTGGGACAGATAAATCACGCCCACCGTCGAGGCAGGAAAAATCTTCACGGCCGTGGCGCCCGCAGTCCAGCCAGCGTGCAGCTCTGTCGGGGTGAGCCCGCCCGGGTAAATCGGCACACCACGACGGCAGGCCAGCGCGACGATCTTGAGGTTCGTGGTGGGTGTCACCAGAAACTCGGCGCCGGCATCCAGTGCGAATTCGGCCTGTTCGAGATCGGTGACGGTTCCCACGCCGAGGTCGACCGTGGTCGGAACGATCTGGCGGAGCGCGGAAAAGTGTTCGAGAGTTCCCGGAGTGCTCAGCGTAAATTCAAGAGATCGGATGCCCGCATCAACAAGAATTTTTACAACGGGATCGTAGTCGTAAGCCTGCCGTGCTCTCAAAACAGCGATGAGAGGCGACTCGAGAAGATTAGAAGAGGGAGGAGTTGCTGAAGAGCTGGCCCGAAGTACCATAGTGTCGTTTTTTCCTTTGATGTCAGTGACAGAATGATTCTTCGGACCAGCTCAAACAGCCAGACCGATCGAATCCGGAGGATCAGTAGGTCTTGGCGGGCTTCAGCGCATTGTTGATGTAGGCCTGGGCTGCCGCGACGTTCGTCTTAGTCACAACCCGGGTGGGCACCTCAATAAACTTGCCCACCGATTCGCCCAGCACGACGTTGTGGAAGATCGTGTCGATGAAGGTGCGGCCCTGGTCTACCGATCCCACGTCAATGGTGGCAGTGAGTTTGCCCGCAACGATTGAGTCCATGCCCGAGATCAGACCGTCGGCGCCGATGATGACGATGCCGTCTGTGCCGTCCCACAACTTGAGGCCGGCAGCCTCCACCGCCTGCAGCGCGCCTAGAGCCATGTCCTCGTTTTCACCGTAAATGGCGTTCACGTCACGGAAACGAGTGAGCAGGTCCTGAGCAGCGTTCAGACCCTTTTCACGAACGTAGCCGCCGTCAGCACTGCCGACAACCTCCATGCCCGGGTTTTCTGCCATAGCCTTGGCGAAACCAATCAGGCGTGCCTTCGTCCAGTCCGAACCAGACGGTCCCATAATCTGAATGACCTTGCCCTTGCCGCCGAGTGTGTCGGCGATGAACTTGCCAGCCAGGTAACCTGACTGCGAGCGGTTGTCATAACCGATGTTGGAGACGGTGCTGATCTGATCGGGCTCGTAGATTTCTACCGGCTGGTTGAACTGGAAGACCGACGTCCCGCTGTCGGCCGCTTCCGTGTAGACGTCCTGCATCGTGGCGAAGTTTGCCCCGGTGCATACCAGAACTGCATCGAATTTACGGGTGGTCCAGCCCCGTACGGTGCTGATCTGCTGCTCGACGGCATCAAAGTTTCCCGTGGGGGAGGAGCGTTCCCACTTCCACTTCACCCCGTAGGCTGCCTCAAGTTCTGCCATCCGGCCGAAGGCGGCATTTTCCATCTGGTTGAAAAACTCCGAGAGAATCGGAGGCGTCCAGCCAACCTGAAGCTCTCGACCAGCAACGAGCTTCTTAATTTCAGCGTCGTAAACGGAGCCGCCGATGCTGCCGGCAGCGGCAGCGCCGCCCGTTGCCGCGGCTGATCCGGTGGGGGCAACGGTCGAGCAAGCCGACAGAAGACCGGTCGTGGCGATGACTCCCGCGCCCAGTCCCATCGAAGTGAGCAGGCTGCGGCGAGAAACTCCATTTTTCTTGACCTCTGAAATGATTTTTGTGTCAGACACTTTTTTACCTTTCGCTGTGTTGATTGAATTTCCGCTCGTCATCTTTGACGGGTCGGGTGTACCGGTGAAGATCAGGCGTGTGCCAGCCTGGTCGCGAGTCGGGCCGAGCGAGCTCTGATGAGCGAGCTCACTCGGTCGAAGACGACGGCCAGGAGAAGAACTCCTCCGGTCACAACTTGTTGCCAACTCGAACTCACCCCGGCGATATTGATGGCATTCGCAGTAATACTGAGCACCAGCGCCCCGATGACCGCCCCGAAGGCAGATCCACGGCCCCCGCCAAGTGCGGCGCCCCCGATGATCGCAGCGGCGATGGCGGCGACCTCGTAGCCGAGTCCCATGGTCGGGGCGACGGTGGTGTTTCGACCGGCCATAATCATTCCGGCCACGCCAGCCATCAACCCGCTGATCATGTATGCGATCACCTTGATGCGGGCAACGGGTACCCCGGAGAGCACGGCTGCATGGGGGCTGCTGCCCAGACCGTAAGCGTGCCGTCCGTAACTGGTGAACTTCAGCACGACGGCCACCACGACAACCGCAACAATGGCAATAAGAATGGGAACGGTGATGAAGCCAAATGGCTGGCTGAGGCCGCTGATGACGTAGTACTCCGGCAGCATGTAGCCGATAATCGGCACCCCGCCGGTCCACAAAAATAGAGCGCCGCGGGCAACTCCGAGCATTGCCAGGGTGGCGATGAAATCAGGCAAACCCAACTTGGTGATCATGATCCCGTTGATAAGGCCGAGAAATGCACCGACCGCCATCGTCGTCAGCAGACCCACCACCAGGGGGGCGCCGCTGGTGATCGTGTACGCACCGATGCCGGCGCTCAAGCCCATCACGGACCCGACCGACAAATCGATCCCGCCGGTAATCAGCACCACGGTCATCCCCAACGCCAGCAGCAGCACGAACACCATCTGGTTGGAGACGTTGCCGGCATTGATCCCGGTAAAGAAGTTGGGGAAAGCCACCGACATGGCCACGATCAGAATGACCAGCAGGAGAATGGCTCCCGCACTCGGGTTGGCCAGAAGACGGCTGAACCGCTGGCTCGGGGCAGTAATGGCGATCATTTCGTGTTCCTCACAGACGAACGAGTAGCGGATGTTGTGGGCGCGTCGGCAGACACAGACGCTGAGGCATCCGAGTCATCGAAAATCTGACGCTTGGTGGTGGCTGCCGCCAGCTGTTTGATCACCCATTGCTGCACCGCACGGTCGAACGCAACGGCGATGACGATGCTGGCGCCGGTCACGATGCTGAACCAGAGCGGATCCACCCCGATGAGCTGCAGCCCCTGGGCCATGGTCGCCAGGAAGAGTGCACCGATCACCGCGCGCCAGACACTGCCACGGCCACCGGCGAGCGATACGCCACCCAAAACCGCGGCCGCGATCGCGCTGAGTTCATATCCCTGGCCGAGGCCTGGCTGCACGGAGTTCAGATGAGAAGCCAGGAGAACGCCGGCCAGGCCGGCAATCGTTCCGGACAACAGGTACACGCTGAAAGTCAGGCGCCGCACCGGCGTTCCCGCCAAAAAGGCAGCCCGAGGATTTGTCCCCACGGCGAAGATCGTTCGGCCAAACGTCGTGAATAGAAGCACCCACTCCAGCGCAGCCACGATCACCAGAGTGATCACCACCCCGGTGGGGATTCCGAGGATGCTCCCCTTGGTGAGCCAGGCAAACGCGGGCAGTGACACGCCGGTGAGCTGGGTTCCTGTCGTGAGGACCTGAAGGGCGCCGGCTCCGATGCTGAGCGTCGCCAACGTCACGATGAATGCGTTGATCTCCATCACCGCGATGAAAAAGCCGTTGATAATTCCAAAAGCCATACCCGTGGCGATGCCCGCCAGAATACCCAGCGGCAGTGCCCCGCCGTTCATCAGAACCAGCATCGTCGTCGCAGCGCTCAGTCCCGTGGCTGCGCCGACGGAGAGGTCAAAACCGCCGACGATAAGCACGAAGGTCATGCCCGCCGCGAGAATGATGACGAACAGTGACTGCGTCAGCAGATTCGAGATGTTCTCCTGGGTGAGAAAGAACGGTGAGGCCAGAGAAAAAAAGACCACAGCCAGCGCCAGAGCGGCCGCGACCGGCAGCCCGTCAATCGCTAACGTCTGGGTCAATCGCGTACGCACGCTCATGGTGTTTCCTCCGCTACTCGGCTCTGCTCTGTTACTCCAGCCACCATGGCCATAATTTTTTCCGCCAGTTCGTTGTCGGTGCCGCCAGTCGTATTCCTGCGCTGTCCAGTGAGTTCTCCCACCAGGCGTCCCTCACGCATCACGACAATGCGATCGCTGAGGTTCACCAGTTCAGGTAATTCAGAGGAGATCACAATCGCCGCCCCGCCTTTATCGACGAAATCATAGATCAGACGGTAAATTTCGGTCTTGGCGGCGACGTCGATCCCCTGGGTGGGCTCATCAAATATGAGCAGAGAAGGCTTATTGAAGAGGGCTCGGGCGATAATCACTTTTTGCTGGTTTCCGCCACTGAGAGTGCCGATTTTCTGCGTCACACCACTGCATCGAATGCGCAGTTCAGTGACAAAGCGATTGGCCGCGTTTTTTTCCTTGCGGTTGTTCAACACGATGGTGCCGGTGGAGACGTCGTCCAGGCTGGAAATGGAGATGTTTTGGGCGATCGACATGGAGCCCAGAATGGCCTGTGTCTTTCGCTCTTCAGGAACGAGCGAGATTCCGAGTTTGGTAGCCTGACGGGGATTTCTGATCAGTACTCTGCGGCCTCGAACAAAGACCTCTCCGCTGTCAGTGCGGTCGGCGCCCAGAATGACCCGAGCCAGTTCGGTGCGGCCGGCTCCGGCGATCCCGGCAATGCCGAGAATTTCTCCCTGTCGCACGGTGAGCGAGATGTCCCGCAGCAAAGGCAGTCGGGTAACCTCAGTCAGTTTAAGAACCTCTGCCTGTTCTGTATCGGACAACCCTTCGCGGCCATCGTGCACAGTGGACGACTCGGCCAGATTACGGCTGCGCCCCACCATCAGTCGCACCAGCGAGTCGGGCGTCTGGTCCGTCGGCGCCACATGAGCGACCCAGCGGCTGTCGCGGAGAACGGTAATCACGTCGGCCAGGCCGAAAAGTTCGTCGAGCCGGTGAGTCACCCAGAGCAGGGCCACTCCTCGTTCCCGCATACGCCTCATGTGGTCAAAAAGCATCTGCCGTTCGCTGTCTTCCAGACCGGATGTCGGCTCATCGAGAATGACGACGCGTGCGTCGAAGGCCAGCGCTTTGAGAATCTGCACCACGTGCTGTTTGAGGGCACCTAGGCTGCCCGTCGGTAAATCCAAATCTGTTTTGCTCAATCCGAATTCTTCGCAGAGCGATTCAACACGGCGCCGCATGGCTCGCTCGTCCAGGAACGGACCGCGCTTCAATTCGCGACCGAAGTAGACGTTCTCAATCACCGTCAGGTGCGGTGCGAGGGTCTGCTCCTGGTAAATCGTGCTGATTCCCAAGTCCTGAGCCTGTCGCGGGCTGGTGAAGTTGCGCGTCTTATTGTCGACCAGCAACTCGCCACTATCTGGGTTCGAGAGACCAGAGAGCAGACCGATCAGGGTCGATTTTCCCGCCCCATTTTCTCCGAGGAGAGCGTGGATCTCTCCTGCGCGGAGCGACAGACTCACGTCGTCGAGGGCGATGACTCCGGGGTAACGCTTGCCCAGTCGGCGAGCTTCCACAATTGGCGCCTCGGCAGCGAGGCCGACCTGTGTGGCTGCTGTCACGTTGGAGGGAAACATTCATGCTCCTTTGCATGTCTGTCAGGACGACGGGTGCCGTCACGGTTTCGTACCACCTAAACAGGGTGTTCAGGTTAGTTGGAAATCAGGTGGTCTGAACTCTTCGATTACAATTCTCCCCTGTCAAGAGAATTCAGGGCGTGTTGAACGACTCTGAACCGCCACATTTCACCGGCGGAAAACGATCAGACAGCTCTGTTATAAGACAGCCTCAAGGTGTACTTCAATGTCTTTCTGAACTTCGGCTAGATGGTTGGCCACGGCAATTTCAGCGGCGGCCGAGTCTCCCCCGGCCACAGCCTCCACAATGAGCACGTGGCCGGCATGGGCTGTTTTCCGGCGGCCTGGCAAGCGAATCACCCGATGAGAATAGACCACGAACAAGTGCTCAATGCTCTTGGACAGGTCAACCAGAAGCTGATTTCCACTAGCGGCTGAAATCGCCTGATGAAGTTGTCCGTCCAGCTTGATGAATTCATAATCGGTGATGCCCGGAACCGCGGCCTGCTCAAGAAGTGAGTGCAAATTTGCCACCTGTTCTGCGGAGATTTTCTTGGCCGCGAGTGAGGCACCTTCCCGTTCCAGAGCCAACCGTGCTTCAAAGAGGTCTGGAACGGTGTAATCACCCGTCAGAATCATGTCCGAGGGCAGTAACGTTGTTTTCTCGTTACTCACGACGAAGACACCCACACCGTGGTCAGTCCTGAGCAGGCCGCCCGCCTCCACCATGCGAAGGGCTTCGCGCATAGAGCTGCGCCCCACACCAAAGTTCTCGGCCAGAACGCGTTCCGGGGGAAGCTTCTCGCTGATCTTGTATTCACCCTCAATAATGAGCCGCTCAAGTTGGAGAGCCACGGCGTCTGCCAACTTGACCCGCGGTACGCGTTCGATCATTTTGTTGGCACTCATCGCGGGTCTCCCTGATCAAGATAAAATTGCTTGGAAAAAAGGTGCGGTTCACCTATTGGTGGTCTGAAGATATGAAGTCTCAAGTTTAGTGACCTCTCACCGGAGCGGGCGTAATGACACGCTCATCACAACAAGGCGGGAATGGCCTGAAGCGCGAACCGACCGTAGGCATCCGCGGTCAATTCGATTCCCAGACCGGGGGCATCCGTCGCCTCGAGGAAACCGTTCTTCAACAGCGGAGCAGACGCCAAGAGACCGTCCCAACCGGGACCACCGTAGGCATCATATTCGATCATCGGCGCGTTCTCACAGGCAAGAATGAGGTGGAGTCCGGCAGCCAGAGCGATACCGGTCCCCGAGGAACAGGCGATGTGCGGAACACAGTCAATGTTCCACGAACTGGCCATGTCGGCGACCCTCTTGGCCTCCGAGATTCCCCCTACACTGGTGCAATCAGGCTGGAGAATGTCGAAAGTTTTACGTTTGAGTAGGTCAAGGTATTCAAATCGGGTCAGGAGAGATTCTCCGCCGGCCAGGTTTATGGACACCCGGTCCGAGAGCCAGGTGTGCTCATCGATGTACTGGGTCAGGCTGCGAGACAGAATTGGCTCTTCGAGCCAGGCAATCTGAAGCTGCTCGAGTTCCCGGGCCAACGTCAACGCTTCCCGTCGATCAAAGGCCATGTTGGCATCGACCATGATGTCAATGTTCGGACCCACGGCGTCGCGCACGTCGGCCACCATGTCGACCCCGGCCTTGAGATCAGGACCGTGCCGAAGTTTCATGGCAGTGAAGCCCTGTTCAACGGCTTGGATGGCCTCTTCCACCACCAGATGGGGGGCTTTCAACGAGGGCGCGAAATAGGCGCGAACCTTCGACTTGGCCGCTCCCAGCAGGCGATACACCGGTTGACCGCTCACCTTGCCGAGCAGGTCCCAGAGGGCAATGTCGACCCCACTTAGTGCATAGGTTTCGATGCCTCGTCTGCCCCACATGTGTGTCGCATCCAGCATCTCTTGCCAGAGCGCGGCAATATCCTGGGGGTCCCGACCGATAAGCATGGGACCCAGTTGATTATTGATGATGGGCCCGACGGTGCTGAAATACTCCGATGAGAACCCGGCTTCGCCGATTCCCTCGAAACCCTCATCAGTGCGAATGCGCACCACAATTCCGCCCTTGGAATTGACCGCCATGGCGCCCCAGCGCAGGGGCTCATCGAGAGCGACTCCCACCGGGAAGGCTCTGACCTCAGTGATCTTCATTATTTTCCTTCGTCTAGTGAACAGCGGCCACCAGTTTCCCGGGGGCCGCCGTGGTGAGGTTCCTTAGAGCGTGCCGCCCGCGTCGCGGTAGACCTTCAACTGCGGAATCAGGTCTTCCCACTCGAACTCACCCTGATAGAAGTACTCAGCGGTGCTGTAGGTGCCGTCCATGGTGTCCTTGAGCGACTTCGGGCCAGGGAATCCAATGAACTTCCAGCCCATCTGTTCCTTGTTACCGCCGTAGACCGGGTCACAGTAAAATCCTTGACGGGTGTGCAGGCAGAGAGCACTAAAAAAGTCCAGCCCCTCATCAAAAGACCCCTGCAGGAACGTCGTCACCGGCTCTTTGGTGCCGAGAGTTACCTGACCAGGCTTTGGCGCTCCGGAGAGAAGCTCCAGCACGTGGTCGGCTTCTGCGTCGCTGAGATCAGCAAACCTTCGACCTGACTCAGAATGTGCCAATTCATCGAGCCGGACGAGCCCGTGTCGGTACACATTTTGCATCTCATCCATTCGAGCACGCCAAGCATCCGCATATTTTCCCGACATTTTCAGGAACCCGCTGCCGTCGGCGGCTGCGTAGACATAGTCTGTGCCGGAGAGGTAACGGTCGATGAAAACCACCACCCGGGCCTCGCGTGCACCTGGATCCTGATCGGTCGGCATGATCCGCGCAGTCGCGGCCTCGACCGTGTCCCATTCGGCGTCGGTAAAGAAGAGTCGTTCGGTGGTGTCCGGATCTACCGGAGCCCCAACGATCTCCCATTCTGATTTCAGAGTCATGAGTGTCTTCCTGCCTGTCTCAGCGCTTGGTGTTCGAGAGAATGAGACGTTCTTCGCGTCCCTTGGAATAGACCTGGGCAATGTATTCACTGCACCGCCAGGCGTTGGCCATCATGGTCAACGTCGGGTTGACACCAGTGGCCGTCGGGAAGCCGGAGCCGTCGAGAACGAAGAGATTGTCCACTTCGTGGGCCTGACCCCATTCATTCAGCACGCTCTTGGCCGGGTCGGTGCCCATGCGCGCAGTGCCGTGCTGGTGGCACGTGTTGCCGGTCATCTTGTCCAGATAGACAGGGACGGTCTTGCGTGCCCCGGCCGCCTCCAGAATCTCAACGTTCTTGTCTACTTGCCATTTACCCATGGCGATGTCGTTGCGGTGGGGACTGTGTGTAATGCGTGCAACCGGCCGACCAAAGGCATCTTTCACCGTGGGGTCAAGATCTACCCGATTGGATTCCACCGGCAGGTCGTGCAGAATCAGGCCGATCTTCATGGCGTAGTTGTAGTAGTTGCGGTCCGCGTCTTTCAACGCTTCGCCCCAGCTCGGCCGGCCCGGAAAGACCCAGTTGATGGGGTGGCAGGTCTGCGAGGCGGAGATGATGGAACCACCGATGTGACCACGGTTTTCGTCGGTCTCATAGAATTCCAACGATCCGCCGCTGATGTAGTTGCCGGCAAATCCGTTCAGCGGCTCGTCGATGTCTTTATCGAACAAACCCACCGCAAAGAGGTATTCGTGGAAGGTGGCGTTCTTGCCGACCAAGCCACTGCCGTTGGCCAGACCATCGGGAAACCGAGGCGACTTGGACATGAGCATGAGGCGCGCGGATTCAATGGCACCAAGCGTCAAAATCACGACGCGTGCATCCTGCTCTACTTCGTTTCCATCCGGGTCGATGTAAACGACACCGGTGGCTTTGCCATCATGACCCAACTTCACCGACTGCACGAAGCACTCGGCGCGGACTTCCAGGTTTCCCGTGGCCACGGCTTCCGGGATAAAAGAGGTCAGCGTGTTGGAGCGGGCGCCACTGGGATCGCCATACTGGTTCCAGAAACTGGTCTGATTAAAGGGGTCACGACCGTTGTGTTTGTTCGTAACCATGGCATGCGGAATAGGAAAGGCGTTAATGCCCATTTTGTTGCAGGCATCGTAGAAACGCTTGCCGTACTGGGTCGGTCGGAGCGGCGGGCTGGGATAGCCCTTGCTGCGGTACGGTTCGTACTTGTCGGCCCCCGCGATACCGGAGACGCCGAAGGCCCACTCAACCTTGGTGAGGTAGGGCTCCAGGTGTTCGTAGCGGAAGGGCCAGTCGGCGAGACTTGCGCCTTCGATCTCGCCGTGGAGGGAGCGCATCATGAAGTCAGACTCGCGCGGGCGCGGCACCCAGCCGGCCCAGTGGTTTGTTCCTCCACCGACCATCTGCGGGGTCGGTGAAAAGGGGAATCTTTCTGCCACGGCGTTTTCGTCGTAGCGCACGGTTCGGGGGAACATTTTCGGGTCCGGCCACATGTAGTCACGGTTGACGAACTTGAGTTCATCGCCGGAATAATGTTCCAGGGGTCGCAGCCACGGGCCACGGTCAAAGCCCACTACCTTCAGTCCTGCCTCGGCCAGCACCTTGACAGCGGTGCCACCGTTGGCGCCAAGTCCCACGACGATCGCGTCTACAGGCTCGGGCTTCTTCCGATTCAGCATGATTTTCTCTTCCTTGAGACGGTTTTGTGAACTTCTTGATCACTTTTTACCGCGTCGTCAGTGATCCACGCGGAAGTGTTGTCTGGTGTTGACTAGACGCTGAGTTGCCGGCGAAATGATCGAACCGGCAACTCAGCTTCCCCAGTGCGCGCCTAGTGGGTCTCGAGGTACGTAACGAGGGCCGCTCCGAAGGCAGGCAGGTCGATCGGAGTTCGGGAGGTGATGACGTTGCCGTCAATGACGACTGCTTCGTCAACCCAGACTCCCCCTGCGTTTTCCACATCGTCCTTGATCGGCAGGTAACCGGTAACCTTACGACCGTTTTTGAGCACTCCGGCTGACGCGAGGACCCAGCCACCGTGGCAGATGGCGGCGACCAGCTTGCCCGACTCGTGGGCGTTACGAACGAGGGAGATCATCTCGGGGTGCAGTCGCATATTGTCGGGCGCAAATCCGCCCGGCACGACGACGGCGTCGAAATCTGCCGACGTCACGTCAGCGGCGTCTGCGTCGACGTCCATGGGGTAGTGCTCTTTGGAGTCATAGCTCTTCTTGGTTCCGCTGCCGACGACGACAACGGTCGCCCCGGCCTCTTCGAGGCGGAGTTTGGGGTACCAACCTTCGAGGATCTGGTATTCGTCCTCGATCAGCAGGGCAACTTTTTTTCCGGAAAGTGTCATTTCTGGGAGTCCTTTTTATCGCGAGTTGTGGGGTCACACGGGGTGAGAGGCTGGCGCCTTATTTCGCCAGCATCTTGAGAAACTCGATGCTCGTGCGCACGTCACCGTGATTGGCCTGAATATTGCGCAGAGCCTCCCAGTGCTGGCCGTAGCCCAGCGGGTCGTCCTGACCAGACGGGATAGCTGCGGTTGTGTCGGCCAGGACGACGATCTTGTAGTCCTGGTTGGCGCCATCGATGGCCGTTGCAATCTGGCAGTTTCCGCTGGACAGGCCGGCCACGACGAGCGTGTCTGCTCCCGCGCGGCGCATGTACTCGTTCAGCGGAGTACCGAAGAAAGAAGAAAAACGGTGCTTGCGCATCACAGGCTCGTCGGGAGCCGGAACGAGTTCGTCGACAAGTTCATCGCCACCATTTCCCCATGATCCGGGGAAGCCTGCAAGCTGGCCTTCGAGGCCCCACTTGACATCGGCGTACCCAGCGTCTTTTCCATCGCCACGCAAGCCCCAGAGGGACCAGACGACGGGGATGCCCGCTTCCCGGCAAGCATTCAGCACGTTCACGACCGGCTGTACCGTGTCTTTGCCCTCCGGAGCGCCGCCAACGCTCTCGATGTACATGGCACCGCCAACCTCGGCACACGCCTTCTGCATGTCGAGCACAAGCAGCATCGTCTTCTTCGGGTCGATCGTGGGAGCGACCCACGTGGACCGGTTAATTACTTTGTCAATGTTCTCGTAGGTGAAATCAAGCGAGGACAACATTGTCTCTTTTCTATTCGAGATACTACCGAGGTAGGTTATCTAATGGTCTGGTGGTCTGAACTATGACACAGTTGAGGCGAATCAGTCAAACTATTTTTGAAAATTCACGACGGATCACGCGGATCCAGAGCTTCACTCACGATGCGGCGCGGGTCATATTGGCGCGGATCGAGCTTTTTCCAATCGAGATCCTGGGCATCCTCCCCCAGCTCTTCAGTGAATCGACCCTTGGCACCATTGGCCATGGACCTACCTCGCTTGACCAGCTGAGCAAGATTGGCCGTGTAGAGCGGCAGCCGTTCCGGCCCGATAAGGAACGCGGCGATCACGCCAATGATGACTAATTTGTCGAAGGTTAATCCAAACATGTTGACACCATAACACGCAGACCACTAGACATCAGATCACCATCACAGATAGTCTCTACGTCACCTCACACAGCGCTCAAAACGATCGAAGGGTCCAGCTCATGCTTGCAAATCTCAACGGATGGCACGCCGTCATCATCCTCGCCGTCGTTCTGCTCCTCTTCGGTGCACCAAAAATTCCGATGCTGGCGCGCAGCCTCGGGCAGTCGATGAAAATCTTCAAGAACGAGATCAAGCCAGACGCCAAACGTGCCGACGACGAACTGCTCGCAACCTCATCGACCGAGGCATCCGCGTCCCCGAGCAGTAATTCCCCTCTTGTTTAAGAGCGTGCACATTTCTCCGAACTTCGCATCCCCTCGCCGAGCCGACTAAATCCTGCGCATGAACGCAGACAACACATGAACACAGACAAAACATGAGCACAGACAAAACAGAGACCACGGCCGAAAAAAGTCGAATGTCACTTGCCCATCACCTAATTGAACTGCGCAAAAGGCTCTTCAAATCAGCCTTCGGGCTGCTCGCGGGCGCCGCGGCGGGCTGGATTCTTTCCGATTTCGTGATGAACAGCCTGCGAGTGCCGGTGAGCCTCATCGCAACGGCTCAAAACCGTTCTGCCACACTGAACTTCGCTGACATAACGAGCGCTTTCGATCTCAAGCTTCAAATTGCACTCACCGTCGGTGCCGTGGTCTCCAGCCCGATCTGGCTTTTTCAGATTTTTGCCTTTCTGGTTCCCGGTTTAACAAAAAAGGAGAAGCGCTACACGTTCGGTTTTTTCTTCACGGCCGTGCCTCTCTTCCTGGCCGGGTGCATCTCAGGCTGGTTTGTTCTGCCACAAATCGTTGCACTCATGACAAGTTTTGCGCCCGCTCAAGATGCCGCATTCATCGAGGCCAAGCCCTACTACGACTTCGTACTGAAGCTAGTTCTCGCTATCGGGATCGCTTTTGTCCTCCCGGTATTTATCGTCTTGCTTAATTTCATCGGGATTCTGAGTGCAGTGTCGATCATCAAATCCTGGCGCATAGCCCTTGTGGTGATTGTACTCTTCACGGCCGTCGCCACGCCCGCCGCCGACATCGTCTCTATGTTCATGTTGGCAATTCCGATGATCCTTCTCTATTTCCTGGCCGCGGGAGTCGCTGGGATACATGACCGACGGGTCGCGAAGAACCTGAGGCTTACAGACACGTTGTCTCCCTTTCTGTTGGAGACCTGAGTCAGTTGTCGGCTCATTATTCTTCGGTGAACCGCAGCTTCGGTGTTTTGTTTGCGCGTGTCGGTGGGCTGGTGATGTCACCATCCTCAGCTTATCTAAAGCGAGAGTGGTGGAAGAAGCGGCCTCACTCATGCGCCCAGCCAACTCGTGGGGTCTGACCCCCGGGGTCGCGGAGTACCGCAAAAACCGCATGGGCGTTCAAAGCGGATTCCACGACGCCCTCCAGATCGTTGGTGAGACCTGCTGCCCGGGTACGCCAACGCCGCATGAGGACGCATCGAAGGATCACCTGAGTGCACTGATCGAAACGCCCGCGCATCACCCGCGCATCAAGTCAAGAATTCCCGCGGCACCAGAATGAAAATGGCGAGTAGTCTGGGGAGTAAATCCTGATGGTAGCGCTAGTCCGGCGACTTAGTATGTGTGGTCCCAGCACAGTGTTTACAGCCTGTCTCATGACCTTGTTGGCACTATGTCTCAGGACGTTGTTTACAGGGTGTCTTACGACCTTGCATACACGTTGAGCAGTGGACGAAATCCTCACGTGGCCTCGGTTTTGATGGAGAGTGCCCAAATCTCTCCCACCTTTCGTCCGCCGCCAGATTATCGAATTTGATCCTCTTGCCGCCGATGGCCCCAGTATTTCCGAAATCTGCCAACGTCTGAATATCAGCCGGCCGTCGTTTATGATATCCGGCGACGCTTCCTTCAGGAGGGAAATAAGGCGCTGAATCCGCACTCGTCGGCACCAAAGAATCCGGTGCGGACGTTCGACAAGAAGACGACGGAAATTGTCCTGCGCATCCGTGCTCGGCTGGAAAAGGATGGCTGGGATAACGGTCCCAAATCGATCTAGTTCACCGGTGTGAACACGAATGAATTCAGTCAACCGGTTCCGTCGGTGGCGACCATCGCCCGGATCCTGTCATCCTCCGGCGTGACGAAGGCCAACCCGCGTAAACGGCCACGGACGGCCTGGCTGCGGTTCGCGCGCTCGTCGGCGATGGAGATGTGGCAGCTGGATGCATTCGAGTATCGCCTGGCGACCGAGCTGGCCTCGAAAGTGACGGTCTACCAGCTGCTGGATGATTCCACCCGTTTCGACGTGGGCAGCATGTGCTTCGCCGAGCCCGAGAACGGCACCGATGCCATCATCACCCTGAGCGCCGCGATCGACGATCACGGCGTGCCCAAAGAGTTGCTCAGCGACAACGGGACCGCTTTCAACCAGAGCCGGCGCGGCAACATCTCGGCGACGGAACGCTTCTTGGCCGACCGTGGGTGCTTGGGGATCAGCGGCCGGGGCGGCCACCCGCAGACGCAAGGGAAAAACGAACGCAGCCACCAGACGCTGCTGCGGTTCCTCGATGCCCGCGCCCCGGAGAGCCTCGAGCAGCTCGCCACCCTCATCGTGGATACCGCAACTATTACAACTACCGTCGCCGGCACCAAGCGTTGCCCGGCTCCATGACACCGGGCCAGGCCTGGGACGCGGCCGAACACCGACCCTAGGACGGAACACACCCGTTAATTTCGTCCGGGAAACACGGGTTTGTGCCCGCCGAGGCTGAGCATGGCGAGGGCGATGAGGGCGTCGGGTGATGTGAAGCCGTAGGCGATGCGGGTCATGAGGCGGATCTTGGTGTTCATGGATTCGACGCGGCCGTTGGAGAGGCCGTGTTCGATGGACGCGAGGATCGCGGTGCGGTGCTTGACGATGCTCTTCTGCAGTTTCACGAAGGACGGAATGCGGCAGCGTCGGGCCCAGCCGACCCATTTGTCGAGGGCTTCGGTCGCTTCGTCGAGGGGCAGTTTGAAGATCACCAGGAGGCCTTCCTTCAGGTAGTAGGCGCGTGCCAAGCGGGGGTCGGTCTGCACGATCCAGGCGAGCTTGGCTTGCTGCTTCTAGGTCAGGTTTTCCGGATTCTTCCAGAGGGCGTAACGGCAGTTCTTGATGCCGGCAGCTCGGGCGCTGTCCGGGCGAGCTGGAGCATCGACGGCAGGTCGGCCACGGGTGCGTCGGGCATCGTTTTGCCGGGCGGCTTTGCGAGCATCATTCCACGCAGTTCGGCAGACCTCATCGAGGGCTTCGGTTGCCCATTTCACGACGTGGAACGGATCAGCGCACCGAACGGCGTTGGGCGCTTTCTCCGCGACAACACTGGCGATCCAAGCCGCGCCGTCCGCGGAAACATGCGTGATCTGCGCTGAACGCTCCGGCCCTAACGCGTCAAAGAACGTCGCGAAAGTGGCTTTGTCTTGACCCGGTGCGGCCCACACAAGACGGCCGGAATCGTGGTCGACGACACGGGTCAAATACCTGTGGCCGCGCTTGTAACTGATCTCGTCGATCCCGATCCGCGTCAGGTCCGCGAACTGGTCGTACTGCTTTTCGGTATCGGCCCAGACCCGGGTGATGATTGCGCCGACGGTGCGCCACGCGATGCGCATCAGCACGGTGATGGCGGTCTTGGACGTTTGCGTGGCCAGCCACGCGACCTGGTCGTCAAAGAACATCGTTTGGCCGCTTTGGTGCCGAGCCCAGGGGACGGCGGCGACGGTGACGCCGTGGACGCGGCAGGACACTCGGGGTGCGTCGGCTTCGAGGTGAACTCGAATTGAGCCCACGTCTAACCCTCGCCAGCGACGCCGCCCGTCACCGAGGTCGTAGCGTGGGCTGCGTTTCTGACAGGACCCGCATCGGTTCCGCCTCGGCGCCATCGGACGCACCGACGCGATCAAAATCCTGCCCTCCAGATCAAGATTGATGTCCTCGACGAACGTGCTCTCGACACCGAGGAGGGTTCGCCATATTCTTAGGGTTCGCACGCCGCTTTTTCCCTTCGTAAGTTTCTTACCTTTGACAGTTAGAAACCTAGGCGGAGAGCGGCGTGCGGCCGTTAAGGCGCTCCCAACGGACCCACGGTTTCGTCAGGAGAGCCGATCAAACCGCCGATGCAGCCAAAAATAAACGCCGTCATAGTACTAGGTGGACACCAGCTTGTGCGGCATCCGCTTTTACTCAGCGGATGCCGCAGCGCGGCTATTCCTCCCGCTCGCCAAAGCGCGGCGCAGCCAGGCTGAGCGTCTCGCCGCGGAAGAACGCCGGGCGTACCCGCGACTGCACGATCATGATGACAACACCGATCAGCAAAATAGCCATGCCGAGCACGAAGACCAGACCCAGCCCGAAGATCTCGGAGCCGCTGCCGTAGTTCGGGTCCATGCTGTCGACCAGGGTGGTGCAGAACAGCACCGCCAGGATGATGCCGCCGACCAGGGGAAACAAGAAGGTGAAGAAGGCGTTGCGCACGGTGGCGAACCACTGCCGGCGAAAATACCAGACGCAGGCGAACGCGGTCAGACCGTAGTAGAAGCAGATCATCATGCCGAGGGTCGTAATGGTGTCCCAGAGCACATCTTCGCTGACGAAACGCATGATCGTGTAGAAGCCGGCTGCGACGACAGCGGAGGCGATGGTGGCGTATCCGGGAGTGAAGAAGCGCGGGCTGACCCTCGCGTAGGCCGGCGGCAATGCGCCGTAGTGGCCCATGGCGAGCAGGGTGCGTGCAGGGGAGACGAAGGTGGATTGCAGCGAGGCGGCCGAGCTGGAGAGTACGGCAATCGACATGAGCACGGCGAACGGGCCCAGTGCCGGGCCGGCCAGCGCGAAGAACACATTGCCCTGAATCTCCGGGTTGCCGAGGCCAACGCCCACACCGCCGACACCGGCAAACGAGATGGCCGCAATGGCGACGAACAGGTAAAGCACCATGACGATGATCACGGTGAGCGTGGCAGCCCGGCCGGGAGTCGAGCGCGAGCCCTTGGTCTCCTCCGACATGGTCAGGGTGACGTCCCAGCCCCAGAAGATGAAGATCGACAGGCTCAGGCCGGCCGCAAAGGCGGAGAACGTGGTGACAGCGAAGGGGTTGAACCACGACAGCGAGACCGGCGTCGGGTCGAACGCGGTGCCATTGGCGATGTGCACGAAGGCCATGATGCCGAATCCGACCAGCACGATCAGCTGAAAGCCGACCAACCAGTACTGCACCTTCTGGGTGGTCTGCATGTCCCGGTAGCTAATCCAGGTTGCGATCAGAATGAACACCAGGCAGGTTCCGACGTTGATGAGCGGGTTTCCGGCGAGCCCCGCGATCTCGGCGCTGTTACCGAAGATCTGCGAGAGCATCAGATAAAAGAAGTCGACGGCGATTCCGGCGAGGTTGCTCAGCACGACGACGGTTGCGGCGATCAGGCCCCAGCCGGCCATCCAGCCGATCCATGGCCCGAATGCCCGCGTCGCCCAGGTGAACGAGGTGCCGCTGTCCGGCATGGCCTTGTTCAGCTCGCGGTAGCCGAGGGCGACCAGCAGCATCGGAATGAATCCGGCGACGAAGATCGCCGGCAGCTGCAAACCGACTTCAGCCACGGTAGGTCCGAGTGCACCGGTCAGGGTGTAGGCCGGAGCGATGCAGGAGATGCCGATGATGACGGCGCCGACCAGTCCGACCGAGCCAGCGCTCAGCCCCTTCTTGGAGATTCCCCCCGTCGGTTTTTCAACGGCTTCACTGGCGTTGATTTGTAGCGTCATGTTGTATTTACTTCCCCACCGTCTCGGTGAATTCGGTCGTCACGGTGGCATCGGGCGGCACGGTGAAATCTCGGGGCACCACGATCAGGGGCACCGGCAGTTCGCGCAGCATCTTGGCCGCGATGGAACCCAGAAAGAGGCGATGGGGCTGGGCCAGCCGGCTGGAGCCGACCAGGCAGACCTCGGTCGGTTCCCAGGGCAGTCCGCGCACGGCGTGCTCGATGCTGCTGCCGGAGGCGACGCTGGCGGTCGCCTCCAGCCCGTCCATCAGGTGGTCGGTGGCGTAGTCGAGCACTGCCTGGGCATGGTCGGCGGCCAATACGATCGTCTGATCGTCGGCGCCGGGACGATCGATCGCGACGAGGGAAACCAACCGCAGGGGGGCATCCACTGTGCGCGCCAAGAGGATGCCGGCCGTCAGTAGTCCGTCGGCTCCCGGTTTGGTGCCGACCGCGCAGGTGACCCGGCGGATCGGCTCGTCGGTACCCATCACCCGGGTGCCTTCAGGGGCAAGGGCAACGGGGACGTGGGAGGAGTGCAGCAGGCCGCCGGCGACGCTGCCGATCGCGAAGCGTCCGAGCAGGCCGTGGGTTGCCGCGCCGACGACGATCAGGTTCGCCTGCAGCCGAGCGGCGGCGGCGAGCAGCCCCTGGGTGAAGGAATCGGCGTGTTCGAGGTGGGTGCGCACCGAAATTCCGGCGGGTACCAGGGTGAGCGCTTCGGCCAGCCAGCCCTCGGCCGTCTCGAGCAGCAGCCGGTCGTAGCCGGGATCGGTGGGGGTGAGCGTCGCCCGGTCCCCCGCATTGAGAACGAGGACCACGTCGAGTTCGGCGCCGGGCGCGCGGGCAAGACGCACGCCGAGGGCGAGGGCATCCGCTCCCCCCGAGGTCGCCGTGTAGCCGACCAGAAACCTCACGCGACCACGCGCGTCGCAAGGATCGCCGCAGCGGATTCCTGCCCGACCCGGATCGCCCCGTCCACGTGCTGGTAACCCTTGCCGGCCATGTCGCTGCAGGAAAACGAGATCGGGCCGACGGGACTGCGCAGTTCGGCGCCGTACCGGGCCAGTCCGCCCATATCGAAGCTCGCCGCGTAGGCGCCGCGGGTCCATTCCTCGGAGCCCCAGTCGCTTTCGTAGTAGACGACCGGGTGCAGCGCCTGCTCGCCGTAGTAGTGCGAGAGCGACTCGAGAATGCGGGCCTTGCGCTCGAGCGCGGTCAGCGCGAAGACGGCATCCGCTTCTTCATCGGAGACGAAACCGACCAGGGTGCCGCGTGGGTCCTCAAAATTGGTGTTGTCGTAGGCCTCATGCACGAGCTCGTACGGGCTGAACGCGGTGCCCGAGAGATCGTCGGCGCGCCAGAACGGCGTCTCGTAGACGGCGTGCACCTTGATCACGAAACCCATGGAGAGGTGCTGGTGCAGCTGCTGCTGGCGGCGCGGCAGGGGCGGGTCGAAGCTGATCCGACTGATCAGGGGCGGCGGAACCGCCACGATCGCGTGCCGGGCGGTGACCGTCATACCGTCGGCAACGACAATGACTCCGTCCTCCTCCCAGGTCAGGCTGCGCACCGGCTGCCCGAGATAGACATCGCCGCCAAGCTTCTCGGCCAGCAGCAGCGGAACCTGCTGCAACCCGCCGACCACGCGCTCGTCCAGAATGAAATCGGCATCGACGAGGTTGCTGAACGACCCGGCGCTGGCCGCCATGAGCAGCGCCTGCAACGCCGAGAAGGCGTGCGCGGGCTTGGTGAGCATGGCCCCGGCAATGAACATGCCCATGTTGTCGCGGGCCTCCTGATCGTCGGTCTGGGTCTCCAGCCAGCGGCTGAAGGAGACCTCGTCCAATTCTTTGGCGAGCGGGTGCTCCCACGGGGAATCAGGGTTGATCTCGGCCACGAGGGCGTCCAGTTTCTCGATCAGGCCAAGGATCTGTGCCTCGGTGCCGGCTGGAACCGGAAATATCTCACCGTCGAACCGGCTGACCACGCCGGAACCGTTGATGTACACGTTGCGGCCAGCCCGGTAGCGCGGGTAGGTCTTGAGGCCCAACTCGGCCAGGGTGGTCTTGAGGGCGTGCTGGTCGGGCGAGACCCACTGACCACCGATCTCGAGCATGGCACCCTCGATCTCTTGGGTCCACAGCCGCCCGCCGACCCGATCGCGGGCTTCGAGCACCGCGACACTGAGGCCGGCCTTCTGCAATGCCGTGGCGGCGGTGAGACCGGATGCCCCGGCGCCGATTATGACGACGTCACGATCAATCGTGGTCATGGTTGCTCCTGTGTTGACTGAGTTATGACGAGGGAATGAGGGTGTACTTGGTCGAGAGGTATTCGTTGATGCCTTCAATGCCGCCCTCACGGCCGAGCCCGGACTGTTTGACGCCGCCGAATGGTGCTGCGGCATTGGAAACCAGGCCGGTGTTCAGGCCCATCATTCCGGTATCGATACTCTCGATCATACGGTGCCCACGGTTGATATCGGTGGTAAAAACGTAACCGATCAGACCATATTCGGTGTTATTTGCCATTTCGATGGCCTCTTCATCTGTTTCAAAAGTTTGGATGCCGACGACCGGTCCAAAGATTTCCTCCAGCACGAGGCGGCTGTCGGCGCTCACTCCGGTCAGCACAGTGGGGGCGTAGAACGAGCCGGGCCCCTCTGAGCGGATGCCGCCGGTGAGCAGCGTGGCGCCGCGCGCGAGGGCGTCCTGCACGAGGGCAGCCACGTTGTCGACGGCCGCCTCGGTCACGAGCGGCCCGAAGTTCACCGTGGGATCGATGCCGGGTCCCGACACGAGGGCATTGACCCGCTCGGTCAGTCGACGGGCGAACTCATCGGCCACAGACGCGTGCACGATGAACCGGTTGGCGGCCGTGCAGGCCTGGCCGGTGTTGCGGAACTTCGCGAGCATGGCGCCGGTGACGGCCTGCTCGAGGTCGGCGTCGGCGAACACTACGAAGGGGGCATTGCCGCCGAGTTCCATCGAGGTGCGCAGCACGTTCTGGGCGGCCTGGGCGATCAGGGCACGCCCGACGCCGGTCGACCCGGTGAAGCTGAGCTTGCGCAACCGGGGGTCGGCGATGATCGGGGCCGACACCGCCTGCGACCGGGTCGTCGTAATGACGTTCACCACGCCGGCCGGCACGCCGGCATCCGCTAACAACTGCACGAACAGCAGCGTGGTCAGCGGGGTCAGCTCGGCCGGTTTCACGACCACGGTACAGCCCGCAGCGAGCGCCGGGGCAATCTTGCGAGTGGCCATGGCGAGCGGAAAGTTCCACGGCGTAATCAGGTAACACGGGCCCACCGGCCGCTGGGTGACGACCATCGTGCCGGTCCCCTCCGGGTTGGCACCGTACCGGCCGTTGATACGCACGGCTTCCTCGCTGAACCAGCGCAGAAACTCGCCGCCGTAGGTGACTTCACCGTTGGCTTCGGCAATCGGCTTGCCCATTTCGAGCGTCATGAGCGTGGCGAAATTCTCCCGACGCTCCTGCAGCAGGTCGAAGGCGCGGCGCAGAATCTCCGCGCGCACCCGCGCCGGGGTCCCTGCCCAGACATCCGCTGCGGCAACCGCTGCGTCGAGGGCTCGGGCCCCATCAACGACGGATGCGTTTTGAATCTGTTTGAGAACCTGCCCAGTCGCCGGGTCGGTCACCGCAAACGGCTCCCCGGTCCCGTTCACCCACTGGCCGTTGATGTACAGCTGGTCGGGCACGCGGGCCAGCAGCTCTGCGCTGCCCTGCGCTGCCGGCTGGCCGGTGAGGGTCACGGCGCTCATGCGACGGCCAGTGTCTCAGCCAGTGCGTCGGCGATAACCTGCAGGCCCTCGAGCAGCAAATGGTCCGGAATGCTGAGCGGCGGCAGAAAGCGGATGACGTTGCCGTACGTTCCGCAGCCCAGCAGGATGACGCCCTGGGCGTGGGCGGCGGCGATGACCCGACCGGTCAGGGCGGCATCCGGCTCCCCCGTGGCGGGGTCGACGAGTTCGATGGCGATCATGGCGCCGCGGCCCCGCACCTCGATAATGCGCGAGTCGGTGGCGGCGAGCGCGCCGAGCCGCTCGTTCAGGATGGCTCCGATGGCGACGGCTCGTTCAACCAGGTGGTCGCTCTCGTAGGTGTCGATGGTGGCGAGCGCTGCGGCGCAGGCGAGCGGGTTGCCGCCGTAGGTGCCGCCGAGGCCGCCGGCCTGGGGCGAATCCATGATGTCGGCGCGCCCGGTAACCGCCGACAGTGGCAGGCCGCCGGCGATCCCCTTCGCGGTGCAGATCAGGTCGGGCACGATGCCCTCGTGTTCACAGGCGAACATGTGGCCGGTGCGGGCGAAGCCGGTCTGAATTTCGTCAGCGATGAAGATGACTTCGTTGGCGCGGCACCAGGCCAGCAGAGTGGCCAGGAATCCCTGAGCTGGAACGATGAAGCCACCCTCGCCCTGAATGGGTTCGATGATGATGGCGGCGAGGTTGCTCGCGCCGATCTGCTTCTCAATCTGCGAGATGGCCCGGTTCGCCGCTGCGACGCCGTCCAGGCCGCCGTCGCGCAACGGGTACGACATGGGCGCTCGGTACACCTCGGGAGCGAAAGGGCCAAAACCGTTCTTGTACGGCTGGTTCTTGGCGGTCAGCCCCATCGTGAGGTTGGTGCGGCCGTGATAGGCATGGTCGAAGGCGACGACGGCCTGCCTTCCGGTGAAGTGCCGGGCGATCTTGACGGCGTTCTCCACCGCTTCGGCGCCGGAGTTGAACAACACGCTGCGCTTCTCATGGTCACCGGGGGTGAGGCGGTTCAGGGCTTCGGCAACCTCGATGTAGGAGTCGTAGGGCGCCACGGTGAAACAGGTGTGGGTGAACTGGGCCAGCTGCGTGGCCACGGCCGCCACCACGCGCGGCGCGCTGTTACCAACGCCGGTCACGGCGATGCCGGATCCCAGGTCGATGAGCGAGTTGCCATCGACGTCGACGACAACGCCCCCGCCGGCGGCCACCACGTACACCGGCAGCGTGATCCCGACGCCGGCCGACACGGCCTGGGCCTTTCGTTGGCTCAGCGCGCGTGATTTCGGGCCGGGGATGCTCGTGACGAGCTTGCGTTCCTGCGCCAGCTGGGGGCCACCAACCGGTGTGCTGGTGGGGCGAGGGGTATCCAGGAAGGTCATCAGAGTTTCCGATCCAAAACGACGGGCGGCATCGCGGGACGATACCGCTGTGCCATGGGAGCACTGTGCCATTTGCAGCACGGAGCAATGCTAGGCAACACCGGGCCGCCGCAACATAGCCGGGTTGTATAGTTGGGGCCACCGAGCTCTCCAATCTGTATAAGGCCTCCCATGCTCCCCACACTGTGCCGCCTGCTTGCTGATCCCCAGCTCGGTCTGACTGTGCTCAGCATTGCCGAACCGGTCGCGCTCGAGGCACCGGTGGAGTGGGTACACAGCTCCGACCTCGTCGACCCCACCCCCTTCCTGTCCGCCGACCAGGTGCTGCTCACCACCGGCACCCAGTTCGGCACCGATCCGAAAGCGGATGCCGACTACCGCCGCTATGTGCAGCGCTTGCGCGACCGAGGCCTCACCGCGCTCGGTTTCGGTACCGAGGTCATTCGCAACGGCACCCCGGAGGGGCTGCTCGCCGCCTGCCAATCGCTCGGCCTTCCCCTGTTCGAGGTGCCGTATCGCACACCGTTCATTGCCGTGGCGCGAGCGGCCGGCGACCTCGTCGCCGAGGATCGCTACGCCGGGGCGACCTGGGCGTTGCGGGCACAGCGTGCGATCGCGCTCGCCGCACTTCGCCCCGACGGTTTGAGCGCGACCCTCGCCGAGCTGTCGAACCAGCTCGGCCACTGGGTCGCGCTGTTCGACGCGAGCGGCACCCTCGATCGGGTGTTTCCCCGCGAGACGTTCAGCGCAGCCCCCGACACCCGCGCGACCGTGCAGCACGAGGCCCGCCGCCTGCTCGGGCGCGGCAAGCGATCGAGCAGCAGCGTCGAGGCCGGCGGCGAGACGCTTTCCCTGCAGACCCTCGGCGGGCATGACCACCTACGCGGCGTGCTCGCGTTGGGCGGGCCGCGCGCCCTCGACCAGGCAAGCACCGAGGTCGTTACGAGCGTGATCGCCCTCGCCGGTCTCGCCCTCGAGCAGAACAACGCCCTCGATCGCGCGCAGGGGCTGCTGCGCTCCGGGCTGATGCACACCCTGCTCGGCGGTGACCAGAAACTGGTGGATCAGATTTCCCGGCAGATGTGGGGTGCACTTCCGGTCGGGCCGGTGCTGGTCGCGGTCGTTGACGCGCCGGCCGCGCGCCGCGACGCCATCACGGAGTACCTGGAGCTGCGTGTCGAGGACTCTCCAGGGCAACTGTTCTTCGCCCGCCAGGAGGACACCATCGTGCTCTGTCTCGACCGGGCGGCCGACGGCATCCTCTCGGACCTGTGCACGCTGTTTGAGTTGCACGCCGGCCTCTCGGAGCCAACCGAGTATCGCCAGCTGCCTCGGGGCCTCGACCAAGCCCAGCAGGCGCTCGCCCGGGCGCGGGAGGGCGCCGTCGGCGTGATCGGTTTTGACGTCGTCGCGCGGCAGGGCGTGCTCGCGCTGCTGGCCAGAACGGATGCCCGCGAGGTCGGCCTGGCCACGCTCGCCCCGGTCCTCGCCCACGACCAGACCCACGGCACGGAACTACTCGCCACCCTGCACGCCTGGTTGCTCTGCAATGGGCAGTTCGGGGCCGCCGCCGACCAGCTCGGCGTGCACCGACACACGGTGCGTGCCCGCATTCAGCAGGCAGAGCAGTTGCTCGCCCGCGACCTGGGGTCGTTTCCGGCGCGCGCCGACGTCTGGGCGGCACTGCTGGCCACCGATTCTGCCACCGAGACCGGCCGGACGACGAGAGAAGGGGGTTGAAGAGGATCGATACGGAAATTCACGTTTAGGCTGCACCGGTGCGGGTTCCGGCGCTGCACGGTGAAGCTTTTTTCGAATCAAACCGGCAGTGGCGCCGGCGCGCTGGATTGCACGGTAAACGGTTGACCGGGCTACCCCGTTGATACGCGGGTACCCTATAAGCATCCTGGTCAAGCTTATTGTGTGTACCGGTCAGCCCCCTTGATCAGGCATTTTCTCGGTCAGGGCTTACGGGCATCGGGCGCCGTTTCGGAGTGAACGTTGGCTCTGGCGTCCGGATCAATGGACTCTGGCCGAGGTTCAACGCAGACGTCATGGTCGCAACCATGAACAGTGTCCTCCGACCCCGCTGGGCTGAATGGGAGAGCGTCACTGCGCCGTCTCTTGTCGTCTACGCAGAAGCGGGGATGTTCACCGCTCAAGAAGCGGCTGAGTTCATCGACCGCGGCCGAGACGTGAAACGAGTTGATCTCGCCGGGGCGTCCCCCGACGGACACCTCGATTCATTCGACTCCCGGATCATCGCACTGCGTACATTCCTTCTGGCTTGACATTGTCTCGATCAAGGTTCCGCCTCTGGTACGCGCGCTAACGGCAATGATGACGAGCCTGGATCCTTCTTTGACGGTTATCTCCGGACGATCACCCCGTGTGGACGATTTCCCACAAATCTCCGAGAGTCACGGTGAGCTGCTCTTCACTCGGGCAATCGTCGCACAACGACTGAAACTTGCCGCGCTCAGTTTCACTCGCGCCGTGCTGATCGAGGTAGTGCCGACGTAGCGGGCCATCAGCGACGCCGACCGGACGCCGGTCCATCAATCTGCGCGGTGCGTGATCATGGAAGATCAACTGTTCTTCGAGCTCCGGCCGCATCGCCAGCGCGAGCTCAAGCTGACTCGTTGTCGCCGCCCAATGCCTCACTGTGGACTCCCGTACTGCCTCTTCGGGGTCATCGATCAAGGCTAGGAACACGTCAGCCGGCAACACAAATGGGTAAGCGCCAAGCTGCCACCTCACAGAGACGTCATCGGACCCCGCGGCCGCGCGAAGCACGTCATCAGGAAGTGGAACCGGAGGCACGAACGTCCTGCGGTACTCAGCATCGTGTGCCGCAATCAGCGCCAGCTCAATGTCATCATCGTCTGCCATTCGTCAATGATGCTTCCTGACGTTCATTAGCACCAGCCCCGGGCGCACCACGGGCGGACGTGCCGCAGGGGGGTCCACTTACGGTTGAACCCCTGGATGGCGTTGGGCGGATCTCGCTAGAGAAGTCGGCTCCACGCCACTTCGCGTTGGAGCTGCCCGGATTCTGTAAAGAGCCGCACCTGATGCGTTGACGCGAGTGCGATCGCGAGTTCGTTCCTGTCTGCCGAGACGAAGCCGACCTTGTGCCAGAACGGGCCGGATCGTCGGCTGAAGAGCCAGGCTCGAGTTGCTCCGGATTCGTCGGCTCGGTCAAGCGCGAAGCGCGCCAATTCGAGGCCCTTGCCGCGACCTCGGAGTGCCGGATCGACAGCAACGCTGCGAATGAGGACGTGATGGTTGTCGTCGCTGCGCTCGTAGCCGGTGCTGGCGACGATGCGTCCGGTTTCTGCGTCGCGTGACGTCCACAGTCGCACGGAGGGGGAATTGAGCCCACTGAGCGTCAGGTCAGCGAGTCGAAGGAACTCGGTCACTTCGTCGAGATCCTGGGGAGTCGTGGGCGTCAGGTGGAGCATTGCTCCACGATATCGCTCACGTAGATCAACTTGACCGGCACTGCAGGGTTGACTGCGTGTGCCGTGCCATAGTCTGTGGCTGGGGAGCGCGGGCATCCGTTCTTGAAGAATTTCTTGCGGGCGACAGAACGGAACGAGTATGGAATACAGCGGCAGTCGCATGATCAACGCAGATGAGATCGCAGCGATCCGCTGGCCCGGCCACGAGATAGGGCGCGCTTAAGACCCCGGGAAGCATGACGCCCGACCGAGACGGCCAGCAGCACAAGCCTCCGGGGTGATCGTTGCTACGGCTGGAGGGCCCAGGGCTTGCGCCGCACCAAAACGTGACCGCGACTCGTGCTGAGGCGGGTCCACAGGCCCGACTCGTAGAGCTGCACCGGTTCGTCGGCAGCGAGAAAGCCGAGGCTGAACGCGGCAAACCCGGCGCCGGTCGGCACGAATTCGAGTCCTTCGACCTGACGGCCCCACACTTCGGCGCGCACCCGCTCGACGATCATTTCGCCGGTTCCTTCCGGAATCGCCGCAGCGACCTCGTCGATGCCGGCGCGGGCGGCGGCTTCGAGATGCGCGGCCGTCGTCTGCCCGTGCCGGTCCCAGCCCCCCTTGGGCGGCGAGATTCCGGCCCAGGTCACGGTGTTCACCTCGAGGGGAACTGTCACCGTCACCGGCAGGGTCAGGTCGCTGGTCGTCGATTCGAGCCGTTTGAGGCGCTCGATCAGGGAACGCACCGGCACGACCTTGTCGAGATCGACCGGCGTGGTCAACGCGAAGGTGCGCAAGCCGAGCACGGTCGGGCTGACATCGAGCAGGCCGCGCGGGTAGAAGATCGCGGTGTACACCGCGATCACCCCCTCCGATGCGATCAAGCGCACGGAACCATCGAGAACGCGACCGGACCGTGACAGAAACACGATCAGATCGCTGAGGGACTGGGAATCGGTAAGAGTGAATGACTGGCTCATCACCTTCTAAACTACCAAGATGCGCCACGACCGTTGGCCGCGCACGCAAACTTGCCAGAGGAGACAGCATGCACAAGCCGATGGAAGGCCTTCTGGCTGTTCTCGATCTGACCGACACCGGAGCCCGCACCAACGAAGACATCTTCACCGGCCCTTCCCAGTGGATGCCGCTCGGTCGCGTCTTCGGCGGGCAAGTTCTGGCCCAGTCCCTCGTCGCCGCGATGCGGACCGTGCCCGATGAACGCCATGTGCACTCGATGCACGGCTATTTTCTGCGCCCCGGTGATGTCAACCAGCCGATCACCTTTTCGGTCGAACGCATTCACGACGGACGCTCGTTTTCGACCCGCCGCACCCAGTGCTATCAGGACGGTGTGCCGATCCTGTCGATGATTGCCTCGTTCCAGGACGCCGATGAAGGCCTGGAGCACCACATCGAGATGCCAGCAGACATTCCCGACCCAGAAAGCCTGCCGACGGCATCCGATTCGCTCGCGCACATCGACCATTCGGTGGCGCGCTACTGGGCAAGCGAGCGCCCCTTCGATATGCGCCACGTTCCCTCTCCGATCTACCTCAAGGTCAATGGCGAGCACACCTCGCGTCAGGCCGTATGGATGAAGACGTTTTCGCCGCTGCCGGACGACCCCGACGTGCATCGCGCCGCGCTCGCCTACGCGAGCGACTACTCGATCATGGAACCGATCTTGCGTCGGCACGGCGTCGCATGGGCCTCGCCGGGCCTCAAAGTCGCGAGCCTCGACCACGCCATGTGGTGGCACCGCTTCGGCCGGGTCGACGAATGGCTGCTCTACGTGCAGGATTCGCCGAGCGCGCAGGGCGGTCGCGGCCTCGCCACCGGTAGCATTTTCAGCCGCGACGGCGTACTTCTGGCCACCGTGGCGCAGGAGGGCATGTTGCGCGTGCCCATAATCCTCGAATAGTTCCGCAGCTACCAGCTCGGTTTGGACTCCAGCAGCACGCGTTCGTCGGGCATCCACCGGATGTCCACGCTCGCGATATCGTCTTCGGCGACACTCGTGGTGCCCGCGGCGGTGATCGTGGTGCCGGGGCCGGCAATCCAGCTGGCCACCAGCCTCTCGTCGCCGGCGGTGTCGGTCACGAACAGGGCGTAGGGCTGCGGGCCGAAGTTGTTGCCGCTCTTCGCGTAACTGCAGCTCGCGTCGATGCGGGTGCCCCAGTTTTCGCCGGTGAGGCGAAAGCTCGCGGTGAGCGGACTCGGGACGACGGCGGTCATGGCCACGGCCGGTTCCCTGGCACTGGTGACTCGCTGGTCCAGCCAGCCGGGCACCATCAGGGCAGCGGATGCCGCGATCGCGGCGGCCGCAAGCACGGCCCCCACCGTGCGCCGGCGGGCCCGCCGGGAGCGGACCCGTGCCTCGGCCAACAGCCGGGGCAGCAGTTCGGCGGACGGCGATGTGCCGGAATCCACTGCCGCACCGGTCGCGTGACCGAGCTGCGCAGCTTGATCCAGTGGAACCAGAGCGAGCAGCCCGGGCAGCCCGGCGAGGTGGGCGACGGCCTGACTGCAGGCGGCGCAGTCGTTCAGGTGTCGTTCGTAGTCACGCCGGTCGCCCGGCGTAAGCGCGCCCAGTACGTAGGCGCCGTCCCAGTCTGCGTACCGGTCAGCAGGAGTGGTCATCGCTCCGTAACTCCTCGCTCTTGCAGTGCGAGACGCAGGGCTCGCAGGCCATAGTGCAGCCTGGATTTCACAGTTCCTTCGGGAATATCCAGGTGTCGTGCAGTCTCCGCGACGGACTGGCCTTGATAGTAGGCGTAGACAATGACGGCCCTATGGTCGAGCGAGAGGTCGGTGAGGGCATCCGCTACCAGCCAGGCATCGAGCAGGGCGTCGGTCTGATCGTCGGTGGGCAGTTCGGGCAGCTGGTCGGTCGGCATCTCATGTCGGGCGCGGGCCGAGCGTCGGTCGTCGATCACCAGGTTTCGAGCCACCGTGAACAGCCACGCCCTGGCCGACACCTCGGTCTGATCGAGCAGGCGTGGCCGGCGCCAGGCGCGCAGCAGCGTCTCCTGCACCACGTCGTCGGCGAGGGCGGTGTCGTGGGTCAGCCGCACAACATAGCGCCACAGAATAGGCCCGTGCGTGTCGTGGAGGGCACGCAATAGTTCGGCACGCTCATCGGCCATGGCCTACCTCCCCTGCTAACACGGAACCGGGGCCATTGCGGTTCAATTGACGTCCTGAAACACTGAACCGAACCACCGGCCGCTTCGTTGATAGCTGAAGCAGCGCCAACCTACCCGCTAATACGTTCCTCAAGGAGAATCATGGCCCCGGCAATCAACCTGTCCCGTCGAAGCATGATCCTAGTGGGGGGAAGCGCCGCCGCAGCGGTCGCCCTGGCTGCCTGTAGCAGCACCCCGGATACCGGTACCGCCTCCACGGACGCGTCCCCGACCGAGACCGAGAGCGCGACCGATCCGACCGGTTCAGCCACGGATCCCGGCGCGGAAACTGCACCGGCCGGGACCGAGGTCGCCAAACTGGCCGATATCCCGGTTGGCGGTGGCATCGCGGCCACCCTCGATGGTCAACCAATCCTGCTCGCCCAGCCGACGGAAGGCACGGTCGTCGCCTTCAGCGCGATCTGCACGCATCAAGGCTGCAAGGTGGAGCCCGCCGCCACCGAATTCGACTGCCCGTGCCACCAGTCGCGCTACGACCTCGCCACGGGTGAAGTGCTCGGCGGCCCGGCACCACGCGCACTGGACCGAGTCACCGTCACTGTCGCTGGCGACACGGTTCTGGCCGGTTAACGATCCCGGTAGGCGCGGCGATCGATGGCCCGCGCTGGCTCATCGGCGGGCAAACTCGATCGGTTCGTCGAGGTAGGGAGTCCAGGCGGCACGTTCGGCATCGTTGATGCGGCGCGGGCGTTCGCTCGTCGCATCGACGAGCACGATGGTCGTGTTCGCCCGCGCATACAGTATCTCCGGCGTGACCCCCTCGGGGCTGTACACCTCATAGCAAACGTCGAGGCTCGCGCCACCGAGCTTACCGAGCCACAGCCGCACGTCGAGCGGCTGACGCAGGTAGGGCACCGGCGCCAGATACTCGATCTCCTGCCGGGCGATCAGCGTCAGGGTCGCCGCGCCCGGACGCCCGTCGAGCACGGCCGTGCTCGCGCCGATCGCCCCGTCGTCTTCGGTCACCCAGAAGGCCAGGATGCGCGCCTCTTCCAGCAGGCGCAGCATCTCGGAGTTGTTGACATGACCGTAGGCGTCGAGGTCGGACCAGCGCAGACGGATCGGTACGTGCAGCTTCACTTGCTTGACTTTCTAGTCGCGAGTGAGCTTGCGGTAGGCGGAACGGTGCGGCTTGGCCGCGTCGGGGCCGAGTCGTTCGATCTTGTTCTCTTCGTAGGACTCGAAGTTGCCCTCGAACCAGTACCAGTTGGCCGGGTTTTCGTCGGTTCCCTCATACGAGAGGATGTGCGTGGCCACCCGGTCCAGGAACCACCGGTCGTGGGTGATCACCACGGCGCAGCCGGGGAACTCGAGCAGCGCGTTCTCGAGCGAACCAAGCGTTTCGACGTCGAGGTCGTTAGAGGGCTCGTCGAGGAGCAGCAGGTTTCCGCCCTGCTTCAGGGTGAGAGCCAGGTTCAGGCGGTTGCGCTCGCCACCGGAGAGCACGCCGGCCTTCTTCTGCTGGTCTGGGCCCTTGAAACCAAAGGTCGAGACGTAGGCGCGCGACGGAATTTCGGTCTTGCCGACCTGAATGTAGTCCTGGCCGTCGGAGACGACCTCCCACAGGGTCTTGTTCGGATCGATGCCGCCACGGTCCTGGTCGACATAGGAGATGTTGACCGTGTCGCCGATTTTCAGCTCGCCGCCGTCGAGCGGCTCCTTACCGACGATGGTCTTGAACAGGGTGGTCTTTCCCACACCGTTCGGGCCGATGATGCCGACGATGCCGTTGCGCGGCAGGGTGAAGCTGAGATTGTCGATGAGCATGCGCCCGTCGAAGCCCTTTTCGAGCTTGGTCGCGTCGATGACCTGGGCACCGAGGCGCGGGCCAACTGGAATCACAATTTCTTCGAAGTCCAGCTTGCGGGTGCTCTCAGCGGCGGTGACCATCTCTTCGTAGCGGGCCAGACGGGCCTTCGACTTCACCTGACGGCCCTTGGCGTTGGAGCGCACCCACTCGAGCTCGTCGGCGAGACGGCGCGACAACTTCGCATCCTTCTTGCCCTGCACGAGCAGTCGTTCCTGCTTCTTTTCGAGGTAGGTGGAGTAATTGCCCTCGTAGGGGTAAAGGTGTCCGCGGTCGATTTCGGCGATCCACTCGGCAACATGGTCGAGGAAGTACCGGTCGTGGGTGACGGCGATCACGGCGCCGGGATACTTGGCGAGGTGCTGCTCGAGCCACAGGACACTCTCGGCGTCGAGGTGGTTAGTGGGCTCATCGAGCAGCAACAGGTCGGGTTTCTGCAGCAGCAGCTTGGTCAGCGCTACGCGGCGCTTCTCACCACCGGAGAGGTTGGCGACCTCGGAGTCACCCGGCGGGGTGCGCAGGGCATCCATGGCCTGCTCGAGCTGGGAATCGAGGTCCCAGGCATCCGCTGCATCGATCGCTTCCTGCAGAATGCCCATTTCGGCGAGCAGGGTGTCGAAGTCGGCGTCAGGTTCGCCAAGAGCGAGGCTGATCTCATTGAACCGGTCGACCTTGGCCTTGATCGGCCCGACGCCCTCCTGCACGTTTTCGAGCACGGTCTTGCTCTCATCGAGCTGCGGTTCCTGCATCAGGATGCCGACGGTGTAGCCCGGGGAGAGTCGCGCCTCGCCGTTGCTGGGGGTATCCAGACCCGCCATGATCTTGAGAATGGTGGACTTTCCGGCGCCGTTCGGGCCGACCACACCAATCTTGGCACCGGGGAAAAAGGACATGGTGACGTCGTCAAGAATCAGCTTTTCACCGATCGCCTTGCGAGCGCGGACCATTGAGTAAATAAATTCGGCCATAATACCTACCAGTCTATTTGTCGACTGGACCCAACCAGACACAAACCGGTCGAGAGGATCGGCGCGACCACGCTGTGGAAGCCGTCGCTGGCCGGGCCGATTTGACCGATCAGGCATTCGCCGGCGAAGCGCACGGAGAATTGTACGGAGTCGGCGACGAGATCGGCCTGGGTGCGGTCGAAGCTCACTTCCATCGCGCTGCGGTCGAACCCGCCGGCGACGAGGGCGTCGATGTAGGCACGGCCGTCAGCAGCGGGGTTGGCCTTGGTTACCGCCGCGGCCAGAAAGTTGAAGTAGACCAGATTCTCCCCGGCGGTTCCAGTCGGTACCAGCGCCGGGTCGGGCGCTGGAGTAGCCGAGGAGTCCGGTGTCGCCGACGTAGTGGGCACAGCGGTGGTCGCGGCGGGCTCTGCGGGGACACCGGTACACGCGGCGAGGCTGACGCCGAGGAGCAGCGCAGCGCCCACCGCGACCACGGCGGACAGGGAGAACCGCGAGCGGCCGGCGCGCCGACCGGCCGTAGTCACGACGAACTGATCCTGCGGTTGTGGTTCTGCCACGATCACGTGTTGCCTCCCCCCGTCCACGCGCGTGGACGATGTTACGAGTCTAAACGCGCGTAGGCATCCACATCCGCGTCGGTGTCGATCGGTACAAAGCCGTCTCCGGCCGGGTCGACCTGCCCGCGCTCCGCCTCGAACGCACTGGCCGATTCCTCCGATTCAGGGGATTCCACCGGGTCCGGCTCAGCCTGATCGGTGCTGGTACGCGAGGGTGCCACAGAGCGCACCGGCGTCGTGGTGTACCAGGTGAGGTCATGGCCGACAGAGTCAGCAATGATCTCCACGGAAGTTCCGGATTTCTCGGCGTTGGTCCATTTTCGAACGACCAGCCGTCCGGTGACGACAATGTGCTCGCCTTTGTTGAGCGACTTGCCCGCATTCGTGGCCAGCTGGCGAAAGGTCTTGACGGAATACCAGCAGCTTTCGTCGACGATCCATTCGTCTTTGGCCTGGTTGTGGTGGCTCTGGCGGGAGGCCAGCCGAAAGGAGGTGATCGGGGTCCCGTTTTTGCCGAAAGTCACACTGGGATCGGTGCCGATGACTCCGGATATCGTGATGTGGTCGCTCATGGTTTCTCCCGGCACGGTTGTCGCGAAGACGCTCGTTGGGCGCTCGACAGAGAGTGAGCGCACACGGCCCGGGAACGACAACTCGTGCCAGTCTTCGTCGCTCCCGGGTCGCACACTGCGAGTGTGCCGCCCCCATGGGCTGCGACGGATCGATTCAAGCGAATCAGTGGAGAATCCCGCCGACGAGCCGTTGTGGAGAAGAAACTAGCCGACGAGGTACTCGGAGTACGACTTGCGAATCTTGTTGACTTTCGGCACGGCAACGGCCATGCAGTAGCCCTGCCCGGGGTTCTTGTTGAAGAAGTCCTGGTGGTAATCCTCGGCATCGTGGTAGTCGCCGAGCGGTTCGATTGTGGTGGTGATGCCGGAGCCCCACCACTCGCTCGCCCGAGCGCGGGCCGTCTCAAACAGCCGCTTCTGCTCATCATCGCTGTAGAACATGGCCGACCGGTATTGGGTCCCGATATCGTTGCCCTGCCGGTTGAGCTGGGTCGGGTCGTGCAGTGTGAAGAACACGTCAAGGATGACGCTGGCCGGAATGACCTCCGGGTCGAAGGTGACCGCGACGGCCTCGGCGTGGCCGGTACGCCCGGTACAGACCGCTTCATAGTTCGGGTCGGCGGTGGTTCCGCCGGTATACCCCGACACGACCTCGCTCACACCGCGTAAGACCCGATAGACAGCATCGAGACACCAAAAACATCCACCTGCGATCACAAAAGTTTGCACTCCTCCACCCTAACTCGTCCGGCGTCGCCGCTGCCGAATGCTGCGTCAGCATCGCCGACTGTTCGCCGAAAGCGGATGTCGGTGGTCGCCCATACGGTGGATGAAACAACCGCGGCCGGCCGAAGCAGAAGGAGCAATCATGACCACTCTCATCGCACCGATCGCCCGCATTCGTGGCCGTGACTTCATCCTCGTGCGCGAGGGACTGTGGCGCGTCGTCGACCCCCTTGGCGCTGTCATCGGCTATCTCGAATGCCACGCCGGCATCGACGGCGACCGGTACAGCGCCCGCAGAATAGTCTTCGCCACGCGCACGCGCGATCTCGGTGTGTTCTGCCGCATCGAAGACGCCATCGATTGTTTCCGCTAGTGCTCTAATAGGTGCCGCGCTGCACCCATTGGTTCCAATTGCGTGGGGGCACGCCGAGGCTGGTCCCGCAGAACAGAAACTGCGCGGATAAAATCCTCGACATGGAATGGTGGAATAGCTTCGTAACCTGGCTCACAGACGTCAGCACAGAACCGGTGGTTTTCAGTGCAATCGTCTTCATTGGTGCGATTGTCATCGCCAGCGTGCTGGCGGCGTTGATCTCCCGGGGGGCCGTCAAGCGGCTCCTCACTCAGCGGGATCGGGAGATCAAGGTGGCCGCGATCGCCTCTCTCGTCGATGCCGCCACCGAGGCATCCGTTTGGAATTCACTGACCCCGCAGGAACAGGTCATGAGCGAACGGGCCGTCGGACAGGCCGACATTCAGGTTCGGCTGCTGCCGATCCGCGGTTCGGGCATCGCCGCGAACTGGGCCGCCCACGAGTTGTACGAGCTCAAGCGCACCTCGGCCACAT
The DNA here is from genome assembly GCF_004403235.1 of Cryobacterium sp. Hh38. Taxonomy (NCBI): domain Bacteria; kingdom Bacillati; phylum Actinomycetota; class Actinomycetes; order Micrococcales; family Microbacteriaceae; genus Cryobacterium; species Cryobacterium sp. Hh38. The sequence continues at coordinate 9,804 of NZ_SOHD01000002.1, read as the reverse complement.
TCGGGTACCAGCTGGAACCGGCTTTGGTCGAGTTTCGCGACCGCCTGGTGGAGTGGCAGAACAAGCCCGGGCGTGCCCGCAAAATCTTCCAGGGCGATCTCGATCGTTGGAAGGCCCAGAATTCCGGCGCCGAGAAGAACCTGCTGGCCGAGCAGGAAGCCTGGGTTGCCCAGCAGCACCACGACCAGCACAGTGCGGCAGAGTCCGCCCCCGCACCGGTGCGAGCGGCAGCGCTCACTCCTGCGGCGGTCAACCGTGCGCCGGCAGCCACTTCGACGGCGGCTGCGGCTGCGGCCGACGCATCACCGGAGACCCAGCGTCTGCTCGACGACGTGAACAAGCTCGAGGTGCGCAGCACAGACCCGCTCACTCGTTCGTCCTCCGCACCGACCACCTAGGTCAATCAGCACCACCTGAACAAGCCGGTCGGCGCTCTCGCAGCACTGACCGGCTCGTTTTTTCGTCGCGCTGGGGCGCTTACTGCCACCAGTCGTCAAACAGCGAAGCTGGCACTCGCCGCTTATGCTCCGTACTCAGGAAGCGTGCTTCGATTGCCTCGGCCACTTCGTCCTCGACCGGAAGCCCCTCGAGAAAATCGTCGATGTGGTCATACTGCAGCCCCAGATTGGCTTCGTCGGTCTGGCCGGGCGTGTGATCGAGCAGATCAGCGGTCGGGTCCTTCAAATAGAGCTGTTCGGGGGCGCCGAGCTCCATCAACAGGGCCCGGCCCTGACGCTTGGTCAGGCCGGTCAGCGGGAGAATATCGGTGCCGCCGTCGCCGTACTTGGTGAAGAATCCGGTGACCGCCTCGGCAGCATGGTCGGTCCCGACCACGAGCAGGCCGAGCTGGCCGGCGAGCGCATACTGCGCGATCATGCGGGAGCGCGCTTTGACATTCCCCTTGGTGAAGTCGGTCATCGCCACGTCGAGGCTTGCAAGAAACTCGGTTTCGAAACCTTCGACGGCGAGTTCGATATTGAAGACGGCCTGCGATTGCGGGCGGATGAATTCCAACGCGAGTTGCGCATCCGCTTCATCGCGCTGCACCGCGTATGGCAGGCGTACAGCGACAAAGGTGGCCGGATGACCCTCGGCGACGAGATCATCGATGGCGAGCGCACACAACCGGCCGGCCAGGGTGGAATCCTGGCCGCCGCTGATGCCGAGCGCCAGGCCCGCAGCGCCGGTGCGCTTGAGGTAGTCCTTGAGAAATTTCACCCGGCGGCCAATCTCGGCGGCCGGGTCGATGGTGGGTGAGACGTTGAGTTCCGCGATGATTCGCGCCTGGAGTTCTCGCATACTTGAATCTAGCAATCCTCGAGAATTAGTGCTGCCGCAGCACCCAGACGGCAGGCGAAGCCTTGGCCTTCACGTCGATTCGCGCCACACTGGCAACCGCTCGTATCCAGAGTCAACGACAAGAGTGAGGCGGATATGACACGACGAACAAAAGCACCGCTGCGCTGACGATATTGGGCCTGGTCTTCTTCGGCCTCGGCGTTTGGAGTGCCGTCAGCGGCGACAACGTGTTTTATTCGGTCGGAATGCTGGGGCTCGGTGTAGCCCAGACGATCTACTACGGCCGAAGATACATTCAGCAGAAACGCGCTCGCACCTGATTGTGCCGTTCGCTACAGTGCGGTGCCCCCGGTAGGAATCGAACCTACGACAATCGGATTGCGGCGGACCCTTTTTGGCCGAGCGACTCTCATAGCGAGACCTAGTCTGATCTCGATCTGATCAGGAGTTCCCTGTGATATCTGTTGCAATTCTATCGCAATGCTTCGGCCCATCTAGGCTGGTCTCGACGCAATAAACGTTGAATAAACGTGCGCGGATCAAGTCCTTAGGCTTGGTCCCAAACCCGCCCAGTCGACACACGATACCGAGCGCGAGCCGAACTCCTGATTTCGGGCCTACACACACCTCCGCGAGCGCATCGATGGGTTAGAGCTGGTACCTGAACTAATGGTCACAGACCCCTGATGCGACGGCTCTATCTAAAGAGATCATCCCCCCAGGACGTGACCTCCCTCTAATTCGTTGAGGGGATGCCCGTCGGAGACGGTGGTGGCTTCGGGAGATGCCGAACGATGGGTTCGGGTGCGCGGCATAGGGCGTCGTGAGCACCCGGGGTCGAGGGTGCTAGTCCGGGCTGCTCATCGAAATAATATTCAGGCGGGTCAGCACCACGCACTAATCGTGAAACCCCCTTCTCCTCGTTAAAAAAACTGAGAGAAGGGGGTCTCATGGTGGCGCTTGCGCGATTTGAAAAGCCTATGAAGCCCTCACGGACGCACCGAGATGGCCGTCCAATCGGCTGACTGCGCGATCTCTACGTCAGCTGAGGGTGCAAGGGAGCGAACCAAACTTCCAAGCAACCACGCCTGAGCGCGGTTTGGGATGGTAGCACTAGCACCGAGGTGACAAGTAAGACAGTTCCAGAATAGGGCCTCGCCTGCCCTATGCGGGCCCGTCAGTCACGCCCTCGGCGCAAACATGACCGCTTCCTCTCCATGAAGAGCCATGTCCTCGTCGGCAGCCCGCCGCTCGCGATCATGATCAATGCCACGAGCGAGGATCACGTAGGCGACAGCGGAGGCTGCCAACCCAACGAACAAGGCGAGGTCGGCGCCGCCCAGGCTTTCTGCGATTGGCCCGGTGTACCAAGCAGTAACCGCGAAAGGAATCATCGCGACGATGCCGATTGCGTAGGCGGTCATGCCACGCCAACCCCAGTTGCCATAGATACCTCCCGGCTTGAAGATTTGTCGGATGGCGTACTGGCCGCGCCGGACGAAGTAGTAGTCGACCAGGTTCACGGACGTCCAGGGCACGAGAACGTAAAGCAGGATGACTAGGAAGCTGCCGAAGTTCGCAAGAAAGTCGCCCGTGCTGACTAGTGCACCGAAGAACGCCGCCATTGCAATCAGCGTGCAGGCAACTATTCGCACCGTTCGTGTCGGCCGAATGGGACGAATCGAGTCCGCGATCGTGATTAGTTCCATTGCTGCGGCATAGATATTCACGGTGATGACGCTGATTAGACCCGGAAGAGCTGCCAGGAGGAGCCAGAAGCCCGAACCCGGCAAAATCATATCGGCCGCGTCTCGAACGCCGTCAAGTGGGCCTGCCGCGGTGAAGACCGCCGCGATGAAGGCACCCAACACCATGAGCCACACCGCACCGACAAATACTCCACCGTAGGTGTGGAAGAGGGCTTTTCCAGGACGAGTTTCCGGGGGGAGATATCGGGAATAGTCCGACACATAAGGCGCCCAGCCCAAGGCGTACGCTGCAGCCGCGCCGAATTGAACGAGGAACGCCGGCCAGTTGAAGCCGTCAAAGGATAGCTGGGTGGGGTCCAGCGGCACCGCGACGATCGCCGCCACCGTGAATATTCCGAAGGTCAGCAGGAACAGGAGGGTTAGCCACTTCTGAGTCTTGTGGATCCAGTGGTAACCGAAGATTGCGAGGACGAGGGCGAGTGCGCTGATGACGAAGTACCAGAGCCCGTTCGCTTCGACACCAGTGGTCATCGTGAGAATCTCGCCCGCCAGCATCTGATTGAACATATTGAAGCCGACCAAGCTGAACACGACGACGGCGCAGATGAGAGCGACCCCGCGGAAACCAAACTGGGCCCGGGATTGAATCATCTGCGGCAGGCCGAGCTGCGGACCTTGTGCTGAGTGGAACGCAGTGAAAATTGTCCCCACGGCGACCCCGAGCACGATCGCAGCCAGTGAAGTCAGAAACGAAGCACCGAGAGCAGCACCGAGCATGCCGGTGGCAAGGGTTGTGACATTCGCATTCGACATGAACCAGAGCGGGAAGAGGGTCCAAGGCTTACCCCGCCGCTCTGAAATGGGCACCCAGTCAATCGAGCGTGACTCAATGGCGTTCGGCAGCGCTGCGGACGGCAGCGTGTCACGTGGATGGGTCATTCTTCCCCTTGATTTGGACGGTGAGAGCGACAACCTGCGCTCGGTTTTTTTCAGAATAGGGGGACCAAATTCGCTGCACAAGACGATGCGGACCTATATGAACCATAGGCTGAGGCTATAGCGGATCGGTGCTCAATGACGGGGCGCGCAACATCTCTGTCGCCAATCGCGCTAGCTCAGCTGTGGCCGGGGACAGAGTCGCCCCCTCGCGCGTGATCAGTGCGATGGTGTCAAAGAGAGGTTCTGCGAACGAGACCGTACCCACCGATGCGGGAAATCCAGCGCTCGACGCGACAGCTCGCGACAGAAGCGTGTCTCCCATGCCCCGCGCCACCAAAACCAGCGCTGACTCAACATTCTCAACCTCGATCATCGGCTCCAGTCGCACCCCGATCAGTTGGGCACGCTCAGCGAGCTGTCTGCGCGTTGGATCATTCCAGCCGTAGTGGGCGTCGTAAAGAATGAGTGGCGCGTCACCAATCGCCGCGATCGTCATGGGCGCTTGAAGCCGACGAGGATCCGCGCTTGCCCAGACCACCTCGTCGCGAAGCAGCGGAGTCACGGACAAACCGTCATTGTCGATCGGAAGAACCGCAAGTCCGGCTTCAAGCTCGCCGCCACGTACGCCGTCAGCGACCTCTACCGAGTTCTGGCCCACGAGCCGCGTGCGAACGCCCGGGCGTTCCGCGTGAAACCGTTCGGCCAGATCCGAGAGAAAGTAGTATCCGGCGTTTCGCAAAACGCCAAAGGACGCGACACCGCCCGTAATTCCGCGCAGCGCATCCAAGGTTTGCCTCGCGCCGTCCACGCCGTCCACGACCCGACGCGCCCACGGCAGCAGTTCTTCCCCAGCAGATGTCAGAACAAGGCGCCGTCCCGTTCGCGCGAATAGTGGCAGCCCCCCCTCCACCTCGAGCTTGCGAACGAGTTCAGACACAGTCGGCTGGGCCGTGCCGAGGGCCAGCGCTGCCGCGGTGAAGGACCCGAGGGTCGCAGCGAGCAAGAATGCCCGCAGTTGCGTGATTGTCATAGCTTTACCCTATGCCACTGATAGTTTACCTCGGTCTTGTCCTCCGAGAAAGAGCCACCTAGGCTCGCCTCATGCTCTTTACATCCGCTGCCCTCCTTGCCGCCGCCGGCTCCTATCGCCATCTCAAGACTCCCCGTCTGGACGGCCCTGCCGCCCAGCGTGACCCAAAAGTGATCGCCACTGTCTCCGAAATGCTCAGCACCATCGAGGCAGGGGGGATGGATGCAGTCTTGCAATACGCCGCGCAGCTGGACTCTTGGACCCAGTCCAACGTTGAGCTGAGCGCCAAGGAACTCGCTAGTAGCGGAGATCGGCTGCCGGCCGACCTTCGCGCGGCGATCGAACTGGGCGCGTCCCGAACACAGGCCTTCGCCCGTGAGCAACGCACCCAGCTCAAGGACTTTGAAGTTGAGCTTGTGCCCGGGTTGATCGCGGGTAGTCGCTACGTTCCCATCTCTCGGGTTGGAGCCTATCTTCCTGCCGGACGGTTCCCACTTACCGCGAGCGCTTTCATGACGGTCGGCGTGGCGAAAGTTGCCGGTGTTCCATCCGTCCTTGCGTGCACACCGCCGCAGCCGAACGGTCGGGCCAATGACGCCGTGTCGTATGCGGCGTACCTCTCCGGAGTGGACCGTGTGTTCATTTTGGGAGGAGTCCAGGCTTTGGCTGCGATGGCTTTCGGGTTGCTCGGCGAGGCGCCGGTCGACATGCTCGTCGGGGCGGGGAACGCTTATGTCGCCGAGGCAAAACGACAGTTGTTCGGCACTGTGGCGATCGATCTGCTGGCCGGGCCGTCGGAAGTTGCAGTCATTGCCGACCACACCGCCGATGCTGAACTCGTTGCCGCTGATCTTCTCGGTCAGGCCGAGCATGGCCCCAACTCACCGGCCGCCCTGATTACCACTTCCGAAGAATTGGGCCACGCCGTCATTGCCGCTGTCAACCGCCAGCTGGAAACGCTTGAGACTGCCTCCATTGCTGGGGCGGCCTGGCGTGATTATGGCACCGTGACTGTCGCTGCGAACCGCGATGTCGCCATTGCGCTAATGGACGACTTGGCTCCCGAGCATCTCGAGGTAATGACCGACGATGACGATTACTACCACGACAACCTTCGCAACTATGGCTCCCTGTTTATCGGCGCCTGGAGCACAGTGGCCTACTCGGACAAGGGCATGGCTGGGACGAACCATGTTCTTCCCACGGCAGGGGGCGCGAAACACAGTGGCGGTCTGTCCGTCTCACGTTTCCTGAAACCACTCACGTATCAGAGAATCGCCCCCCAAACGACCTCCGAACTCGCACCGGCAGTCGAAATAATTTCGGCGTCTGAGGGCATGGCCGCCCACCGCGCAACCGCCAGCATGCGGACAGCACGCGCCTCCGCACTGATGTATGAGTCGACGGCAGCCAGCGTTTAGGCTCATGATGCCCAACGAACCGACCGCGCCAGAGACCCCGGAGACACGACACGTTCGTGTCCGCTGCCATGAACTCGCGCCCCAGCTGGGGCAGTTATCCGCGAATCTCACGATGATCGAAGATGCCATACGAGCCGCTGTCATCGATGAAGTGGACCTGTTGGTCCTCCCAGAGCTGTCGACCAGTGGGTACTACCTACGCAGCAAGGATGAGGCCACGAGCTGCGCCATCCCGATTGCGCATCCAATTCTGGAGCGTTGGGCCGGTTTGCTGTCCCCGACTATGACTGTGGTTGTGGGCATCTGCGAATCCCGCAATGAAGCGCTATTCAACACCGCGGTCACACTCGGGAGTGGCGGGGTTCTCGGCGTGTATCGGAAGACCCATCTATGGGACGGAGAATTGACAATATTCACCGCGGGTCGAGACCGACCTGCCGTCACTGAGACGCCGGTCGGCCGGCTTGGTGTGCTGATCTGTTACGACCTCGAGTTCCCAGAAATGCCTCGTTCCCTCGCAGTGGGTGGTGCCGAAATGATAGCCGTGCCCACAAATTGGCCTTTGGTGCCAAAACCGTCGGGGGAACACGCACCGGAGGTAATTCAGGCGATGGCCGCCGCCCGAAGTTCTCGCGTGGCAATCGCCTGTTGCGATCGACGCGGCGCCGAATTGCACAATGAGTGGACCCAGGGAACATCCATCATCGGCTCAGACGGCTGGCCGACCGGGACCCTAGACGGCGATCGAGTCGACGCCCTTCTGGCAATCGATCCGCATCGCACCACTATCAGCCCACGGAACAACGTCATCCAAGACCGCCGACCGGCACTCTACTGAGCCCTGACCGAGGCATCCTTCGCGCCGGTGACGCTGTAGCGCACGAGCGCCCTGCCACCGCCGCGTCATGTCATGTCCTCGAGCAACACCAGCTCGTCCGTGTCCTTCCGACGCGAGAACATGAGTCGTACTTCGCCGTCCTGAAACGCAGCGAGAACTTCAGCGATGTGGGCCATGTTTGCACGTTACGACCAACCACTGACATGGCGTACCTCGCTCGGGACCGGCGAATGCCGATCTGGTCAAGGCGGTTCAGTCGCTGCCATGGCCCGCCATTCACTGCACTCCCCCATTTGGATCGGAGAATCAGTATCACACATCGAGTGGCCGTGCGGTGCAAGGGCCCGAGCAGGCCATAACAGCGATCGACGTCAGGGATTCCACCGCGTCTCGTTGGGATCGCACTCAGCGGGCTTCTGCCGCGACGGCCCACAGATCAAGGCTGTGGCTCTGCGTTCACCTTTGCACCATCGGGTCGAAGCTCACAGGACGTGGGGACGTGACGGTAGGGGTAGCCAGGCGATCTTGGATTGAGGCTCCAAGTCGAAGCCCCGCAATACGCGCCGCACGGCGAGCGTCATCGATCGTCAGCTTATTCGTGGGCACGCGCTGGACCACTTCACGCATCGCGAGTTGCACAACAAGTGACTCGACTTGCGCACGAGGTTTTCCCCGAAGATTCCGTGCGTGATTTTCTATCTCCGCGTCAAAGCGCAGCCGAACATTATCGCTGTGTACATGGGCGACGACAGTTTTAACCAGCCAATGAAACTGCAACTGCCGTTCCTCCCTCCTCACCTCAGCCTTCGTACTCCGCACGGCCGCAGCAACGTCGCGGCCGGTCAGCAGGTCGACCCGGCGCATCCGCTCTGCGACTATTTCGACGGCGCGGGCGTACACGACGTCTTCCACCGACACGGGCGGAAGGCCGACACGGGCACGCGACGATACATAGGCTTCGGCGAACTCGCGCATACGGGCACCGTTCTTGAGCATGTGCTCGGTCAGCGATTCGGCGAACACGGTGAATTGCCGCAGATGCTCGGGCCGCGACGGATCGTTGAAATACGCGTCGGCGTCGCGCTCGTTGGCCCGACGCTCAGCCGCCGTCGCGACATGAATGCGCTTCGGCGGGAGCCCGGCTCGACTCAAGCTGCGCTTGAGACGGCGCGCGGCAGCGTTTGCCTCCAGCTCTGACTGGTAAATCTCCGGGTCGCTGCGCCGGTTGCGCTGCAACTCGGCACGGCGCTCCTTGTTGCGCTCAGCCCACTGCCGGGTGATCTGCTTCGTGCGCTCGGGGTCCGCATCCCGCCTGGCCGCAGCCCGAGCGTTCACCTCGTCACGATGGGCCTCGTAGTAGCGGTTGTAGTACTCGCGCACCTTGTCGCGATTCTCCGCCACCCACCGCTGCTGATACTCCCGCCGACGCTCCGGATGGTCCACACGCCACTGCTTCGCCCGCTCCCTCCCCCGCGCCCGCACCTCCACCTCCCGATGCCGGCGAGCGGCGGCCCGACGCATCGAGTCGCGATTGAGCTCCCGGGCCCGGTCAAGGTGTTCCGACCGCCAGAGCCGATTCAGCTCGCGGATCCGGTCGCGGTTCGCCGCCACATACTGTCGCCGCTCCTCAGCCGCATCATAACCAGACGGATACTCCGCCAGCGGCTTCCTAAGCACGGAGCCTTCCTCAGATGGGTCGTTCATGATCGCGGCTACTCGGCAGGCGGCGGGGCCAGCTCGATGACGAGCGCAAGAAGTTCGGAGCGATGCGCCGTCGGATTCGTGATCACACGCCCGACCGCGACTCGGAGCCGCTCGGCGTCCTCGTCCGCCATCCCGGCGACGGGCTCCAGGCAGTAGGCAATGTCGTTCTGCAGGCTGGGGCCGTCATCGTCGACAGCGACCTCCGGAAAGTAGAACAGAGCAGCCAAGGCGGTGCGGCTGAGCAGGTCGTCGAACTGCTCCTGCGGGATCGTCATAGTGAAGCCTCCTGTGCGCGGACGTGTGTGAGCCAATCATGCCGCTACCAAGAGGTACGCCAGCCCGGACGTGCCGTTAGCCGCGCCTCGACACGAGTGTGGGCTCGGCGAAGTGATCGACGTCGTCGGCGAGCAGCGTCCTGGTCATGCGGTGGCGTGCCACGGCTTCACGAACGCGTACTGAGATCAACTTCAGGAGGCTGATCGGCCCGATCAAAACAAACTTGAGTGTGTTCCACAGAAACAGCAACACGAGCAGGTCCAGCCAGCCCGCACCACCGGCTTCAATCTGGGCTCGGCAATAGTCAGCAGCGATCGCATACGGAACGGCGAGCAGCATCGCCGGCACACCCCACTTCAGCCCACGCCGCGTATTGACCGCGTCGATCACGATGGTGGTCGGCATGAACCGGCGCAAGAAAAAGTAGCTGTGGGCCGTGGCGGCCAGAATCAATGCGAACATGGCGCAATCTTTCAGAAGCCCTCTCTGTCAACCTTGGATAAGGCACCGGGATCGTCCCGAATAGTGTCGTAGAGGGCGGGGAAGGAGTTCCCCTTGACGAACGCAGGAATGACAGGAGTCAGCTCG